>JBGAJY010000129.1:0-16098 GCA_044224705.1 Saprospiraceae bacterium
GATAAATATTCCTGTAACACATCACAAATATTTCAATGAACTTTTGGGTAATCAAGAGCCCCGCAGGGGGAGGGGTTGGGGGCGGGGCCTATGCGGAGGAGACCTAAAACCATTAACCTGAATAAAACCTCCGACAACTCCCCTCAAACCTGCCTTAACATCCGCTCCATCAATGCATTATCTAAAACGCACCCTCCTCCTGATCCTCTGCGCCGCCGCCGCCCTGCTGCCGGCCCAGACGCCTCAGGTCAACATTCCCCGCGTGGAGCTCATGCCGAACGAGCCGGCCCCATACAATGTGCGCGATTGGCGGCAGGTCGCCCTGCGCTACGATTCCTTCGTGTACGACGTGTCCAAAACAGGGCAGTATTTGCCTTTGGTCAATCTCGTACCGGCCGGGTTGAATTACCCGCAAAACCCCTTTTTCCACCTGCGCACCTACGTCGGCACCAATTCGCCGAACAACAGCGAAGCCATCAACGTGCTGCCCTCCCTTGTTGGCGCCACACTGAACGGGATCGACAAAACCGACCAGTTCGGGCAAAACTGGGTGCTGATGAGTCAGGATTTTTTCAATAAAAACAACGGCGAGCTCATCTACCTCAACAATCCGGGCAGCGGCAGCGGCAGCGACTGGTGGTACGACCTGATGCCCAACGTCTTTTTTTACCAGCTCTATGATCTCTATCCCAACCTGAATGCCGAGGCCGACGTGCAGTTCGTGACCATCGCCAACCGCTTCCTCGAAGCCGTGCAAGCCATGGGCGGCAAAGCGGCGCCCTGGCAGAAAGCCAACATGGACTACCGCGCCTGGAATTTCAAAACCATGCAGCCCAATGCCAACGGCGTGCACGAGCCAGAAGCCGCCGGCGCCTTTGCCTGGGTGCTGTACAACGCCTGGAAACAGACCGGCGACCCTGCCTATTTGCAGGGCGCGGAATGGAGCATCGAGTTCCTGAACGAATGGAACAGCAACCCCTCCTACGAACTGCAACTGCCCTACGGCACCTGCATCGCCGCGAAAATGAACGCCGAACTCGGCACCGCTTACGATATTGAAAAAATGCTGAACTGGTCATTCGACCGCGGTCCGCTGCGTGGCTGGGGCACCATCGTGGGTACCTGGGGCAGTTTCGACGTGGACGGCCTGGTGGGCGAAGCGAACGACAACGGCAACGATTACGCCTTCCAGCTCAACGGCGTGCAGCAGGCAGCCATGCTCGCGCCGATGGTCCGTTATGACAAACGATTTGCCCGCGCCATCGGCAAATGGATGCTCAACCTGAGCAATGCCACGCGGCTTTTTTACCCCGGTTTTTTGCCCGGCTCCCTGCAGGACGCCTCCGCCAACTGGTCGAACACCTACGACCCCGAGCGCGTGATCGGCTTCGAAGCGCTTCGCGAAAACTACCAGGGCAACTCCCCCTACTCCACCGGCGACGCCCTCAACGGCGGCTGGGCAGGCACCAACCTGGCCCTTTACGGCACCTCCTCCATCGGCTACCTCGGCGCTATTGTGGAAAAAACCAACGTGCCCAAAATCCTGAAAATCGACCTCCTGAAGACCGATTTTTTTAAAGAAAACGCCTATCCGAGCTACCTGTTCTATAATCCTTACGCCGTGTCCAAAACGGTAGACATTGCCGTCGGCAACTCCCCGGTGGACATTTACGAGGCCATCTCCGAAACTTTTCTCCTGCAAAACGCGAGCGGCACGGTGACCGTCACGATCCCCGCCGACGCGGCTATTTTAGTGACCCTCACGCCCGCCGGAGGCGACATCAGCTACGACCGCAACAAAATGCTGGTGAACGGCACGGTGGTCGATTTTAATCAAAGCGCGCAGGCTTTCTCTTATGCCCCCCGCCTCAAAGGCTTCGCCGCTGCAAAACCGGAGGTCCAGTTCGGCGATTCCACGGCCGTGTACGCGACGGTTTTCGATCAGGATTCGGGCTCTTTCACCTGGAACTTGTCGGCCACGGGCGGCAGCCTTTCGGGCAATGGCGCCACGGTGCAATGGGTCGCTCCGGCCGTTCCGGGCGACTACGAACTCACCGTCATCGTGACCGACGACAGCGGCCAGGCCGATACCGCGACGCTCACGTTGAAAGCCGTGGCGGAGATCAACCAGGCGCCGGTGCTGGGCGCCGTTCAAAAAAGCGCCCCCTACGTCGCCCCCGGCGGCACCCTTGAATTATCTATACCTGCTGCCGACCCGAACGGCGATCCGCTGAGTTTCAGTTGGAACGCCTCGGGTGGCGCGTTCACGGGAGCCGGCGCAAGCCTCAGCTGGACGGCTCCGGTGGCCGAAGGCATTTACCAGATCGACGTCAGCGTGACCGACGACGAAGGCTTGTCCGCGCAGGCGACCACAAAGATTTTGGTCAAAAATTTTGTCCCGGATGCGGGCGGACAGCTCATCGCCTGGTATCCTTTTTTGGGCAATGCCGACGACATCAGCGGCCATCAACTGCACGGCACAGCCAGCGGCGGCCCCCTGTACGTCCCCGATTTTTGGGACCATCCGGCCAGCGCCTGCCGCTTCGACGGCTCCAACGACAAGGTCACCGTGGCCAATAGTCCGCTGCTCAATTTTCAGGATGCGATCACGGTCAGCTGCTGGTTCAAACCGCTGGCTTTGCCGCAAAAAGAAACCTTCCTGCTCTCGCACGGCAGCTGGCAGAACCGCTGGAAAATATCCGTCACCCCCGAAAGGAAAATCCGCTGGACGGTGAACACCCTCACGACCATCGTCGACCTCGACAGCGAAGTTTCCGTGGAGCTCGACAGCGCGTATCACCTCGCCGTCAGCTACGACGGCAGCCTGCTCGCGCTTTACCTGAACGGCCAATTGCACAGCTACCGGCCGCTTTCCGGCCTCATCCGCACCACCACACTGGCCTTTCTCATGGGCCAGATGTTGCCCGACAACAGCGACTACAATTTCAAGGGCATACTCGACGAAGTAAAAATTTTCGACCACGCGCTCACGCCCGATGCGGTGCAGAGCCTTTACAACGAAGGAATCAGCGCCGCAACGGCGCCCGCACAAGGGACACAAAAACTACTGCTTTCGCCCAACCCGGCCGCCGAAAGTCTGACCATCGAGCTACCCGGAGGCGCCGGCCTGCTTTCCGTTTTCGACGCACAAGGGAAGTTGGTTTTTTCGCAAAAAACCGGCGCAGCCGGGTGGATGCGACTCGATTCGAGCCGCTGGCCGCCCGGAATTTATCAGGTGATTTTTAGAAACGACCAGGACGCCTGGGCGTCGAGGGTTGTAAAAATGTAATGCCTTCTCCGCGTTTTACCCCACCCCCAACCCCTCCCCCGAAGGGGAGGGGAGTTTGCCCTCATCTCGATCAGGCCCCTCCCCTTCGGGGGAGGGGTTGGGGGTGGGGTACAGGAAGGGGAGGGGCCTGAAAAATCACAAATACTCCCTTCGCTTCCACCCCAAACCCGCCACAATCCAACCGATATTATTCAAAAACTAAAATTCAACAGATCATGAAACGGCGTTTACAACTCTTGCATTTACTCGTCTTTGGCTGGCTCCTGGCCGCCTCGGGCGCGCTTGCACAAATTCCCGTTGCCTATTATCCATTTACAGGCAATGCACAGGACCTGTCGGCCAACGGCAACAACGCCGCGGTCCACGGCGCCACCCTCACGCAGGATCGCTTCGGCTGGGCCAACCGCGCCTTCCATTTTGACGGCTCGCAGAGCTACCTCCAGGCCGCCAACAACGCGGCGCTCAACTCCAACTACGCCACCGTCAGTTTTTGGGTAAAAGCCGACGAAATTCCCGCCCAGGGGGAGGTCTTCCTGCTCTCCTTCGGTGGCTGGCAGGAACGCTGGAAAATCTCCTTGCCCAACCACGGCAAACTCGTCTGGACCACCAACAACTCCTCCGGCATCTCCGACATGGACGCCGGCGGCGGCAACGAATTGCCCACCGGAACCTGGAAACACGTCGTGTTCGTGCACGATGGCACGAAGGACCGCATCTATTTCAACGGTGTACAGGTGGCCGAAAAAAACGTGTCGGGAACGCTCAACAGCACCACCAAACCGCTCGGCATCGGCTACAATCCGATCGATGTCGGCAACTATTTCAAAGGCTCGCTGGACGACATTTTGTTGTTCAATATCGCCCTGGACGCCACGCAGGTCGCCACTTTGTACGCGCTGCAGGGCACCGTTCCCACGGTACCGCAAGGCCTCGTCGCGTCCTATCCGTTCAGCAACAACACGCTCGACGCCTCGGACTTCGGCAACACCGCCGGCGCGACCGACGTGGCATCCGCAACCGACCGTTTCGGCTACGGCAACAGCGCCTACCGCTTCAACGGCACCTCTTCGGAAATTGAAGCGGCCAATTCCGCGCAACTCAATTCACCTTACACGACCATCAGTTTTTGGGTAAAACCGCGCACGCTGCCCGCCAGCGGCGAGGTGTTTTTGCTGTCGTTCGGCGGCTGGCAGGAACGGTACAAACTCTCGCTGCCCTCGCACGGTAAAGTGGTTTTTACGACCAATAACAGCTCCGGCATTTCCGACATGGACGCCGGCGGCGGCAACGAACTCGTGGCCGGAACCTGGAAACACGTGGTGTGCGTACACGACGGAACGAACGACAAAATTTACGTCGACGGCGTTTTGGCCAATTCCAAAGCCGTAGCCGGCACGCTGAACAACACCACCAAACCGCTCGGCATCGGCTACAACGCCGTGGACGGCGGCAACTGGTTCGACGGTGTGCTGGACGAAGTACAGATTTACAATTACGCCCTGGACGCTACGGCCGTGGCCGCCTTGCACACGGCGCAATCGACCTTCCCGGGCACGGCGACCGACCTGGTGGCCGAGTACAAATTTGCTGGCAGCGCCGCCGACGCCACGCAATTTGCCAACCACGCTCTCGTGGGCGGTGCACAGCCGGCGGCCGACCGCTTCGGCTACGCTGCCAACGCCTACCATTTTTCAGGAGCCGATTCGCTGATCGCAGCCAACTCGGTGCAGTTGAATTCCGACTTTACCACCATCAGTTTTTGGGTAAAACCCGACGAACTGCCCGCTACAGGCGAAGTGTACCTGCTCTCCAACGGCGGCTGGCAGGAACGCTGGAAAGCCTCGCTGCCCTCGCACGGCAAAGTGGTGTTCACGACCAACTACGCCAACGGCATTTCCGACATGGACGCCGGCGGCGGCAACGAACTGGTGGCCGGCCAATGGCGGCACGTCGTGCTCGTGCACGACGGCGCGAAAGACAAGATTTTTGTCAACGGCGTTTTGGCCAACCAGAAAGACGTGGTCGGCGCCCTGAACCACACCAGCCAGCCGCTCGGCATCGGCAACAACCCCATCGACGCGGGCAATTATTTCAAAGGCAGTCTGGACGATATTCAGGTGTACAACCGCGCCCTGAGCGACAGCGAGGTAGCCGCCCTGTACGCCGCCCAAAGCGCTGCGCCGGTGATCACCGACGAACTCGTGGCCAATTACACCTTCGACGGCAATACCAACGACGTAACGCCATTTCACAACAACGCCGCTTCCAACGGCGCGCAGCTGACCGACGACCGCTTCAACCGCGCCAACCACGCTTACCGGTTCAACGGATTGAACAGCGAAATCACGGCCGCCAATTCGCCGCAACTGAACTCGGACTACGCCACGGTGAGCTTCTGGATCAATGTCAATGAACTGCCGGGCACCGGCGAAGCCTTCCTGCTTTCCTTCGGCGGCTGGCAGGAACGCTGGAAAATCTCCCTGCCCCCGCACGGCAAACCCGTGTGGACCACCAACGAAACCTCGGGTATTTCCGATATGGACTCCGGCGGCGGCAACGAATTGCCCGTAGGCGTGTGGAAACACGTGGTAATGACCCACGACGGCACGAAAGACAAAATCTTTATGGACGGCGTGCTGAAAGCGGAGAAAAACGTGAGCGGCACGCTCAACAGCACCGGCCACGTATTCGGCATGGGCTACAACCCGATAGACGGCGGCAACTATTTCAATGGCTCGCTGGACGAAGTGCAGATTTACAACGTGGCGCTGACGGACGGGGAAGTCGCGGCACTCTACGCGGCCCAGTCGCAGGCGCCGGCCGTGACCGATACCGAGGCGCCCAGCGCCCCGCTCAACCTGGCCGCCGTGGTCACTTTCAACAACGTCGGCCTCTCGTGGTGGCCTTCCACCGACAACGTCGGCGTGACGGGATACAACCTGTACCAGGACGGCGTGAAAATCCTCACAACCGCCGCGACCGCCGCTTATCTGCCCGGACTGGCCGCACAAACGCAGTTCGTATTCGGCGTCAGCGCCGTGGATGCGGAAGGCAATGAATCCGACGTGACCACGCTGAACGTGACCACCGACGAAGAAGAAACGCCCGACGTGACCCCGCCGACCCAACCCGGCAACCTCAACGGAACCACCGGCGCACACTCCGTGCTGCTCGCCTGGGATGCTTCTACGGACGACCGCGGCGTAAAAGGCTACGTGGTGCTGGTGGACGGCGTGCTGTTCGACACCATCGCTCCTACGTCTACCTCCGCGCTCGTGGGCGGTCTGGATTCGGAAACGCCTTACACCTTCGAAGTGTATGCCTTTGACAAAGCCGGCAACAACTCGACCTATGCGGAAATCACACTGACGACCGACATGGAGATCGACGCCGGCGAACCTGGCCTCGTCGCCTGGTACCCCTTTGAAGGCAATGCCAACGACGCCACCCCGTACAACAACCATGGCGTGATCGGCGGCAACCCGGTGTTCGAATCGGTGACCCACCAGAACGGCGGTTTGCAGAACATCAAATTCGACGGCCAGAGCGATTCCGTGCTCGTGCCGAACGCCGTGCAACTCATTTCCGACTACACGACCGTCAGCTTCTGGATACGCGTGGATGGCCAGAACCTGGCCGACGCGGAGGCTTACGTGCTCGATTTCGGGCACTGGAACGAGCGCTGGAAAATCTCCCTGCCGCAGCACTTGAAAATCGTGTGGACGACCAACGGCAACAACGTGCAGTTCCCCGTCTTCATCTCCGACATGGACTCCGGCGACGGCAACGAACTCACCGTGGGCTTCTGGTGGTACGTCACCATGGTGCACGACGGCACGAACGACATCATTTACATCAACGGCGAACAGGTGAACAGCAAACCCGTGGCCACCAAACTGAATACCACGGACAATCCCTTCGGTATGGGCAGCAACCCGGTGGAAGGCGGACAGTATTTCCAGGGCGCTTTGGACGAAGTGAAAATTTACAACAAAGCCCTCACGGCCGCTGAAATCGCGCACCTGTTCCAAACCGGCTCCACCGGCATCGACGAACTGAACAGCGGTTTGTTCCACCTGATCCAGGACGTGTTCCCGAATCCGGCGACCGACCGCCTTTATGTTCGCCACCGTTTCGACGGCCAGCAGGCGCTTGTCCTGCGTGTGTTCGACCTGCAGGGACGCCAGATCGACGGGATTCAATTTGCCAAAAATGAAGTTCCTTCCGGTCCTATTTCACTGAACGTGCACAACTACCCGGCGGGTCATTACCTGCTCAATTTCGTGTTGGGCGGTAAAAACATCGGTTCGGTAAAATTTGAAAAACAGTAGCATTTGATTTTTTGCCAAAGGCCCACCCACAACTCCTCCCCCTGCGGGGAGGGGCTGGGGGTGGGGCCTGCGGTAAATTTTTTATCCCTCCAAAACGGAAACCAGCGCATCCACATGGCCACAAGATTCCCGCAGAATCCCATTCTGACCAACCACGACATTGAGCCCAGCCGCCCCGACTTCGTGGTGGAATGCGTGCTGAATCCCGGCGTTTTCAGCTTTGCCGGCAAAACCTGGCTGCTGCTGCGCGTGGCGGAACGCCCGGTGCAACAAGCCGGTTTCGTTTCCTTTCCCATCATCGGAGCCGACGGCGGGTTGCAGATTCTGGAATTCCGGCAAGACGACCCCGATCTCGACCTCTCCGATTCCCGGATGGTGCGCTACAAAGGCATCACTTATCTGTCGACTATATCGCACCTGCGCCTGGTGTGCAGCGACGACGGCATCCGTTTCTACGAACCGGAACACCAGCCTACTAAAATATTCGGCCTCGGCCCCTTGGAAACCTTCGGCATCGAGGACTGCCGCGTCAGCCTGATGGACGGCGTGTACCACCTCACCTACACCCAGGTGTCTGAAAACGGCGTGGGCGTGGGCCTGATGCGCACCCGCGACTGGCAGGCTTTCGACCGCGCGGGCATGGTCCTTCCGCCGCACAACAAGGACTGCTGCCTTTTTGAAGAAAAAATCGGCGGGCAATATTTCTGCCTGCACCGCCCTTCCGGCATCGACCTGGGCGGTAATTTCATCTGGCTGGCCGACTCGCCCGACCTCGTCCACTGGGGCAACCACCGCTGCATTCTGCAAACCCGGCCGGGTATGTGGGATTCGGTACGGGTGGGCGCCGGCGCCGCGCCGATCAAAACGGAGGCGGGCTGGCTGGAAATTTACCACGGCGCCGACGCGCACCATCGTTATTGCCTCGGCGCCATTTTACTCGATCTGAACGACCCGGGCAAGGTGCTCGCCCGTTCGGTCGAACCTTTATTGGCCCCGGAGGCGGAATACGAACAAAAAGGCTTTTTTGGAAACGTCGTTTTTACCAATGGACATCTCGTGGACGGCGACGAAATCACGATGTACTACGGCGCCTCCGATCAGGTGATTTGCGGCGCGAAAATGTCGATCCGCGGGATTTTGAACAGTTTGACCGCAGGAAGTTGACGCTTGCCGGCGCGAGGCTGAGCCTCGCGCCGAGCGGGTCGCAGCCGTAATTAGTCTTGAACAAAAAACATCAACCATCCATGTTTAAAAAACTAACGCGCGAGATCGCCTTTTTCCGCTCCCACCCGCTGGGTATGCGGATGCTGCTGCTGACCAACCTCATTTACGCCCTCGTGATGCCCATCATCGAACTGTTCATCGGGGCGTACATCATGCGCAATTCGGAGGACATCAGTCTGGTGGTCATCTTCCAGCTGGCCGTGTACACGGGTATCCCGACGACTTTTCTGATCAACGGCTACCTGCTGAAACGTATCCCGATTTCCAACCTGTACTCCCTCGGCATGCTGCTCAGCGGGGTGTCGATGACGGCCATGATGTCGCTCGAGAACCTCGATACTGCAGGCGTTTTTGTTGCGGGGCTGATTATGGGTTTGTCGTATGGTTTTTTCTGGGCCAACCGCGATTTCCTGGCTTTGAACACCACAAAAGACGACAACCGCAATTATTACTACGGGGTCGAGACGGTGTTTTACACCATCACGGGTATCGTCGTACCGGGCGCTGCGGGCGCATTTATCGCGGCCACGCAGGCGAACGGCTGGTTTTCCGGCGATGTCAATGTGGCGTATTACGTGCTCACGGCCTTCGTGTTCGCCATGACGGTGTTTTCCTCCATCCTCGTGCACCGGGGGCAGTTCCAGAACCCGCAGCGGTCGCCCTTTCTGTTTTTCAAATTCCACCCGTTGTGGCAAAAAATGCTGCGGCTGGCGGCGCTCAAAGGCGTCGCGCAGGGCTACATCGTCACCGCGCCGACCATGCTCGTTTTGAGTTTGGTGGGTAAAGAAGGGGCATTGGGCAGTCTGCAATCGATTGCGGCGCTGCTGTCGGCTATCCTGTTGTACGTGCTGGGCCGCACCACCAACCGGACGCACCGGCTGGGTATTTTCCTTGTGGGCTTGTCGTTGTTCGTGCTGGGCGCAGCATTCAACGCGGCGTTGTTTTCCGCCACGGGGGTCATTTTATTTATGCTTTGCCTGGTTTTTGCACGGCCCCTGCTCGACATCGCGTATTTCCCCATCCAGTTGCAGGTGATCGACCTGGTGGCCGCGAAAGAAAAGCGCAACGAGTTTTCCTACATTTTCAACCATGAGATCGGGCTGTACGTGGGGCGTTTGTTCGGCTGCGGATTGTTCATCGTGCTGGCGCGCTACGTGAGCGAATACTCGGCGTTGCGGTATGCTTTGCTGGTGATTGCACTGGTTCATTTCCTCGCCTATTTTATGGCAAAATCCATCCTGCGCGACAAGGCCTGGAAGGACGCGCCCGAGGGGGAAGAACCGAATGTCGGACTGGTGCGGGAACCGATTTAAGAAACTGCTTCTTAATTCAGACAATTGCAATAACAATAACCTTATGTCCAGAAATACTTTTTTGTCCAACCGATCGCAAGTGCTACTGCTGCTTTTTCTGCTGCTCTCCGCTTGCAAAACCCCCGCACTGTTTGAACCCACGGCCGGCCCCGTCGCCCAACGCGCCATCGCCCGCGTCGATGCCATGCCGAACCTGCCCAAGCCTTACATGTTGAAAGACTGGCGCAAAACCGCGCTGGATTTCGACCGCTACGTGTACGATTTTTCGGCCAAAGGGCCGTTCCGGCCGTTCATCTGGGAGGATAAAACAGGCCGCAATTTTCCGGAAACCACTTTCGGGCTGTTCACGGCCATCGGCGACGTGCGCGAAGGCCCGGCCGTGAACAATGGCGAAAACCACGAGGCGCTCGGCGCTTTGGGCTCCATCGTCGGCGCCACGCTCGTGGGCATCGACAAAAGCAATCAGGACGGCCGCAACTACGTGCGTATGGCGCGCAACTATTTCAACCGCGACAACGGCTGGAACGTGATCATGAATTTTACCAACAAAGGCGCACACATCGGCGGCGGCTACGGCAACGATTACTGGTACGAGGTGTACAACAACGTGCTGTTTTACGCCGTCGGCCATTATTACCCTAAAGAAGAAGGCTATTCGGACATCATGCGCACGGTGGCCGACCAGTTTCATACCTCCTCGCAGGTGCTGGGCAGCAACTACTCTTACTCCTTCTTCGATTTCAAAACCATGACGCCGGGCAAAAACCAGGTGCCGCCGCAGGAAGACGTGGCCGCCGGCTACGCGTTTATCCTCTACTCCGCCTACCAGAAATTCGGCGATAAAAAATACCTGCGCGCCGCCCGGCAGTCGCTCGACGCCCTGGCCGCACAAAAAGAAAGCCGCTTTTACGAAGCCCTGATGCCTTTCGGCGCCTACCTCGGGGCCCGCATGAACGCCGAGCAAAACGCGAATTACGACGTGCAGAAATTCCTCGACTGGACCTTTGACGGCACCGCCACCAACCGCGAAGGTTGGGGCGTGATCACCGGCAACTGGGGCGGCTACGATGTGAGCGGACTCGTGGGCAGCACCACCGACCGCGGCGGCTACGGCTTCGCCATGAACACTTTCGACCTGGCCTGGCCGCTCACGGCAATGGTGCGCTACGACCAGCGCTATGCCCGCGCCGTGGGCAAATGGACGCTCAATGCAACCAACGCCGCCCGCTTGTACTACCCCTACGACATTCCGGATTCGCTGCAAGCCCTGCCGGATCTTAAACCGCTGACCAACAACGTGATCGCCTACGAAGGCCTGATCCGTCACCCGGACAATAAAAAATTTCAGGGCATCACGCCCTTCGCACAGGGCGACGGCCCGCTGTGGGCGCCGGGCATGCCGCAGGAAAGTATGTTCTCGCTGTACGGCAGCGGCCACGTCGGCTTTTTCGGCGGACTGGTGCGGCCCACGAACGTGGAAAAAATCCTGCAGATCGATTGCCGGGCGACGGATATGTTCCGCAGGTACGAAGCCTATCCCAGCTACCTCTATTACAACCCTTACGCCGAAACCAAAACCGTGACCGTGGATGTGGGTCCCAAAAATGTGGACGTGTACGATGCCGTGAGCCGCAAAATCCTGAACCGCGCTGTGAAAGGCGCCGTGAAAATCGAGATCGCCGCCGACAATGCGCGCCTGCTGGTATTGGTACCCGCTGGCAGCCGCTTTTCGGTGAACAAGGGGAAATTATGGGCGGGCGGTGTGCCCGTGGATTTCCGGTACGACGGGAAATAAAGAATTGCGTTTAGTTTGATTTGAGATGTCTATTGTGATGTGATGAGGGCGCGCCGGAGGGCGCGCCCTGCTTTTTTACACATCTCAACTGTGGCTGAAATCGCCGAGTCCCAAGGCAAAAACAAGAGCGACAAAGCGCCCGACCCGCGGGGCCGCGGCCTGTTCGGCTTTGGCCAGAAGCCAGGCCGAATGGATCAGCCCGCTCATTTTTCCAAAGTTTCCGGCGCTTTCGGGCCGGTCGAGGTATTGCGGATAAAAGCGGGAAGTGAGCGCGAATTGCACCCTTGGCACGACCTGCCGTTGAAAAAAATCGGTGAACACCACCAGCCACAACAAGGCAAACTGAAAGACCTGGACGGCGCTGTGGAAATTTCCGGTGACCAGGGCAGCGCCCCCTGCGAGGAGCAGCATTTTCGGGATACCGTATTTTGATTTCTTGGCGTTTTTCTTGTCCAGTTTTTTCTGCTGCTTCGGGGTCAGAACGGGTTTGGGAAGTGTTTCCAGGGTATGCAGAAATTGGGTTTCCCGCTCGATCAGGGCGGGCAGCCGGGTGGCGAACAAACCCGTCACCCAACCCGTCAGCAGAAACAGCAGGATGTAGGCTATTTCAAAAAAAAGGTTGCTCTTAACCAGATCAAGAATAAACCGGTCGAGCATGGCTGTGGGGAGAAATGCCGTTTTGAACTGCCAAAAATCGATTTCATCCGGCCGCAGCAACAATTGCTGGGCACAGGTATGGAGCAGGCAAGCCACTCCTGCAACCACCGCCCCGCGCTGGAAAGGCTGGATGTAGCGGAAGGCCATCATGCAGCATCCCGTTTGAAAAAACAACGCCAGAAAAGCCAGCGGCGACCCGACGGGATTGCAGGCAAATTTAACCACCGTCACCACCAGGAACGCGATGGCAACGGGTTTTTCATTGTCGCGGTTGGCCTGAAAAAACAAGGCCAGGATGAGCACGCTGCACACGCTGATCAGCAAACCTGAAAAAGGCAGTTTCAGCGTATTCAGCAAACTGCCGCCGATTTCGCTGAGCGCCCAGAGCGAGGTGAGTCGGAAATTGAACTGGTGGAGGTCTTCGACTTTATACATGGAAAACGGGTGCGCAGCGACGTTCGCGACATAACAGGAAGCCCTGCAAAGAAAGCGACAAGTCCGGTTTTGCTGCTGCCGGTGGTACAAACATTGGCCATGAAAGCGGCTACTTTTGCCAAAAATCACTGCTTCAGGATCGATCATGTTCAAAAAAATTCCTCTTGCCGCTGGCCTGATATGCCTGGCCGCCTCTTCCTTCGCGCAGTCCGGAGCCCCCGACGCCTCGTTTGGCAGCAACGGCGCGGCTACTTTTTTGGCGCAACCGCTCCTCAATAAAGCCTACGGCATCGCCCTGCAAAGCGATCAAAAAATCCTGCTCGCCGGCTATGCGCTGTCCGGCACGGCCAATGTGTTCGTGCTCGCCCGCCTGATGCCGAACGGCGACTACGACTTTTCTTTTGGCGTCGACAGCCACGTCGAAACGGCCATCGGCAGCGATGCCCAATGTTTTGCTTTGGCGTTGCAACCCGATGGCAAAATCCTGCTCGCCGGCGGCGCTTCCGTGGCCACCAACGGCTCCAAAGATTTTGCGCTGCTGCGCTACCAGTCCAACGGCCTGCGCGACTCAAGTTTTGGCGTCAACGGGATCAGAACGATTTCTTTCGGCACCGGCGACGACGTGGCACGTGCCATTGCGTTGCAGGCGGATGGCAAAATCCTGCTCGCCGGCACTGCCACCACGGGAAACGGCTCGCTCATGGCCCTGGCGCGGTTCAAGCCCGACGGCAGCCCCGACGCATCGTTCAGCAGCGATGGGAAGGTGACCCTGGGCATCGGCACTTTTTTCACCCGCGCTTACGCCCTGGCGATACAGCCCGACGGCAAAATCGTGCTCGCCGGCGATGCCAAATTCGGCATGGCCGACGACCTCGCGCTGGCTCGTTTTCTGCCGAACGGCACACCTGATCCTGCTTTTGGGACTGCCGGTCATGTGACCATCGATCTGGGCAGCGATGCCGACAGCGGCAGCGCGCTGGCCCTGCAACCCGACGGCAAAATCATCGTGGCGGGCATCACCGGTGCAAACCGCGACTTTGCCCTGCTCCGCTACCTCGACGATGGCACGCTGGACCCGGATTTTGGCAACCAGGGTGTGACAACCACGGATTTCGCCGGTTCCGACGATTTTGCCAACGCCGTGCTCCTGCAACCCGACGGTAAAATCGTGGCCGGCGGCTATGCCTACAACGGCGCATTGCCCGATTTCGCCCTCGCCCGTTATTGGTCAGACGGCACGCCGGATGCGGATTTTGGTACAGCCGGGATGGTCACCACGGATTTTGGCGACGATGCCTACGACTACGGTTTTCCGATGGCCATGCAGTCCGACGGCAAGTTGCTGTTGGGTGGTTATTCGTTTTCGGATGGCCACACGGCGTTTGCCGCAGCGCGTTATTTGTCGGGGCTGAACGTGGGGGTCGTGGATTTTTCCATGCCGAAAGTGCTCCTGATCGCGCCGAATCCGGTTGCAGAGCGCGCCACTTTCGAATTTGAGACCGGGATGGCCGGTTGTTTCACCCTGACGCTGACGGATGCGCAAGGCCGCACTTTGCAGACGTTTTTTTCGGGAAAAAACTTTGCTGCCGGACGGCATGCGGAGGAATTGTTGTTGAGCGCCAACTTGCCGGCCGGGTGGTATTTTTTGAGGCTGTCCGATGAAGGGAAGGACGTGGTGGTGAAAATTTTAAAGGGGTGATTCTACCTGGACTCCAGGGGCTCCCGAATTTAATCAGAAGCAGAAAAAAGCACACCTTTGCTCCCATATTCACCACTGTGAACACCAGTCTACTGCTCTCTCTATGAAAGAGACCCCGGATTTTTTCCACACCCCGGCATCCACCGCTCCTTTCCACATCGCCGACGAAGCCGAAGCCTGCGCGGCGGTGCTCATGGCCTGCCTGCGCGCCAATGAACTCTACGGCATGGAGGAAAATGCCGTCTTTTTTACGACCATTCAAAGCCGCAATATTTTCAAGGGCCACGATGCTGCGGCGCTCATCGCCGCTGCCGAACAATATTACGAGCAGGCCGGGAGCCCTTCGGCGCTCATCGACGCGGCCATCGGCGCCATCCGGGAACAGACGCGGCTGCCGCTGTTTTGCCATTGCCTCGACGTGATCCTCTCCGACGGCCTCGTGACGCCCACCGAGGACAGGATTTTTCATTACCTGAAAGGTAAATTCAAGGTAGACAACGAGATGGCGTGGAAAGTGATGGAGGTGCTGGTGGCCAAGAATCAATTGTAAATGCCCAAACACGATCATCATGAACATTACCCAACAAGGTTCCGTCAGCACCGCCCTCTCCCCTACCGGCGTAGCCACGATCACCTTTTTCCACCCCAACCACAACAGCTTGCCCAGCCGCCTTTTACAAGGACTGGTGGAGCACTTGCAGGCCGCCGGCGCCGACCCGGCCGTGCGGGTCATCGTGCTGCGCAGCGCGGAGCACAAGACCTTTTGCGCAGGCGCCAGCTTCGACGAACTGGCTGCTATTCAGGACTTTGAAACGGGAAAAGCCTTTTTTGCAGGCTTCGGCAACGTGATCAACGCCATGCGCCGTTGCCCGAAAATCATTGTCGGCCGGGTGCACGGCAAGGCCGTGGGCGGCGGCGTCGGGCTGGCAGCAGCCACTGATTATTGTATGGCTTCCATGTACGCCAGCATCCGCCTGAGCGAACTGGCCGTGGGCTTCGGACCCTTTGTCATCGGTCCGGCCGTGGAGCGAAAAGTAGGCGCTGCGGCGTTCAGCCAGTTGTCGCTCAACCCCGGCGAATGGCAAACCGCCGCCTGGGCCAAAGAGAAAAACCTTTTTCAGGAAGTATTCGATACCGTGGAACAACTCGACGCCTACATCGACCATTTTTGTCAAAACCTTTGCTCGTACAGCCCCGAAGCGCTCAACGAACTCAAAACCGTGTTTTGGCAAGGCGCCGAACATTGGGACGTGCTGCTGGCCGAGCGCGCTGCCATCAGCGGACGACTGGCGTTGTCCGAGTTTACGAAGCAGGCCATCGCCGCCTTCAAAACAAAATAATGGCGCTTCAATTTG
>JBGAJY010000130.1:0-16069 GCA_044224705.1 Saprospiraceae bacterium
AAGAAGGAATCAATTTGTTTGCGATTTGCAGGAAGCAAGGCGCAACCACTCAGGGTTTATTTGACCACATAAAGGACATTTAAGGACACATGAAGAAAAGGGTTGGGATACACTCACTTTGACGGTATTAGTCTTCGCATAGTGAGTGTGTCCCAACCCTTTTCTTCATGTGTCCTTAAATGTCCTTTATGTGGTCAAATAAACCCTGAGTGGTTGCGCCTTGCTTCCTGCAAATCGCAAACAAATTGATTCCTTCTTCCTCAAAACGAATGTCTTCCGCAGGTTTTTCAAAGGCGGAAGTCTGGAACAGGCGGTCCATATCGGCCTCGTCGCGGTGGATGAGTTTCCAATCCAGGATGTAGTCCATGTAGGCTTTCAGCGGGTTTTTCGGGTGAAAATTGCCGAAAATGACCCGCCCGCCGGGGCGCAGCAACTGGTGCGCGTAGTCGCTGAGTTTCACCACCAGCTGGTCGTTGAAATAATCGATCAGGCCGATGGAGTAGATCAGGTCCTGGGGCGGCAGCGACAATTTGCGGCGGCCGAGGGCCAGGTAAATGAGGTTTTCGCGGTGCAGTTCCATCGGCAGCGGAGCCCCGCGAAAAGCGTCTTTTTTATCCGAAACATAGGACAAAGCCTGCAGGTCGATGTCGATCAGGGTGGTGACCAGCAGGGAAGGGTCTTCGAGTTCTGCGTACACGTCGAACAGTTCGCGGGCCGGGCCGCAGGCAAAGACGGTGACGTGCACAGGCTTTCCGTTGGCGGCAGCGATGGTGTTTTTGATCTCTTCGGTGAGCAGCTTGCGGCGGTTTTTCACGGCTTTCACGGCGCCGCATTCGAGGGTTAGTCGGTCAATGAGTTCGCCCGTGCGGCCATTACCGATGGCGATGTCGTCGTAAGCGTTGGCGATGGTCAGAAAATCGCCGGCATAGCCGCGCGGCTTGGTGTACGAGCGTTTGAGGAAATCCGACAGGAGGAGGTAGGGCGCCATTTCCTGCTGGATTTTATAACCCAGCGAGTCTTTTTCTTGTGGCGTGCCGGGGGCTTCGTCGCCGAGGTGGCGCTGCAATTCGGCCACGAGGGTGGCGTAGCTTTGAGCCGTGTACCGGGCGCTGGTCTGGAAGGCACTTTCCTGCCTTCTCGTCTCGGCCTCGCGGGTTTTGAACACGGCCGATTTGAAATTGTCCAGCGCAGCGGCCAGGGTTTCGTGGCGTGTTGTCTCGCGGAACGCCGGGCCGTTCTGGAGCGAGTTGAGTTTGCCCGTCAGCAGGCGCAGTCGGTTGGCCACGGTGCGCAGCAGCACTTCGCTCAGGTCGGCACGGAACGCCATGTCGCGGTCCGATTCCTGTCGCACCAGTTCGAAGGGGATCATCAGCAGCATACAGCGCTCCACGGCTTTCACGCTGGCCGAAGCCGGACGGCGCTCCACGAACGAGAGTTCGCCGATGACCTGCCCGGGACCCACCGAAGCAATCGGTTTGTCGGGTTGTTCGGGGTGAAAGACGCTCATCACGCCCTCGATCAGTACGTAAAAATGTTCGATCTGCTGGCCTTCCTGCACCAGGATGGCGCCCGTGGGGAGTTCCATTTCCCGGCTTGCGCCCAGGAGCCATTCGCGATGGACTTCGTTGAGCGAAAACAGCAAGTCGAAGGCGCCGTATTGGTGGTTTTCGGGAAGGCGGGAGGCTTGTAGAGCCCTTTTATCCAGATTTGACATGACAGGAGGCAGTGTTTAGTTTTTTTTGAAAAATCCGGTACAAACATCAGCCACCCGCGATGGGTCGGGAAGGGCTGTCGCGTAAGTGGCAGCAGTAGTTGTGTAAGTGGGGATGAAACACGGAGGCACGGAGATTTTTTATTGGACGACTTCAAGTTGCCGGGTGAAAAATCTCCGTGTCTCCGTGTTTCATTTCAGGAATGCGCCTTTAATTGATTTTGTCCCTTCATCAACAAGCCATTTTGTACATAATCAAGTAGTTCTTTCGGATATTTCGAAGAGAAATAGAGTTGCATACCGTTGACGAGCATGATATTGAACACCGCCGAGCGTGGGTCGGTAAGCAGGTAGAGGTGTGTGAAATCGCTTGCCGGTCGGCCGAAACGGGCACGGGGCAATGGTTCGTCCGGCGGCAGGAGCCGCAAATGCCGGATCTCGCTCCAGCCCAGCTCCCGGTAACGCCATTGGTAAGGGAAATACCGCAAGGCCAAGCCTTCCGGGCCTATCCGCAAATCCAGTCTGCGCTGCGACAAAGGCCCGAGCACCAACCCCGTGGCCAGGAGCAGTCCCAACTGAAGCCCGTAGCCGAGCGGCAGCCACGGCTTCCCTGTTTCGGTGCATACAATTGCCAGCAACTGCACGAGCACCAATCCCAGGCAAATCCAGCGCAGCCAGCGGTTCGGATAAATTTGTTGTTCCATGTCAATCATCGGTTTGGATATTTCACTTTCAGGCCCAAAAGTGAAGACCCGAGCAGGTGTTCAAAATACCCGCTGAGCAAGTGGCAAGCCTTAATGAGCAGCCGGGGGAAGTCACTACCAGCACGTAAACCCCACCCCCGACCCCGCCCATTGAGCAACTGGTCATTCTCATCGCGTAACTGGTGAAGGTCGTTCCGGCCCTTTGCGCGACCTTTGAGTGCAACTTTTCACCGTTCCGATGCGCTGTTTTGGCTTGTACATTTTCCTGCCCTTGCTCCTGCTGTCCGCAGGCGGGACGGCTGTGGCCCAAAATCCGCTGGCCAGCCCCGGCCGCGAGGCCGAACTGCAGGACAAATTCGGCCGGTACAGCCAGTTCACGATGGCCCAGGGCCTGTGCAACAATTCGGTCAACGCCATCGCGCAGGATGAAGACGGGTTCATGTGGTTCGGTACGGAAGAAGGGCTGAGCCGCTTTGACGGAGAGCGTTTTACGTCGTTTTACGACCGGCCGGGCGCTGTCGGCAAGGGTTGCCTGCCCTCTACCGGGATCAGCTGTTTATTGAACCTGCCCGGTCATCGTCTGCTGATCGGTACCGCCAAAGGCCTGTGCGTGCTGAACACCCGGCAATTGTCGTTCGAGGCGGCGGTTTTGCCCACACGACCGGAGTATGCGGACGGCGATTTGTTGGTGTGGACCCTGCTGCGCGACCGCCAGGGTTTTATCTGGGTAGGCACCGGCACGGGGGTACACCGGCTGGACAAGGACCTGCGCGTCGTGGATTCCTACTTCACGCCGCAGGAAGCCGGGCAGCCTTCGTACAATTATTTCGCACGGGTGTTTCTGGAATTGCCCGAAGGGCAGGTGGCCGTGAAATGTAATTTTCGCTCGAAGGTTTCCCTTTGGCAAATTATTGATTTTCAGCACAAAAAAACGACCGACTTGTGCCGGCTGTTTCCCGAATACGGTGTTTTGGACAGTACTTCGGGGGCATATAATGTCCTGGTGGATGGGGACCGGGGTCTTTGGCTGACCTCCATGGGGCATCATTCACCGGAGGTGTTGTACCACTTCGATTGGGCCACCAGGAACCTCCAACCCAAATTGTACAGCCCGTATCCAAAGGCCACGAGCTACCTCGGGGAATTCACGCGCCCCTTTCTTTTGCCCGACAGCCTGTTGTTGCTGAGTCCTTATTTTGGAAAATTGGTGGTGTACGACCTGCGTTCTGCCGAACTGACCGAAGTCGGGCCCTGGAGTATCTCGGTGCCCGATGGCAAAGGGGTCACTACTTTTTTGGACAAGGACCAAAACCTCTGGCTGTGCCCGAGATTTGAAGGTATTTTTTTCCTGAGCCTCCGGACGCCGCCGGCAAGGCCGCTGACGCCCGTCAACGACGCGCACAAGGAACTGATCCGAAAAAAATCCGTTGCCGAAGAGTGGTTCGGATTCACCTGCTGCACGTTTGCCGGCAAATGGTTCCTGGGCACCAGTACAGGCGGGTTTTACAGCCTCGACCAAAACACGGGTAAAACGACGACTATTTACGATAAACAGTTGAAATTCAAGGGCCTTGGTTACCTGTCGCACATCGTGCCCGGCCGGGGCGACACCCTTTGGATCAATACCCTCGACGGTCTTCTATGGTTGAAAGCCTCCAATATGCGCTTCGGTTTTCTTCGGGAAGCCGTGCACGGATTGGATTCCCTGGACAATAAGTTTCTATTCCGCGACCATTTTGGACTCATTTGGGGGCGGGTGCGGAACAACGGCGTGTGCTGTTACGATACCCGCAACGGACATTTCCGGCATTTCCCCAGCCAGGGCGCTTCCGCGCCTTTTCCCCTGATTTCGGCCTCCGCCATGACCGAAGACGCCCGCGGCGATCTCTGGTTCAGTTATGGCATTGAAAAAAAATACCTCGTCAAATGGACCCGGCAAACGGGTGTTTTTGAAAAGATAGCCCCGCGGAACACAACAGACCAGAACTGTACGGCTAGCCAGTTTATGCTCGGCGACCCCTGGGGCAATCTTTGGGTACAAACCGAAGACGGCACTTTCGTGATGAATATCAATACACTTGAAACGCATTCCTTTGGCAGGGCGGAGGGCCTGGTCACCGATCATGTGAATGGTTTCACCTACGATCCGGGCGGAAATATGTGGTTCGCCACGCCGTACGGTCTTACCCGGTACAATGTCGGCAGCCGCCAGATTCGCACGTTTTATGCGGCCGACGGATTGTTGTCCAGTTCCATCTCCAACGTGGAACTACTGGATACCGCTCGGAACATCCTGCTCGTATCGACGCAAAAAGGGCTTTGCCTGCTCGAGCCCGGCAAGATCGACGCTGCTGCGCCCGCTCCGCAGACCTTTATCACGGGGCTTTGGGTGACCGAATCGGCCGAGAGTTGGCCTGAAACGGGCCGGCTCGAATTGCCTTATTACCGCAATACCCTGCGCATCGAATTTACGGGGATCAGGTTTCCCGATGGTAACAGCAATCGCTACCAGTACCGCCTGGACGACGCTGACGACAACTGGCGCGAAGCGGGCACCGACAATTTTGCCAACTACCTGAACCTGTCGCCCGGCAAATACAGGTTTCGGGTGCGCTCGGCCAACAGCGACGGGGTATGGGGCGATCAGGAAGCCATACTGGCGCTGACGATTTATCCGCCGTTCTGGCAAACCTGGGCCTTCCGGATAGCGCTGCTGATCGCGCTGGCGGCGCTGGCAGTTGGGCTTTATCAGCGTCAAATTCAGCAGGTTCGTCGACGGGAAACGGAGAAAAACGCCGTGCGCCAGCAATTGGCCGACCTCGAAATGAAAGCCCTTCGTTCGCAGATGAACCCGCATTTTGTTTTCAATGCGCTGAATTCCGTTCAGAATTTTATCCTAAAAAATGACACCCGGGAGGCCAGCAGGTACCTGACCAAATTTGCGCGGCTGATGCGGCTGATTTTGGAAAATTCGGAGTCGCCCATGGTGCCGCTGGCGCGGGAAATTGAACTGCTGCGCTATTACACCGAACTGGAGAGTCTGCGCTTCAACCAGCGTTTTGCGTTTCACTTTCAGATCGATCCGGCGCTGAACCCCGAATCGGTGAGCATTCCGGGCATGCTGATCCAGCCGCATATCGAGAATGCCATCTGGCACGGATTGATGCACAAAACCACTCCGGGGAATCTTTGGGTGCGTTTTCTGAAAGCCGACGACCGTACGCTGCTGTGTGAAATCGAGGACGACGGCGTGGGACGTACCCGCGCTGCTGAAATCGACCGAACACAGCAGCGGGATCACCGGTCCACCGGCTTGGCGAATATCCGTCACCGGCTGGAACTGCTCAATGCTCAACTCGCCGAAGACATCCGGCTGGACATTCTCGATTTGCAGGATGCGGCCGGTGAGCCGAGCGGCACAAAAGTGGTGGTGCGGATGCCGTTGGTGGGGTAATCTGTTTTCTTGCGATCGCATATTTTTTGTCATCCTGAAAGGACCTTACCAAACATGCTTTCTTCGGACGCTGCTCAAAAAAGGGCAATCCTTAGTTCCTTTCAGGATGACAAAAAATTCGCAACCGCAAAAAGAAACCGGCCCCTCAATAATCACCATCCCTCAAATCCTCAAATCTTCAAATCCTCAAATCTTCAAATCCTCAAATCCTCAAATCCTCACAGCATGAAAGCCATCCTCATCGACGACGAAACCCACGCGACCGAAGCCCTCACCAACATGCTGCGCCTGGTGACGCCCGACGTGGAGGTCATCGGCACGGCCAACGACCCACGGGAGGGGTTGGAAAAAATTCAGGCTTTACAACCCGATCTGGTTTTTCTGGACATCCAGATGCCGCACATGAACGGATTCGAGTTGTTGGAACGACTCGGCAAATTCAATTTCTCGGTCATTTTTACGACCGCCTACGACCAGTACGCCCTACAGGCTTTCAAGGTCTCCGCAGCGGACTACCTGCTCAAACCCATCGACATGGACGAGCTCGAAACCGCCGTCGGCAAGGTGCGCGAACAGCACGCCAACCGGACCCTGGACTTCGGCACTCTTGAAAAACTCTTCCGGCAGGTGCAGCGCCCGGAGGCCCGGCGATTGGCTTTGCCCACCTCGGACGGACTGGTCTTCGTGCCGATGGACCATATCATCCGCCTGCAATCCGACTCGAATTACACGACCTTTTACCTCACCGGCCAGGAAAAAATGCTGGTGTCGCGCACGCTCGGCGAGTTCGAGCAGCAGCTGGAGCAGAACAATTTCTGCCGTGTGCACCACTCCCACATCATCAATCTGGCGCACCTCAAACGGTATGTGCGCACCGACGGCGGCTACGCCCAAATGTCGGACGGCGCCAACGTGGAGATCTCGCGGCGGAAAAAAGACGATTTTCTGGCCAAACTAGGCGAAGAATTCCATGGATAAGCCCCTGCAACTTTCAATATCCCGCCTCAACCAGATACCGCTCGGCATCCAGCGCGGCCATGCAGCCCGTGCCGGCGGCGGTGACGGCCTGGCGGTAAATCTTGTCTTGGGCATCGCCGCAGGCAAACACGCCGGGGATATTCGTAAACGTGCGGCCCGGCGTGGTTTTGATGTAGCCGGTGTCGTCGAGCGTGATCCAGTCCTTGAAAATACCCGTGCTCGGCTGGTGGCCGATGGCCACGAAAAAGCCGTTTACGTCGAGCACACTGGTCTCGTTCGTCTGGCTGTTGTGGATGCGCACGCCCTCGACGCCCTCGTTGCCGAGCACTTCCACGGCCTGGGTGTTCCAGTGAACGATCAGGTTAGGCGTGTTCATGACGCGTTCCTGCATGATTTTGGAAGCGCGCATTTCATCGCGGCGAACGAGCAGGTGCACTTCGGAGCAGATTTTGGCGAGGTAAGTGCTTTCCTCGGCGGCCGTGTCGCCGCCACCGACGATGGCGACTTTTTGTTTACGGAAAAAAAATCCGTCGCAGACGGCGCAGGCAGAAACGCCTTTGTTTTCCAGTTCTTTTTCACCGGGAATGCCCAGCCATTTGGCGCTGGCGCCGGTGGCGATGATCACCGCAGGGGCGTGAATTTCGTGACCGCTTTCGGCCCAGGCTTTGTGAATGGGACCCGTGAAATCGACCTTGACGATCATTTCATTGCGAACGACCGTCTCGAAACGCTCGGCCTGCATGCGGAAGTCTTCCATCATTTCAGGACCCATGCGCCCCTGCGGGTAGCCCGGGTAATTTTCCACGTCGTTGGTGATCGTGAGCTGCCCGCCGGGCTGCGGACCGGTGTACAATACCGGGCTGAGGCCGGCGCGGGCGGCATAAATGGCGGCGGCATAGCCGGCTGGGCCGGAGCCGATGATGAGGCATTTTACTTTTTCCATAATGGGCGGCAAAGGTATGCGACCTGCGGTGCAGGCAGTTGACCAAAACAACGATTTTTTGGCATAGTTTTCCGCAGTCGATCATAATTGCATTTTAATAACTACCCAACTCGTTCAACTTTATGAAACTTTCTTTCAGCCAGCGCACGCTCATCTGGACCTTTCGGGGTATCAACAGCGTGGTGGACTGGCACCGTCTGCCGAAGTGGTTCGGCGTCCTCAACCTCATGGCCTTCCGCAATGAATTGCGCGCCAAAAACCTGCACGACGTTTACCCGGCCGAAGACGCACAGGGCACACCGCAAGGCTGCCCGATGCACGACTCGCGTTACCGGGCCGTGCGGCATTCCGACGGAAAATTCAACGCGCTGGAACAACCCCTCATGGGCTGCGTCGGCATGCGGCTCGGACGGAACGTGCCCCGTGAATTTGCCAAAGCGCCGACGCAGGAAGAACTGCTGACGCCCAATCCGCGCGTGATCAGCGCGCGCCTGCTGGCCCGGCCGGAAGGCGAATTCAAACCCGCCACCATCGTCAACCTGCTGGCTGCGGCCTGGATTCAGTTCCAGGTGCACGACTGGTTTGGGCACCACGACAGCACCGAACAAGTGGAAATCCCCCTGCCGCCCGGCGATCCATGGTCCGAACCGCACATGAAGGTGTTCCGTACGCAGCCTGACGAGCCGCTCGACGACCTCGATCGCCACTCGCCTGCTTATCGCAACAAAAACACGCACTGGTGGGACGGCTCTCAGATTTACGGCTCCACCGAGGAACAAACCTCGGCCCTGCGCGGACAGTCGCCCGACGGCAAACTTACCGTGGAAGACGGCCGGCCCGATTCCTTCCTGCCCCGCGACGCACGCGGCATCCCGATCACCGGCTTCAATGACAACTGGTGGACGGGGCTGGAATTACTGCACACGCTTTTCGCCCTCGAACACAACTCGATCTGCGATATGCTGCGTGAAAAACACCCGAGCTGGACCAGCGACCAGGTGTTCGACACGGCACGACTCATCAATTGCGCCCTCATGGCCAAAATCCACACCGTGGAATGGACCCCGGCCATCCTCGCCCACCCCGCCCTGCAAATCGGCATGAACGCCAACTGGTGGGGTCTTATGGGCGAAAAACTGCACAAACTTCTCGGCCGCATTTCCAAAAGCGAGGCCATGAGCGGCATCCCCGGCTCGGGCGTCGAGCAACACGGCGCGCCGTTTTCGCTCACCGAAGAATTCGTTTCGGTGTACCGCCTGCACCCGCTGATCCCCGACGACATCGCCTTTTTCGACGTGCAAAGCGGAGAGCACAAAACCACGCTCACGATGCACGACGTGGCCTTCGAGCGCGCCCGCAACCCCATGGCCGCCGGACTGACGTTTTCCGACGTATTTTATTCCTTCGGGGTCAATTATCCCGGCGCCATCACGATCCGCAACTTCCCCAATTTCCTGCGCGACCTCACCCCCCCCGACGGCAAACACCTCGACATGGGCGCCGTGGACATCCTGCGCGACCGCGAACGCGGCGTGCCGCGCTACAACCAGTTCCGACGGCTCTTTCACATGAGACCGATGAAATCCTTTGAGGACCTCACGGGCGGCAATCTGGAACTGGCCCGCGAAGTGAGCGAAGTGTACGGCGGCGACATCGAAAAAGTGGATTTGCTGGTCGGCACGCTCTGCGAGCCGCTGCCAAAAGGCTTCGGATTCAGCGACACGGCCTTCCGGGTGTTCATCCTCATGGCTTCGCGCCGGCTGAAAAGCGACCGCTTTTTCGCCGAAGACTGGCGGCCGGAAGTGTATACCCGCGAGGGCATGGACTGGGTGCAATACAATACCATGAAAGACGTGCTTTGCCGGCATTTCCCCGACTTGCGGGCGCCGCTGCGCAAGGTGAAAAATGCGTTCGCGCCCTGGGAGAAGGTAGGAAAGACGGGTGAGTACAAGGGGCGGCAGACGAATGCGTAATGGATAGAATTATTTCACGCAAAGCCGCAAAGTGCGCAAAGACATAAATTTTAAAAATCAACTCTTTGCGTGCTTTGCGTGAAATATTTTTTCTCCGGGTACTTAAAGGCTATTCCGACCTTTCAGGTCATGAAGAAAAAGATATTCGCAATTATCGGGAGCGCGAGCCAAAACTCCACCAACCTGAAACTGGTTCAGCTGATAGCCAGCCTTACCCATGACGTCTTCGACCTGACGATTTTCGATGGGTTGAAAACACTCCCCCATTTCGACCCCGAATTATCCGCCGACCATCCGCCAGAGCCCATCATTTCATTCAGAAAACAAATAGAACAGGCCGACGGGATATTGATCTGCACGCCCGAGTATGTTTTCAGCGTTCCCAGCGGCTTGAAAAACGCCATCGAGTGGTGTATTGCCACCACTGTATTTTCGGATAAACCCACCGGGCTGATCACGGCTTCGGCCAACGGGGCAAAAGGTCATGAAGAATTACAATTGATCATGAAAACCGCCATGGCGGCATTTACGGCGGAAACGACACTACTCATTCAGGGCGTGAAAGGAAAAATCAACCTGCAAGGGCAGATCACAGACCCCAGAACGATGGACCTTTTGCTACACTTTATCGACTCCTTTAAAAATCTCGTGAACCATGCCGGTCGCCCATGACGCCGGGTTGATCCGGCCGGCGGTGAAGGGAAACAACCTGGCGGCAAGGAGACAAATCAGGACAAATAATAGTCAGAATAAGACAATCCGGCGGCGGTAAAACCGCCCTGGATATCTTTGGAAAAATTATTGGCTATGAAACAAATCCCTCTCCTGCTGCTCGGCATGGTACTCGCCATGTCCGGAGCCCTGGCTCAAACCCAGGAACAACCTATCCTCGTCACACCCCAATGGGTAAAAGAGCACCTGGATGATCCCAATCTGGTCATTCTACAGGTCAATTTTCTACAATTCGATTATGAAAAAGAACACATCGCCGGCGCGAGGTTCCTGTGGCCCGACTGGCTGGCCGGCAACACGCCCAACGGCGGCTCTTTCAACGTGCCCGGTCCGAAAGAGGCCACAGCAATTTTGCAAAGGCTGGGTATTTCCAAAAACTCCCGGATCGTACTGTGCCACGTACGTAATGAAGTCACCGTGACTTCAAGAATGTTTTTTACACTGGAAAGCCTTGGGCTGCGCGGCAGGGTTTCTTTTCTGAACGGCGGACTGGAAGCCTGGAAAAAAGCGGGTTATGGCGTCACGCAAGCCATTCCTGCAGTTAAAAAAGGCAATTTCAAGGCCCAACCCGCTCAAATGATCGTCGACAAAGACTACGTACTTCGTTCGCTCCATTCCGACTCGTCAGTAGTAGTAGACGCCCGTATGAAGCGTTTCTACGATGGCGAAACGACCGGCAACCCGCGCGACGGACACATCACCGGAGCGCTGAATCTGCCGTACCCTGACATGATCGACAGCACCAACGCCTTCAAGCCGCTGCCGCAACTGGAAGCCAATTTCGCATCGGTGCTGCCGGATAAGAGTAAGGAGGTGGTGTTGTACTGCTTCATCGGCCAGACGGCCTGCGTGGATTATATCGCGGGCCGGTTGTTGGGGTACCGGATAAAATTGTACGACAGGTCGCTGCAGGAATGGAGCCGGAAAGATGAGTTGCCGATGGAAAAGACGAATAATTGATTTTCACCGCAAAGTCGCCAAGGCGCAGAGAATTCGCGAATCCTTTGCGCCTCGGCGACTTTGAGGTGAAAATCACTCCGCCCGCAAAATCCCGTCGGCCGGGGACAATCCTTTGCTCTTGGCCAGCACTTTTATTTCGCCCTTTGCCCCTTCCCTGGTCCGCAGGATCAGCATGCTTTTTCCATAAAAAACCTTGCCTTCTGAGGCCTGAAAAGACGCCAGCGACACCGGATCGCCATTGTCGAGGCCTGCGATTTCGGCGGGGCCGGACACGCTGAACTGGATCAGGTTGTCAGCCAGAGGGCAGAGGTTGCCCTCCTTATCCAGCACTTCCACCAGTACGAAAGACAGGTCATCGCCATCGGCGCGGAGCGTGCTGCGGTCGGGTGTGAGACGGATTTGTGCAGGAGCGCCGGCCGTTTTGACCACCGACTCGGCGATCACCTGCCCATTGCGGTACGCGACGGCGCGCAGGGTGCCGGGTTCGTAATAGATGGGGTTCCACATCAAGCGGTACTGCTCCAGTTTGGTATTGTGGGGCGGCTGTTTGAACAGTTTACCCATCGATTTGCCGTTTAGAAAAAGTTCGGCCGCATCGCCGTCGGTGTAGACGAAAACTGGCACATATTCACTTCCCTTCGCGCCCCAGTTCCAGTGCGGCAGAATATGCACCATGTTGGAGCCGGGCTTCCACAGGCTTTTGTAGAGGTAAAACCGGTCTTTGGGAATGCCCGCAAGGTCGACGATGCCGAAATACGAACTGCGCGGAGCGGCTTCCACGGGTAGCCGGCCGGCCCGGACCGCATCGTCGCCGTAAGGAGTCGGTTCGCCGAGGTAATCGAAGCCCGTCCAGACAAATTCACCGGCTACAAAAACATCTTCCTGCTGCCAGATAAAGTCGTCCTCCGGTATTTCAGCCCATTCCGGGGCGTTCAGGTCGTAAGAACTGAGGCGCGGGATTTTTTCAAAATCGGTTTTTTTATCGGGCATTTTCAGGTTGTAATACCCGCGGGTACTGACGGTGGAAGCGGATTCGGAAATAATCACGGGCTTGTCCCTGGCGAGCTGGTGCGCCAGTCCGTAGCGACGACCGTAGTTGAAAGAAATCACGTCGTAATAATCCATGTGCCGCAGTGCGGCCGACCCGTAGTTGTCACATACGAGCGTGACCGGGCGGGTGGTATCGTACTGCCGGAATTGGCGGACCATGGTCTCGAGTTTGGCAAAACCGCCGTTCACGTTGCCTTGCACGTCGCCGATCTCGTTGCCGCAGCTCCAAAGGATGATGGATGGATGGTTGCGGTCGCGTTGCATAAAATTGCGCACCTGTCGGGCTGCAAACTCCTGAAAATCAGTACCTGGCAAAATATCGGCGCGGGCGTCCCATTTATCGAACAGTTCGTCGACGACCAGGAAACCCATCTCGTCGCAGAGTTCGAGCAGTTCGGGCGCCGGGGCGTTGTGGCTGGTGCGGATCGCGTTGCAGCCCATGTCGCGCATGATTTCCAGTTGGCGTTGCGCGGCCCGGCGGTTGAATGCGGCGCCGAGGGCGCCCAGGTCGTGGTGGAGGCAAACGCCTTTTAACTGCACCCGCCGGCCGTTCAGCCAAAAACCGTTGGTTTTGGAAAATTCCGCAGTCCGTATCCCGAATCGGGTTTCAACCATATCGCAAATGCGGCCATTTTTGCGAATGGTCGTTTGCAGGGTATACAAAACTGGGTTGTCCACATCCCATAGGGTCGGGAAGGGCACATAGATGGTTTGCTCGAAGGGATGACCTTCCTTGGCTTTTATAGGGCAACCCAGCGAGTCGCTGAACCCGATCACATAACCTTGTGGATCGAGTATAAGGTGCTCGATACTCACTGTTTGTTCCTGGTCATCATCATTGCGCACGTTGGTGTGGACAGTTACCAGCGCCCGCTCCGGGTCGATTTCCGGTGTGGTGACCTGTGTACCCCATTGACCCACATGCACTTCATCCGTCACGATCAGGCTGACTTTCCGGTAAATACCGGCGCCGGGGTACCAGCGGCTTTCGTGGGCCCGGGTGTCGACGTGCACGGCCAGCACGTTCGGGTGTTCGAAATCGAGCATGGGCGTAATGTCGAGGTAAAAGGAATTGTAGCCGTAGTCCCAGCTGCCGACTTCTTTGCCATTGAGCCAGACGGTCGGGAAAGCCATGACGCCGTCGAACAAAACCGTGACGCGTTTTCCCCGCCAGTCTGGGTCGGGGGTGAAGGTGTAGCGGTACCAGCCTTCGCCTTTCCAGGGCAGTTTGCCGGTTTCGCCGGAAGCCTGCGGGTCGAAGGGACCCGAGATGGCCCAGTCGTGGGGCAGGCGCACGTTTTGCCAGGCCGAATCATCAAATGCGGGGTTTGCGGCGCCTTTAAAATTGCCTTTGGAAAATTTCCATCCTTTGTTCAGGATCAGCGTCTGGCGAGGTTGAAGGGGGCCTTGGTCCGAGGGTTGAGCAAGACCTGAAAGCGACAGGAACAGGGCCGACAATATTGCCAGGTATGATTTTTTCATGGTTCTCGAAAAATCTGTCTGCAAGGGTGAAGTGCGGCCAAATGTAAGTGCCGCCGACCGGACCAATTCACGACATTTACATAAAATCCAGTTTCTCGTATGAGTACCCAAAACGATGATTACCCTGTTTACATCAAATTATCCAACATTGCCATCGGCATTCTGGCGATAGTTTACGTGCTCTATATCGGCCAGGGAATCATCCTGCCGCTGATCTACGCCGCTATTTTTGCGATCCTGCTCAATCCGATGGTGGACAAGCTGGTCGCCAGAGGCGTGAACCGCACCCTGTCTATTTTTATCGCACTTCTGGTCATGGTTGCCGTGGTCAGCGGTATGGTGTATTTCATCTCTTATCAAATTGCCCAGCTGGGCGATACATTTCCGCAGTTTCAGGAAAAATTTGCCGACTTGTTCAAGGAAACCACGTACTGGATTGCAGATGCGCTCAACACCAAGGTCTCCGTTGTCAAGGCCTGGATTCAGAATGCGCGGGAGCAGGCGATGAGCAACAGCTCGGCCTTTGTGGGCAGCACGCTCGGCACGCTTGGCGGGTTGTTTGCCACGATATTTTTATTGCCGGTTTATATTTTTTTCATCCTGTTCTACAAGCCCTTGTTGCTGGAATTCATCGAACAACTGTTCACCCGCGACAAGCACGTCATGGTCGCCGAAGTATTGACGGAAGCGAAGTCGTTGATCCAAAATTATCTGAACGGACTGATGCTGGAACTGGTCATCGTAGCCATCCTGAATTCGGTAGCCCTGCTGGTCCTAGGCGTCGACTATGCCATCCTGCTGGGCATCGTCGGCGCTATCCTGAACATGATTCCCTACATCGGCGGTATCGTCGCGATTGCGTTGCCCATGCTGGTGGCGCTGGCAACACAATCGCCGCTCAGCGCCGGGCTCGTCCTGGCCGCGTATTCCGTGATCCAACTGGTGGACAACAACATCATCGTCCCCAAAATTGTGGCTTCCAAAGTGAAGATCAATGCCCTCGTCTCCATAGTCGTCGTACTGGTCGGAGGGGCGTTGTGGGGCATTCCCGGGATGTTTCTGGCGATTCCACTGACGGCCATCGTCAAGGTGGTTTTCGACCGCGTCAAGCCCTTACAGGCCTGGGGTTACCTGTTGGGCGACGATGTTCCGCCGATCGGGAAGGACTTTTTCAAGTTCAAAAGAAGCCGGAAGGTCAAGGAGACTTGATGAAAAAAGCCACGTTCCAATAATGGCTATTTCTTTTTCGCCTTTGCCGGAGCCTTTTTCTTCGCATCGAATGCTCCTGGCATTTCCGCTTCGATAATCTTTTTCACGTCCTCCAGTTCCAGCGTACGCGCCTGGTCGGCCGTCATTTTGGCGCCGTCGAAACGGGGCAACTGGATGTATGATTTGCCGAATTTGATCACCGGCCCCCAGCGGCCGTTCTCGATGCTGATATTGGCTTCGGGCCAATGCTGGATGTAGCGGTTCGCCTCTTTTTCAATTTTTGCCTGGATGAGTTCGATGGCTTCCTTCTCCGTCAGGCGGTCGAAATTGTAGCGGGCGGGGATATTGACAAACAGGTCGGCCCATTTTACAAAGGGACCGAAACGGCCTTTCCCTTTCGTAATCGGCTGATTTTCAAAATATCCCAACGGCTTGTCGGCTTCCTGCCGCGCCTGAATGAGTTCGATGGCGCGTTCAATGGTCACATCGAACGGATCTTCGCCACGGGGCAGCGAGATGAATTGCTCGCCAAACTTGACGTAGGGGCCGTATCGGCCGGCGCCTACCGACACCTCCTGGCCCTGGTGTTCGCCGAGCGTTTTGGGCAGGGCAAAACTGGCCAGCGCTTCTTCGAGGGTGACGGTCTCCATGCTGACGCCGGGTTTCAGGTTGGCGTAGCGGGGCTTTTCTTTTTTGTCGAGTTCTTCCCCTGAGCCGATCTGAACCACCGGTTTGCCAAGGCTGCTCATGCGAACCAGGATGGTTCGGCCGGTTTCCGGGTCTTTGCCCAGGATGCGTTCGCCGCTGGCGCGGTCGGCCTCTTTTAGCGTTTTTTCGACGTCCTGGTGAAAGGGCCGGTAAAAACTGTCGATC
>JBGAJY010000131.1:0-15776 GCA_044224705.1 Saprospiraceae bacterium
GTTTCACGCAGACGTGCGCAGAAACTTGCTAAATATTTTTTCTGCGTACGTCTGCGGAAAGGTCTGCGCACGTCTGCGTGAAACAATCCTGCACGTCTGCGCGAAACAATCCTGCACGTCTGCGCGAAACAATCCTGCACGTCTGCGCGAAACAACTCACCCGAAAGCCACTACCAGCGCCTCCTCGATCTTCTCCGCTGCAAAATCCAGATCCGCGTGCGTGTGCGCCGCTGAAATGAACCCGACTTCGTAGCCCGAAGGACCAAAGTAGACCCCGCGTTCCAGGCAGGCCAGGTGCATTTTTTTGAACAACTCCATCCGCGAAGCATCAATTTCATCGGCCCGGCGGATGCGTCGGCGGCTAAACGTGGGCCAGAAAATGGAACCGATGCGCGGAAAACTCATTTCGTATCCCCTGCTGTCGCAGAAGGCCTGCAAGCGGGCAGTGAACCCCGCGGTTTTTTCTTCCAGATCTTCATAGAAACCCGGCTGAAGCAACTCCGTCAGCGTCGCGAAGCCCGCGGCCATGGCGACCGGATTGGCGCTGAGCGTACCGGCCTGGTACACGGGTCCGTCCGGAGCAATGTGTTTCATGATTTCGCGGCTCGCGCCATAGGCCCCGACGGGCATGCCGCCGCCGATAATTTTTCCAAACGTCAGAATGTCCGGCTGAATACCAAAGCGCCCGGCTGCACCTTCGAAGCCCACGCGGAAGCCGCTGATGACTTCGTCGAAAATAAGCAGCACGCCGTGCTCGGTGCATTTTTGGCGCAGAAAGCGCAGGAAATCAAGGTCTTGCAGCAATAATCCGTTGTTCGCGGGAACAGGCTCGATGATGACGCAGGCCAGCTCGTGGGCGTGTTCGCGCAACACATTTTCCAGCGCTTCGGGATCGGCCAGGGGCACCACCAGTGTTTCGGCGGCAAAGGCCGCGGGAATTCCCGCCGAGGTGCTGATGCCGAAAGTGGCCAGCCCGGAGCCCGCTTTGACCAAAAGCGAATCCACGTGACCATGGTAACAACCCTCGAATTTGAGCACTTTGCTGCGCCCCGTCACGCCCCGCGCCAGCCGGATGGCCGACATGACAGCCTCCGTGCCGCTGCTGACGAAACGGATCATTTCGAGGTAGCGGTGGTTGTGGAGAATGAGGTTGCCAATCAGGTTGTCGTGTGGCGTTGGGGCGCCAAATGACATGCCGGCAGCCACCGTTTCTTGTACCCGTTCGACCACTGCGGGCGGGCAATGGCCTAAAATCAGCGGCCCCCAGGAGCAGCAAAAATCTACAAACTTCTGGTTGTCAACGTCGTATAAATGGCAACCTTCACCCCGCCTGAAAAACAGCGGCGGCCCCTGAACGCTTTTAAATGCGCGCACCGGACTGTGCACGCCACCGGGGAAATACTGTTTGGCTTCATTAAAAAGCCGCCCGCTTTCGACGCGGGTGAAGGTGGAAGGAGTGGGAAAACTGGCCTGGCTCATGGCGCAAAATTAACGCCCTTCCGGAGTATGTGTCGCGCGGGCGGTTTTACCAGGCCGTTTTTAAAACAATTTGACAGAAATAAAACAAAACGTCTAATTTTATGCCAAACTAAAACAAACCGTTGGGCCTATGGATTCGACAACATACCTGATCCTCGGTGGCATCGCGCTGGTCCTTCTGCTGGTCCTAATTCTGCGCCGCCTGCCCTCCCCTGCCCAGCCAGGCGACCCGCATGCCGTCGTTTCGGCCGACCTGTACGCAGCGGTAAAAACCCAGGTGGAACAGCTGCGCGCCGAACTCGCCGCCAAAGAACAGGAATTGCGCGCGGCCCATGCACAGCTCGCCGCACGCGAACAGACCCTCCTTCACCTGGAAGAAACCCTGCGCGGGCAAAGAACCGAAGCGGAAGCTTTGCAAACGCGGTTTAAAACGGAATTTGAAAACATCGCCAACCGCTTGCTCGACGAAAAAAGCCGGCGTTTCACAGAACAGAATTCGGAACACCTGCACACCGTTTTGAATCCCCTCCGGGAAAAAATTAAAGAATTCGAAGCCAATATCGACCGTAAGTTCCTTGAAGAAACCCGTGAAAAATCGGGGCTCAAACGCGAACTCGAACAACTCCACAGCCTCAACCAGCAGCTCAGCCGCGACGCCCACAACCTTGCCTCCGCCCTCAAAGGCCAAAGCAAAGTGCAGGGCGACTGGGGCGAGATGCAACTCGAAGTGCTGCTCGAAAAAGCCGGCTTGGTCAAAGGCACCCATTTCCTTACCCAAAATACTTTCCGCGACGACGACGGGGCCGCCAAACGACCCGACTTCATCATCCAACTGCCCGAAAACCGCCAACTGATCATCGACGCCAAGGTCTCGCTCACGGCTTTCGAACGCTACCACAACGAACCCGACCCCGCCCAGCGCGACCAGCACCTGCGCGCCCACGTCCAAAGCCTGCGCAGCCACGTGGACAACCTGAGCCGAAAAAACTACCAGCTGCTCTACCAGATCAACTCCCCCGATTACCTGCTGCTGTTCGTACCGCTCGAAAGCGCACTGAGCACCGCCGCCCAGGCCGATCCGCGACTGTTCACCGATGCCATGGAACGCAACATCATCTTTGTGACGACCAGCAGCCTGCTGGCTACCATGCGCACCGTGTCACATCTCTGGAAGCAGGAAAAACAAACCCGCTCCGTGCTCGAAATCGCGCGGCAGAGCGGTCTGCTGTACGACAAGTTCGTCGCCTTCGTGGAAGACCTGAAAGCCATCGGCAACCGCCTGGGCGCGGCTCAGGCCTCTTACGACGATGCCATGAACAAACTCGTCAATTCTGTCCGGCCAGGCGACACCCTGGTCGGCCGCGCCGAAAAAATCCGCGAACTCGGCGCCAAGGCGAGCAAGGCCTTGCCGGCCGATCTGGTAGAACTGGCGGTAGAACAACGCGATGAAAAGCCCGAAGCGGATATTTCCCTGCTCCCTGAAATCAATTGATCGATCAATGATCGGACGGCGACAAAGCGGGCCTGTTCGGCTTGTCCGGTTGGCAAAACACAGCATTGATCTTGTCGATCAACGGCGTCGCGCTGATCATGCCCGGGCGGGATGGATCGGTCATACAGTCGCCAGTAATTTCCCAAACGATGACACCGCGAAGGCCCAACTGCTTGATATACTGCGCCTTCATTTCGACCGAACGTTCATCATCATAGGATAAAAAGGTGTGCAAACCGTTTTTACCGGTCCGGTATGGCACTTTCGACACCTCGTCCCAATGATCGTCGAACAAAGCCTTTGACGCCACGATCTCATAATACAAAGGTGAGCCGCCGTCGCCCGGAAAAGTCTTTGTGTCTGCGGCCCCCGTACCCGCCAGGAACAAGCCGGCCGGTCCCCTGGTCGTCTGCGTATGACCATAAAACGGGATGCCCAGGGTAAGTTTGCGGGCCGGAACGTGGTATTCGTTCAGCAGGCTCAGTGCCGATTCGGCGATACTGGCGCCCGGATGAGCATTTTGACTTTGCGTGTACAATGGCGCATTATGGCTCGTGATCGTGTCCCAGGTGCTGTAATAATCGTAAGTCATGAGATTCACCAGATCGAGTAATTTGACTACTTCGGGCCAGTCGATATCCACATAACGCTCCGGCCCGGCGCCGAAACAGGCAGAAAGCCAGAGCTCGCGGCCAATTCCGGATTCGAGGACGTCGAGCGAGTCGCGGATTTGTCTGAGCAGGAGGGTAAAGTTCTGTTTATCCGCCGCCGCGCCGTTGTGGTCGGCATAGCCGGGATATTCCCAATCCACATCGATACCGTCGGCATTGCACATCGCAACGATCCTGCGGCAGTCCCCGGCAAATCTCGCGCGCTTTGAGGGATCAGCTGAGATGGCCGGGAAAAGACCGGAATCCGACCAGCCGCCGACCGACAGCATGAATTTGCAGCCGCCGGCATGGGCGTAGTCGCTGAATTTTTGATTGGGAAAATGATAAGCCGGGTTTCCCCAGCCCTGCAAAGTGTCGTACCCAGCCGGCGCGGCCTGCCACCGGACCGGGCCGAAGAGGAGGTTGTTGTCCAGCCAAGGGTCCATCGGCTCGATATTGCCATCGGCAGCCGGTTTCAGAAAGGCGTAATTGATCACCGTATATTTCGGGTATGGGATCGTGGCCGGCGTCACGAGGTGGTTGCGTTGCACCGAGGCCCAGGACGGGTAGTAGCCGATGATTTCGCGGCAGGACTGGCCGGTGGCGGGGCATCCCCAGGAAAGCAGGAATGCGATGAGGAGCAGGTTTTTGATCATTGGATATTTATTATTACAGGCTTTACCTCTGATGGAATTGACGTTTTAAACCTAATACCACACCCGCACTACCCCACCATCTTTTCAATTTCATAAATCGAATTGACCTTCCCCGCAAAAAGACAATAAAACTGAGGCGTATCGCGCAGCTTTGAAATTTCGGTGGGCCGCCCGTCGTCGATGTAGTTGGCTTTCAGTTTGGATTTGATCGTAAAATAAGAGAACAGGTATTCAAACTGCACCTGTTCGGAAAAATACTGGCTCATCTGGGCGAGCATTTTTCGCGCATTGCTCGGCGGCCGCCGCGGGCAGTTGGTGCAAATCCCGGGGGCTTCGGGGCGGCAACGCGGGTCGTTTTCAGGCTCCTGACAATCGAATCGCGGCAGCCGGTCGTAGGAAATTTTGTGGTGGGTATAAGCTACGGAGGACAGCGACAGCAAGCCGCTCAATCCGTAGGGCATGATCGAGCCGAACGCGCCATCCATCACCGTCAGCCCGCGCTCGCCGAATTGTCGCGACGTAATGAAGGCAATCTCCGAAATTTCGTGGGTCAGGTCGAGTTCGGGCACGGCAAAAAGACGATTCAGCGCGTTGGTTGCGGCATAGGTCGCGTTGATGACGGCAGGGGTTCGCATCAGCGTCGGCGCGGCATCGGCGATGGAATATTCGAGTACCCATTCCGACCCATCGGCAGTGGCCGAGCGGAGCCGGCTGTTTTTAAAAACGGTGATATGAGGCTCGTTTTCAACCCTTTGCCGGTAGTACTCGCGGAGCAGGACAGGGTCGAATGAGTATTCCTCCGTGCGGTAAAGGGCTTCCAGGCGGTGAAAATTGAAGAGCGGATGTTCGCGCACGCGTTCGCAAGGGATATTCAGCCGCTCGCAAAAACGCTCAAATTGCCGCGCGTCGGTGAAGGAACCGAAGCTGTCGATCGCGTAGTATTTTTCAAAAGAAAAATGGATGAAACGGCGGTGCTCCGCTGTAAAACGTTCTTTGTGTTCATCGCTCAACGCTGCCGTGGCGAGGCTGCGCGGATAATGATAACCGCCGTGCAGGCGCGCCTGATTCACCAGCGAGGCTTTCTGAAACAGGCGTTCTTCCTTTTCCAGCAAGGCCACCCGCCTGCCGCGCCCGGCCAGCCAGAGCGCAGCATAACAGCCGAAAATACCGCCGCCGATGACTACTGTATCGAATTTCATGGTGTGTCCGGCAAAGGTAGCGCAGCGGCCCGCATTCTGCTTTGGACAAAAAAAAAGCGTGGCGCCACAGGACGCCACGCTTCGGAATCATTTATAGTAAAATGACTTACCACTCGATCACAAATTTCACCGACTGGCGACTGCCGTCGGCCGGCACCGCTTCCAGGAAATACATGCCGGCGGCCAAGCCAGCCGGCAGGTGAATCGCCGTTTGTTCCGACGCGGCAAAGGGCTGGTTCAGCACCTCGCTGCCGCGGGCGTCACAAATACGAATCTGCACGGTCTGGCCCGACCAATCGGACAAGTTGGCGAACAGGTCTCCGCCACTGAGCGGGTTCGGGAAGACGCTCAGGGTGTTTGCAGGGTAATGAAACAGGCTGCCTCGTTCTTCCAGAGGCCGACTGCTGGATTGCCCCGTAGTGACCGGGCAATTGAATGTGTTCAGGTGAACTTCATAAAATACCTGGGATTCCAGGCGGCTGCCCACATGGATGAATGTGGGGTTGGTCCACGCCGGTATAGTGTATTCCAGCACGTCGGAAGCGCCGTTGGCGATGCCAGCCTGCATCGGTTTGAAGCGGATGGAATAGAAGGGTGCAAAGTTCGGATTGCGCACCGCATAGGCATTTCCGGCCGGCGAGGTGTACGTGGAAGCATTGGCCGGATCGAGGGCCGTCACGCCGTCTGGGAGTTGAATGGCGGTATAGACCAGTTTGCTGGCGCAATTGTTCGTGACCCGAATGCGGTAGGTCCGGTCGCCCGCTGCGTCTTTGCTGATGCCGATGAGCTCGTAGGTCATACAACCGATCACTTTCGTGTCGCAGGCTGTTTCGGCCTCGTTCACGGTTATCGTGAAGCAGCAGCTGGCCGTATTTCCACAGGAATCAGCAGCGGAATAACACACCGTACTACTGCCAAGCGGGTAAGCGCTGCCATTGAGCAGGCCGGCGCTTTGTTGCACGTCGATGCCCGGGCAGGGGCAATCGCTGGCGGCTGTCGCGTCAGCAAAGGTGACAACCACCGAAGTAACGCCCGGATCGGCCTCGACAACGATGTCCTGCGGACAACTGATCGTCACTGCCGTGGGTTGTTGCGGCGTCAGGTATTGCAAAATATAGGTTGCCAGCGTGTCGCAGCCGCCTGTGACGGAAGGCAAGGTATCCAGCACGACGCCTGGCTCCGTGTACGTTTGGCCGTTCACGACGACGCTTTCACCCTTGCAGAACTCGATTGTTTGGGTAAATGCCGGCTGCGGCAACAGCACGAGCGTATAAGTCACAATCGTATCGCAAGCCGCCGTAACCGAAGGCACGGTATCGATTACGGTGCCAGACTGCGTATAGGTTTCACCATTGATTTCCACGGATTCGCCCGGACAAAACGCGATAAGTTCGGACCGTTCAGGTTGGGGTAAAAGCACCAGCGTATAGGTGACAACGGTGTCGCACGCGGCGGTATTGGAAGGAATCGTGTCGATCACTGATCCGGATTGCGTGTAGGATTGACCGTCGATCACGACCGATTCTCCCGGGCAAAACTCGATGGTTTCGCTGCGCGCCGGCAATGGTAAAATATTGATCGTAAAAGTGTCGTGCAATTCGCAACCCAGATTGGAAAAGGCATCGACAGTATACGTCGTAGTGGCATCGGGCTGAATGGTGACCTCCGAACAATCCGTGCAGCTCAGGCCCGTAGCCGGCGCCCAGGCGTAGCTGTCAAATCCTGGAAGGGGCAGCGTCACTGATGCGCCGGGGCAAATGCTCTGGTCGGGGAATTTGGTATCGGGCAGCAGGTTGCCGAGGAGCAGCACTGTGTCGCGTTGTTTAAATCCGCATTCGTCGGTGACTTCCACCCAGTAAGTGCCGAATTGGTCGGTCGCAAAAAACTGGCCGGTTGAGCCGTCCTGCCACAAATAGGAATCATAATCATAGCCTGCATTAAACAGCACAGTGCTGTCTTTGCAAAGCGTCACGTCGGGGCCCAGGTCCGGGGCCGGGCCAGGGACCGACTGGATCACAATGCTGGCGAGGTTGTTCGCGTAATTGCACTCCGTTAGGTAGTAGATAGGGAAATCATCCAGAGAATACGGCGTGCTGACACCGCCGTCGTCATTCACTACGGCGTAAATCGTTCCGCCATCGGCGACAGAAAACGGCAAGACGGACGTGTTGGCATTAAGACAGGTATCGAACGCATTTGTCGCGTAGGTGCCCAGGTTTACAGCATTCGTTTCGAATGGATTATTGTAATAAAAAGAAACCCAAAGGTTATCAGGTACTGGTCCGCCCGTCAGGTTGCACACCTCGTAGTCGATTACAGGAGAGCCGTTTACACAGACATAATCCAACAGTGTGACCACAAAATCCTGTGGCGCCAACTGCAGGGTTACTTCTACGAGCGTGTCGCAGCCGCCGTTCGAGGACGGAATGGAATAGTACACGATGCCCTCTTCCGTATATCCCTGGCCGTTGATGAATATGGTGTCGCCCGGGCAAAAGATCACTCCGTCATACAGGGTCACCTGGTTGAGTTGTTCCAAAATATAAGTCGCGATCGTATCGCAGCCCGTCGTGGAAGGCAGGGTATCCACCACCACGCCCGGTTCGTCGTACGATTGTCCGCCGATCACGACGGATTGTCCGGGGCAGAACCCGATGGTTTGGGTAAAGGTCGGATTGTCGAGCTGCACGATGGTGTAACTGCCGATCGTATCGCAAAACAGGCCGTTGTGGTTGGTCAGCGTATCCAGAAGGTTGCCCGGCTGGTCGTAATTGACGCCGTTGATGGTCACGAAACCGCCGGGACAGAAATATTGAACCCCGAAATCGGCAATAACATACTGCCGAAGAATCAGATGGGTCACCAGCACGGTGTCGCACCCGGGGCCGGGAATCAGCGTGGTCACTTCGTCCGGAGCAAAAAATTCCGTACCGCCAAGGTTGTAAGCTTCGCCCGGGCAAAGTGCGACCGTGTCGTGCTGTACGGGTTGAACATTGCTGCAAAAATCGCCGGCCGTCGGAAGCGAGCTGATCATTTCAAGTTGTGCATCCTGCGGCGGAAAAAAACCGTCTTCGCCAAAACCCTGGTCGTTTATCGGCGGAAAATAATCGGCCACTTCGAGGTTGAGGTCTTTTTTACAGCAACCCTCCACGAGCCCGTCTGCGTTGACTTTGACAACTAAAATATCGGTCGCGCCCTTGCCTGTATTCTCCGTCTGGCCCACGGCGATGTAGCCGCCGTCAGCCGTAGCGTAGCCTTTTATAAACTGGTCGGCATGGTCTCCGCCGAAACAATGCGCCCATTGCACATTGCCTGAGCCGTCGAGTTTGATCATGTTGGCATCGCTGGAAATAGTCAAAGGCGTGTTGTAGGGCGTGGACAAAAACCCGCCGTCCGGGGTGGGGATGGCTACGCCGCGAAGGCCTGCACCATTTGCCTGGCTGTACACTTTTGACCATTTAACCAGACCGTTTTGCCCGGTTTTCATCAGCCAATGGCTCTGGAATTGGCTGCCGCTGGGGGTCCAGGTACCATCAGAAAGGATCAGGCTGGTGTCGGGCAGGACAAAAACATTGTACAGCGATTCGTTGCCAGCGCCCGCAAACCAGCGGGCTGAAATAACGCTGCCGTTGGCAGGGTCCAGGGCAAGCAGGCAGGCTTCCCCGTCGGCGCCTCCCCCGGCATACAACACCTGTCCCTGGGCTGCGATATCGGTCACACCGAAAATATTGAACACCTGGGATTGATAGGTTTTTTCCCAGACGATGTTGCCTGCGTTGTCGATCCGGGCGATGCAAGTCTGTTGTCCGGAAGCCGGAGCGGTGCTCAATTGTGTAAAAGACACCACATAACCGTCTTCGACCCGCAGAATTTTTCCTTGAATGTCCGAACTTTCATTCAGGTCACCGCCGATGGTTTTGCTCCATTGGACCACGCCCAGGTCGTCGGTTTTGACCAGCCAGAAGTCCTGGCCGCCGGCGCCGGCGCTGAACGTACTCCCGGCCGCCAGATAGCCGCCGTCATTGCCCAGGGTCACCTGCGTAAACTGGTCGGCATCAAAACTGCCATAGTTCCGCTGCCAGATGACGTTGCCCGAGGGGCCGATTTTCAGTAAAAATGCGTCACGGCCGCCGCTGCCTACTGAAAAGGTACTGCCCGCAATGACGTAGCCATCGGGGGTTATGACGAGGTCGGCGCCAAAGTCGTCCTCCGTGCCTCCATATGTTTTTTGAAAGGTATTCTGGGCGTTCAGGGAGAGTGCAAGGCACCATCCTGCAATGATTCCGAGGCAAGTTCTTAACATGAAATAAAGTGTTAGTAGTGAACGAGTTAGAAACGCTAGGAGGGGATTAGCAAACAAACTAACCGGTATAGGGTAGGCAATCTCGAAAGTTGATTCTTTTAGAGAAAAGCGAAAAATCCATTATCTGAATTTGACGGCTGGGCGACAAAATCGAGAGAAAAATATGAATCTGTAACCTTCTTTCACCCTTTGATGTCATAATACTAAAACGATTAACGCACTGTATTAAAAACAATTGACCATGAAAACGATCACCGCCATCTTCGTAATCGCCCTCGCGGCCTTCACCATCCAGCATTTCGACCTTAAAGTGGACCCCAGCGGCGCCATCACCCAGGCTGAACTCAAAGCCCTGGGCCGCGATACCCTGCCGCAAACCGGCCTGGTGGCCGATCCCAGCGGAACGGCGACGGTTAAAATGCTGCAGGCTCGTCCCTGATATAGTTTGAGATAAGAATGCTGAGACCTGCGAATCAGGGGTAAAAGCTCCGGAGGTTTTTTTACCCCTGATTCGCAGGTCTCAGCATTCTGCGAACGTCAAGTCACTTCATTCCTGCGCACGCCGCAACACCGCGACATCCCGGTTCAAATTTTCCAAAGCATAGCGCCCAAACGCCCCCGGCTCCTGCACCAGGCGTTCCATCAACTCCGTCTGCGGCTCGCCCTCGGCGGGCACCCGAGGCCGGTAGTAGCCCGTGCATTGCAGCAGAAAACTTTGTTCGAAACCCGGCCGGGGCTGCGGCGCAACAAACTCGATGTCAGCGTATTGGTATAAAATCGGCATTTCGTAATACTGCCCGTCGACAGCGCCGATCAGAGCGCTGACGTCGCGGCCCGAGCCGTCAGTAGCGCGGGCTGCCGGGATGTTCCGGGCCGTGACGGCCGTGGCGTGGTAGTCCAATCCTGCACAGTCTACCAACCAGGTGCCGGGCAGGCAGTCGAGCCGGATTTTCAGACCCGAATTCTCAGAAATGCCATTCAATGGGATGCGCAGTGCCGCGTCTCGTTCAGCCGTTACACCCACCGCCCAAACGAAGCCGGCGGGCCGCCAGCCGCCGCCGTCCCAGACCGACACGTGCAGCATCATTTCCCGGATCATGGCTGCCGCGAGCGCAAGACGCGCTTCCGGCGAGCGATCCATGAGATTGAGCCACGCTTCCTGGCCCGTACCGGGCAGGGCCTGAAACTGGTCGTAGAGGCTTTCGGTCCAGGCGGTATTGAGCAGCCGCAGCGACAGGGTGGCCGTATCGGCCCCTTGCGGCCGGTCAAATTCCAGCACCAGTCCGTCGCGCAAGTCCCTGGGGTCGTCGGGGTTGCGGCCAAAGGGGCTGGAGAGCCAGCCTTGCCCGTCGCGGCCGAGCACATCGGCTGTGGCGTCGGCCCCAGCCAGGTCGGTAGCTTTGCGGGGAGCGAGTGTAGCGCCCAGCGCCCAGAGGGAGCCGTTGCCGTCCGGGACCACGCGGGTGCCCGCCGGGTGATCCACGGCCAGCAGCGACAGTTGATCGATGTATTCCGTTTCATTCATTTCGTTGGCGATGCGCAGGTGGCAGGTGCCGTCGTCGGGGCGCAGGTAGCGGAGGGGCATCACGTCGGTTCGCTGGGCGCCTTTGAACAGGGAGCCGACCAGCATTTCGCCTTCGAACCGGTACTGCTCGCCGGTGGAGGAGTAGATGTAGGGGCAGGAGTTCTCAGAGGAAGTGGTCGGAGTGAAGTTGAACCCATAATCCATATTGGACAACGCAACTCCAATTATTGCAACTGTGGCTACATCGCCCGCGAGGCCGATCAAAAAGCCCTTCATCGCATAAGTCGTATTACCGGTACAGATCACGTAGGATATGTCCGACAATGGGATGTGATTCACCCGGCTGTTGCCCGACTCCATAATTTTGATTTGGTTGTAAACCTTGTCGGTGCCCGGGTTGACTTTTTCCGGCTTCAGGAATTTACCATTTACAACTGTTCCATCTTTTTTATGAACGGCAATCCCGGCTTTTCGAGGAATATGCACCATTTCCCAACCGTTGGTCCACTGCTGCCCTTTGTGCAGTTTCACCTTTTCCTGCATCAATACCGAATCGATTTCGCTGAAAGGGATATTTAAACGCTGCGCCAAGCCGTTGGAAAGGTATCTATCCATCACCAAAACCCTGGTTTGGACGCCAACCGAATCGCTGGTTTTAACGGCCGAAAATGAGCCCTGCGTCACTTTTCCATTATTAAAAACGCTGATGGCGGCTCCTCTGTGAAGCGAATCAAGTTTGTACTCCGGCACGCGGCGTTCGATCGTGTAACTTCTATGCGTTGCCGATCCTATGACCAGTCCGAGAATCGAACAAGCCCCAAGCAGCAACAAAATGACACCTGCCGAGACAAGCGCCACCCAGAATATCCGTTTGTTTTTCATGGTTAGAATTATTGCATGCTGAACACTGCTCCAATTTAATCTTGAAAAACCCCGGGAAGTAATGACCTGCGAGATAGGCCGGCATGATCTGCATCAGACGGCCGGGCAGGAAATAGAAAATGCCGCCTAACGACTTAGTCGCTAGACGGCATTTTCTGTCCTGCCCAGTCCCAGACTACCGCCTGAATTTCCCCGGCATCCCTTTGGGCATTCCTTTTGGCATGCCGCCGGGCAATCCGCCCATTTTGCCCATCGGGCCGTTGGCCATCTGGTGCATGAATTTGCGCATGTCGTTGAAATTTTGAAAAACAGGTTGATCTGTTCGAGCGTCTGGCCGCAGCCGCGGGCGATGCGTTTTTTGCGGCTGAGGTTGATCAGTTCCAGGGTTGCCGCGCTCGTTGGGGGTCATGCTGTGGATGATGGCTTCCACTTTCAGCAGGGCTTTGTCGTCGATGTCCACGTCTTTCAGGGCTTTGCCGACGCCGGGGATCATCGAAAGCAGGCCTTTCATGTCGCCCATTTTTTTGATCTGCTGCATCTGGCCGAGGAAGTCGTTGAAGTCGAACTTGTTCTGCTTGATGCGTTTTTCCACGCGTTTGGCTTCTTCGTCGTCAAATTCGGCCTGCGCTTTTTCCACCAGCGACACGATGTCGCCCATGCCGAGAATGCGCTGGGCCATGCGGTCGGGGTAAAACACGTCGAGCGCGTCGAGTTTTTCGCCCGTAGAGACAAACTTGATGGGCTTGCCGACGGTGTATTTGATCGACAGGGCCGCGCCGCCGCGGGTATCGCCGTCGAGTTTGGTGAGCACGACGCCGTCGTAATTGATGTACTGGTTGAAGGCTTCGGCCGTGTTCACGGCGTCCTGACCGTCATGGAGTCGACGACAAACAGCGATTCGGTGGGGTTCACGGCGGCTTTGATCGCAGCCACTTCATCCATCATTTCGGTGTCGACGGCCAGGCGTCCGGCGGTGTCGACGATGATCACGTTGTGGCCGTGTGCTTTGGCATGAGCCAGGGCGTTTTTGGCGATCTCGACCGGCTTTTTGTTCTCAACTTCCTTTATAAACAGGCACTTTGATGCTCTCTCCGAGCACGCCCAACTGGTCGATGGCCGCAGGGCGATACACGTCGCAGGCGACGAGCAGCGGCGACATTTGGCGCTTTTCTTTGAGGTATTTGGCGAGTTTGCCGCAAAAAGTCGTTTTACCCGAGCCTTGCAAACCAGCCACCAAAACTACGCCCGGGGAGCCTTTGACATTGATACCGACCGACTGGCCGCCCATGAGTTCGGTCAGTTCGTCCATGACGATCTTGACCATCAACTGGCCGGGATTTACGTTTTTCAGGACGTTTTCGGCGCCCATCGCCTTGTCGCGCACCTTGTCGGTGAATTCCTTGGCGATTTTGTAGTTGACGTCGGCGGCGACCAGCGCGCGGCGGATTTCCTTGATGCTCTCGGCGACGTTGAGTTCCGTGATTTTATTGGTGCCGCTCAGCACTTTGAACGCGGCATCCAGACGATCGCTTAAACTTTCAAACATAAGGTATTGTGGTGTTTTTTCGCTCGAAAAATTCGGTTGTTCCCGTTTGGAAAGCGCAGACGATTTTTTCCGCAGACATTCGCAGAAATTTATGCGTAATTTTTTTCGCGAAAGTTCGCGGAAAGGTCCGACGAACATCTGCGCGAAACGAAAAAGCGTGCAACGCCAACCCAGCATGACGGCGCGGATAATTAAACAATATTGAACTCAGAATGGGCAGCCCGAAACAACTCATGGTCAACAGGGAAACGCCAGATCGGCAGTTTCCGTCTCCATCAACAAGGCATAGGCAGATTGCGGGTACAGGTGCGCGATTACCGAAAGCGCCAGTTTCAGCCCCAGAATGGCAATGACAAGGAAGGCAGCGTTGGCCAAAAAGGGGTATTTTTCCATCAAATGGACAAACCATTGCGCCACAAATCGCATGGCCAGTATGCCGATGAACACCCCGATGCAGATCAGGCCCAGATGATCGGTAAAAGCCCTGGCTGCGAAAACATTGTCGATCGAAAACGCCAGGTCCATGATTTCCACCAGAATGACCGTACTCCAGAAAGCGCCCACCTTTTTCCGTGAAAAAACTGGTAAATGCGGTTGTTCGACTTGTTCATTTCACCGTCGTCGGCAGCATCGGCAGGCAGGACAAACAGGCTGTACAACAGATAAATCGCATAAATACCCAGTCCCGCCTGCACCAGCCAGAACAGATTGAAACCAATGCCAATTATGGTAAAAGGTACATCTGCCTGCACTGTGTACAAAAAACCCGTAATGGTCAGAAATTTGAAAATATCGGCCCCCGCATCGCCGTAGCGCAGTGGTTTTTTAAAATAATCGACGGCCAGCCAAAGCAGGTAAAGCCCTCCCAGGGGTTTTAGCCACCAGATTTTGACCAGTTTATAGGCAAACAACAGGCAAATTCCGCGAAAAACATAGGCGCCGATAATACCGTATCGCAGCGCGCGAGGGCGCTGATTGGCGAGTCAAATCCATCACCATGGTCGCCAATACGGCGGCATTATCCACCGAGAGCAAACTCTCGATCAGAATCAGATTCAACACGATCAAACTGGCCGATTCCCAGTCCATACCTAACCATTGTTCTATCACGTCAAATATCTGTTTAAAATGTGAAAAAATACCCTCTCATCACTCCTCTCTTCCCTTCCCCCATTTGCGCAGTTGGGTCAGCAGCGCGTTGAAGTCCTTCGGCAATTCGGTTTTAAATTCCATCCGTTCGCCCGTGGTCGGCTGATCGATACGAAGCCGGAAGGCATGGAGGGAGGTCCGCTCCATCAGGGGCCTTTCTTCGCCGCTGAATTTGCCCGTTTTGTAGGACTTGCCCTTGATTTCGGACAAATAGAAAGCGGGACGGCGGCCGTACAGCGCATCCACCGCCAGCGGGTAGCCGATACTTTGAAAGTGCACGCGGATCTGGTGCGTCCGTCCGGTTTTGATCAGGGCTTCCGCCAGGGTAAAATGACGAAAACGCTCCAGCGCCCGGTAAAACGTAAGAGAAGGTTTGCCGGAATTGGAAATAGCCATCTTGCCCGGGATCACGGGGTGCTCGCCGATCGGCTTGTCTATTTCGCCCTCGTCGTGGTGCAAAACGCCTTCCAGCAACACCAGGTAAAATTTGTCGGTCGTATGATGCTCAAATTGGAGGGAAAGGTTGCGGTGCGCAGCCTCATTTCTTGCAAAACAAAGGATTCCGCTGGTTTCGCGGTCCAGACGATGGACCGTCAGCACATGGCCGTGGTCTCTTTGCAAGGCTTCCAGCAGACTATCCTTGTTGCCAAAACGGTCGGGAATCGTCAGCAGGCCGGCGGGTTTGTTTACGATCAGCAGATCGTCGTCTTTATAAATAAGTTCGTATTTCATAAAGTTTGGGTACGTAGTCAAAAAGCGTACCGTTAAGATCAGGAAGAAAACAGGCGCTTGAAAGTACGAATACCCCGGGCATAATACGCCCAGACAATACTCCCTCGATAGATGCCGGATCGCTCCGGGCGCGTATCGATGCGGTGCCGGGCGATGGTTTCAG
>JBGAJY010000132.1:0-15938 GCA_044224705.1 Saprospiraceae bacterium
GCCCATCGTGAATGAAAACGACGTGGTAAGCGTGTCGGAACTTATGTTCACCGACAACGACGAACTCGCCGGACTCACCGCCGCGCTCACCGGCGCCGACCTGCTCATCATCCTGTCCAACGTGGACGGCCTGCTCAACGGCCCCCCGAGCGACCCCGCCAGCCGGCTCATCGGCGAAGTGTTGCCTGGCGACCGCAGGCTGCCGGAGGCCATCGAACCCACTCGGTCGAGCTTCGGACGGGGCGGCATGGCGACCAAATTCCGCTTTGCCCAGAAAGCCGCCCGTGTCGGTATCACCACCTGGATTGCCAACGGCAAACGACCCAACGTGCTGCCCGAATTGTTGGCCGCTAAGCCCGTCGGCACCTGTTTCCGCGCCAAACCTGCCCTGAACCACCTGAAAAAATGGATCGCCTACGACGAAAACGCCCGCAAAGGCCTCGTCGTGATCAATGCGGGAGCGGCCCTTGCATTGCGCGAAAGGGTGTCGAGCCTGCTGCCCGTTGGAGTGGTTCGTATCGAAGGACAATTCGATCGCGGCGACCTCGTCACCATCGCCGGGGAAGACGGCGCCACGCTCGGCTTCGGCAAAGTGCAGTACGGCGCCGAGCTCGCCCGGAAAAACCTGGGGCAAAAGGGGAAAAAGCCGCTGGTGCATTACGACTATCTTTATCTCGATTGATGCGACCACATGAAGGTGTTTTTTTTGACCACATAAAGGACACATGAGGGCACATAAAGGAAAAGGGATTGGATCCTCACGGTAATTATCAGTCGTTGGCTTATCCCAAAATCATGATTTTCAACCTCGAGCAGGGTTTGGTGATAGTCCACTACGAGGATCCAATCCCTTTTCCTTTATGTGCCCTCATGTGTCCTTTATGTGGTCAAATAAAAAACCCTACATATGGTAAACATGCCAAACAAGATCATGAACCAACCTGCCGATACGCCTCATTTTGCTGAAAAAATCAAGAAACAACTCTACGGTGTCCAAACCGCCAGCCGCCGCCTGGCCCTGTGCAGCGACGATCAGATCAACGCCATCCTGAACGCGCTGGCCGATCGAACCCTTGCACAAATCCCGGCGCTGCTCGCCGCCAACGCCCTCGACCTGGCCCGCATGGACGCCGCCGACCCGAAATACGATCGCCTGCGCCTCGACGAAAACCGCCTGCGCGCCATCGCCGCCGACCTGCGGGCCGTGGCGGCATTGCCTTCGCCCTTGCACCGCATTTTGGCTGAAACGACGCGGCCAAACGGTTTGCATCTGCAAAAAATCAGCGTGCCCATCGGGGTCGTCGGCATCGTGTACGAATCGCGGCCCAACGTCACCTTCGACGTGTTCGCCCTCACGCTTAAATCCGGCAACGCCGCTGTACTCAAAGGCAGCCGCGACGCCCACGATTCCAACCTTGCTATCGCGGCGCTCATCGCCGAGGCATTGAAGCCCTACGGTCTGGAAGACGCCTGCTGGCTGGCGCCGAGTGAGCGCGAAGCCTTGCCCCATATCCTTCAGGCCGACCGTTTTATCGACGCCATCATCCCGCGCGGCAGCCAGCAATTGATTGATTTTGTGCGGGAAAATTCGAGGGTGCCGGTGATCGAAACGGGCGCCGGCATTGTCCATACCTTCGTTGATCGCAGCGCCGATTTGGAAAAATCAAAGTCCGTGATCACGAACGCCAAGGCGCGCCGGGTCAGCGTTTGCAATGCGCTGGACACGCTGATCGTGCACCGCGAGCGGCTCGGTGATTTGCCTGAATTGCTGCATGATTTGGGTAAAAAACACCATTGTCAGCTCTTCGCCGACGCACCCGCGCTGGCCGTTTTACAGGGAAAATACCCGACCGAGCTGCTTGCGCAGGCCGATGAAGAACACTTCGGAACCGAGTTCTTAGCCATGAAAATGGCGGTGAAAACCGTCGACTCACTCGGCGAAGCCTTGGACCACATCGCCCGACATGGCTCCAAACACTCCGAAGCCATCCTCACGGAAGATCCTGCTGCTGCCGAAACTTTCCTGCGCGCCGTGGATGCTGCCGTGGTGTACGTGAATTCGAGCACGGCTTTCACCGACGGCGGCGAGTTCGGATTCGGGGCGGAAATAGGTATCAGTACACAAAAACTGCATGCCCGTGGGCCCATGGGACTGCCGGAATTAACGAGTTATAAGTGGCTCGTGAGAGGCAACGGGCAGGCGCGGTAGGTCGCGAGGCGAAGCCTCGCGCCAGCAAGAGAGGCCTCGCGCCAGCAAGAGCGGTAGCGGCGAGGGAGAGGGGTACAGGTTTGAGAGAGGTAGTGGTATTTCGTATATCAAATCAAAGGGGGCTACTCCTCCACAAAATCAAGATCCTTGCCGAACGACTCTTTGAGCGACCACGCCGCCACCAGCGCAATGGCGTACAGAATGGCTCCCGTCAGGATGGCTCCCGCCACGTAGCTGCCGAGGGCCGTACGGGCAAAGCGGAACAGCAGCATGATCAGCGGCAAGGCTCCGCGCACCATGTTCGGGATGCTGATGGCCGCCGAGGCGCGCAGGTTGGTGCCGAACTGCTCGGCGCTCATGGTGATGTACACCACCGTGAACCCCGTGCCGTAGCCAAGACCCGCGCAAATGGCGTAAAAGTGGGCCGCCGTACCGCCCTGCTGCAGGAAAAACAGGCCCGTGAAAAAGATGGCGATACCGTAAAAGATGAACAGGGCTTTCTTGCGGCTTTGCAGGCGCTGACTCAGCAGGCCCACGCTGAGGTCGCCGAATGCAATGGCGAGGTACAACGACACGATCGCTTTTCCCGGATCGATGCCGGGAATCCCGAAGGCTTTTCCAAACTGATCGGAAAATGTGGCCAGCACACCGATAATGTACCAGGCCGGCAAGCCGATGAGGATGCAGCGCAAGTACCGCACGAAGCGCTCGCGTTTTTGAAAAAACATCAGAAAATTGCCGCGCTGCACGGTGGTCTGCGCCAGGTTGGCGTACAAGCCGCTTTCCTGAACGGAGACGCGCAGCAGCAGGAGCATCAACCCGAGTCCGCCGCCGATAAAATAGCAGGTCCGCCAGTCGAACACCGTACTGAACAGAAAGGCCATCACAGCCCCCAGAATGCCGAACGACGCGATCATAGCCGACGCGATGCCCCTTTTTTCTTTGGGCAACAACTCGCTGACCAGGGTGACGCCGGCGCCCAGTTCGCCGGCCAGGCCCACGCCCGCGATGAACCGCAGCGCCACATATTGCGGAATGGTATGCACGAAACCGTTCAGGATATTGGCAATGGAATAGAGCAGGATCGAACCGAACAACACCCGCAGGCGGCCCTTTTTATCGCCCAGGATGCCCCATACAATACCGCCCACCAGCAGTCCGGTCATCTGGACGCTGATGATCCATTCGCCTTGCGTGAGCACCTCCTCCGGAGACAGCCCGAGGGCCGCCAGACTGGGTTTGCGAATGATCCCGAACAGCAGCAGGTCGTACACGTCGACAAAAAAGCCGAGGGCGCTGACGATTACGGCGAGTTGGAAGAGGCTGTTGGATTTGGCGGGCATGATGGGTGGGAATGATTGCGATGATATTTAACGGCCTTTTTCAAAGACATTTTCCAAATGCCATTTTAGGTTTTCCGGATTGGGAAGGTGGGCAGAGTTTTCTGGCAAAAGGATAGTCCATCCGGCATACCGAGAGATGCTTTGAGGGCTTTCACGTTCATTAATCTTATTGGAAATGATAACTTTATGATCGGCAGAAATGGATAAGATGCCCGCATCAAAAGCTTTGTGAAGAGTGGGACACAATGCCAAGCCGTTCGATATTGAATCGTCAAATGACACAGAAAACCGTTTGATGTGGCATGCTTCAATTAATGAGGATGCGTTAAAATTGGTATTGATACTCATCCCGGAGATGCAACATGTGTACTTGTAGATTTTGGGTATCAGCCGTTTGAATAACCCTCCACGGATGACTATCTCTTCTTTTTCTTCTTCGCTTAAAGGTTCATTTCTCCTGATTTTGGCAAGGTATTCGGGCTGGGAGGGTTCATTTACCATAGTGGCCTCAATAGCTTCAATCATTTTAAAGCCATTTTCATTTCCTGAAATAGTCGTGGAATGAGGAAAGTAGCGGTCAATTAATACTGCTCGCAGGATACTTCGACTTTGGGCATTTTGTAAAAAGTATCCCAATTCTTTGTCAATCTGTGCATGGTTTACGGCAGCAACGAGGTTGCTAATCCTTTTCATCGCTGATTTTGATTCCACCCAAATCTCACAGCCATCATTTGGCACCAAGGTCCAAAACGACTCACTTCTCATGTGGTAAAAAGGCAGAGCAAAACGGGGATCATGTGATGTGACCACAAAAGCTGACCAGTTTGCTCTAAATAGTCCAATCAGTTCGGGTGTTATGAAAATCCTATTATCGGGAATTTGTCGATGCTCAAAAGCATCAACAATGCTGAGCAATAAAATGGGTTTGTGCGGCGCACCGCCCATCTTACTGTCGCGCCTGAGGTTGATAAAGGCTTTTGTATAGTAATTTAGGTCCTTTTTCACTGGGTAAATTTATTCAAACCATTTAAGACGCTCAATAAATCTCGACTAAGCCCGAAACATTTGAAGAAGTGATTTGCCATTTTCCAGTATCTTTAACCCTGTAATTAGAAAAATGTATTTTAAAATACCTGGGTTAATTATGCAAAACTACCTTCCACGTCTCGCCGAAACCCATCTCCAACGTCTCATAGCCAGCTTCCCGGCCGTGGTTATCGTCGGTCCACGCCAGGTGGGCAAAACTTCCCTGGCCAAGCATTTAGCGACCAGCCTGTCGCGCCCAACGCTCTACCTCGATCTGGAATATCCGGAAGTTTTTTACAAGCTGAGCAACCCGACGATCTTCCTGGAACGATACGCCGACCACACGATCCTCATCGATGAAGTGCAGCGCCGGCCGGAGCTCTTTCCATTGCTGCGGGCGCTGATCGACCGCCAGCGCACCCCAGGGCGCTTTATTTTACTGGGCTCGGCATCACCTGAACTGATCCGCGACACTTCCGAATCGCTCGCCGGGCGCGTGGCCTATTTCGAACTGCCGCCTTTTACCTTGCAGGAGCTGCCTGCTCCCGCCGATTACCGGCAGCATTGGCTGCGGGGCGGCTTTCCGGAATCCTTTCTTGCCGCCGATGATCGAAGCAGTCTGGAGTGGCGGGAAAATTTCATTCAAACCTACCTCGAACGCGATCTGCCGCTGCTGGGCCTACGTGCCGACCCTGTGCTGATCCGCCGGCTTTGGACCATGGTCGCTCACCTGAATGGTCACCTGCTGACCCTCGAGTCACTGGGCAATTCGCTGGGTATCACCGGGCCAACCGTGCGTCGTTATCTGGATTTTCTGGAAAGCGCTTACCTGATCCGCCGGCTGCCGCCCTATTTTGCCAATATTTCAAAACGCCTGGTCAAATCGCCCAAGATTTATCTGCGTGATACGGGTATTCTACATGCTTTACTGAACATCGGCGACTTTGGTCAATTGCTTGGCCACCCGGCATTAGGCGCTTCCTGGGAGGCCTATGTCGTACACACGATAGCAGCACAAGTATCGGGACGGCGTGAAATGTGCTTCTTCCGCACCCAGGACGGTGCGGAGGCGGATGTCGTCATCTTGAATGCCGGCCAACCGGAAATGCTGATTGAAATTAAATTTTCGACGACACCCACCCCTGCACGAGGTTTTTACAACATCATCAACGACTTGAAAACAAGTAAAAACCTGATTATTTGCCCGGTGGAACAAGGGTATCCCCTGGCTGAAAATGTGGAAGTGGTTGGTATACAACAATTGGCAGACTGGCTTTCCTTTGATAAATAAAGGATTTACTTCACCGTAAACGTCCTCCTTTCCACCCCAACCCCCGTAATCGTCATCCCCTTCCACCTTTTCGGCAATTTCGTTTTCAACTGCACGATGCCCTGCGGCGTGATGTCCAAACCGCCGAAACCCATGATTGTCGCCTGCAAAAAACCGCCGGCGCCCGTGGCGAAATAGGGGTTGGTACCGCCCGCCGTTTCGGCCAGCACGCCGAAGGGCGGCACCTCGTTCGGCTTGTAGCTTTTGACCCAAAGGTCGTAGGCGCGGTCGGCGTCGCCGTTGCGGGCGGCCGAAACGGTGAGGATGGCGTTGCCCATGGCGGGACCGTCTTTGGCCATGCGCGGCTCGTAGTAGTCGAGGTCTTTTTTGATCTGGGCGGGGTCGGTGACGATGTGCAGGGGGTAGGCCAGCAGGTTCACGTCGGCCTGTTTGATCGGAACGCCGTCGTAGGTGGCGTTTTCGCGGGTGGTGCCGTCGGGGAATTTCAGGATGGGGATATTGTCGGCTACGAGGGCCCAGTCGGGGTTGGGCGTGAGGCCGAGTTCGCGGGCGGCATCGCCGGCATAGCGCAGCACGGTGATGGCCATGCCGTTGGTGAAGGCGTTGTTGTCGATGTTTTCCTGCCACTCGTTGGCCCCGATCACGTTGTTGATGTCGTAGTGGCCGGGGCCGTTGCGCTCTACTCGGGAGGCCCAGAAATCGGCCACTTCTTTCAGCATGGGCCAGCCGCGGTCGCGGAGCCAGACCTTGTCTTTGGTGACCAGGTAATATTGCCAGGCCGCCCAGCCCACGCAGCCGGTGATGTGCTGCTGAAAAGGTCCCGTGAGTGCCCAAACGGGCGTTTCCTCCTGGCCCGTCGTGGTGCTTTCCCAGGGGTACATGGCGCCCTGGTAGCCGTGTTCGAAAGCATTCTGTTTGGCTTCGTCGAGCAGGTTGTAGCGGAATTCCAGCAGCGATCGGGCGATCTCGGGGTGCAGCACGAGCAGCGGCGGATACATCCACAACTCGGTGTCCCAGAACACGTGGCCGTTGTAGCCGAGGCCCGAAAGTCCCATGGGCGAGAGGCTCAGCGCCGTGCCTTCGCGGGCGAAAGAATAGAGGTGATACATAGCCGAATGCACGTCGCGGGTGGCGTCTACATCGCCGTCGATGGTGATGTCGGAGGCCCAGAGTTTGGCCCATTCGGCGCGGTGGCGGGTGAGCAGGCGTCCGGTTTTTTCGAGGGCGGCGTAGATCGTGAGGCGTTCGGCTTCGTTGTGCGCGTCGGCCACGTGGGCGGAGGAAATGATGGAGCCCACCACGGCGAAACGGTACGTTTCACCCGCTTTCAGGCGCTTCGTGAACTTCATCAGGTGCATGTTGTAATCCCAGTCCTCGTGGATGAGGTCGGGTTCCGAGCCGTGTTTTTCTTCGAAAATAAAACTCGTGCTGGCGGCCACGGTGTAGCGCCCGGTGGGCGACTGCCCCACGGAAGTCATGAGCGGAATGAGCACGTGCGGCCGGTCAATTTCGGCGTAATAATTCCGCACGTCTTGCAGCATTTCCGGCGCTTCGATGACGGCGGCGGGGGTGATGGTCACGTCTTTTTTAGCCGTGATCTCGACGATGCTGAGGGCGCAAAACGGCAAATGCCGCAGGGCCATGACGGAGTGAGTCACCGATATTTGATCGCCCACATCGAAGGTGGTAGTTAGCTCTGCCTGGCGCATATCGAGCGTCTGGCGGTAGTTTGTGATGTCTTTCCGGCCGATGCGCTGGCCGTTGACATCGAGGTTCATGTTCACGAAATTGAAGCCTTTGAGGATGTTCGAGACGCGGCCGCGCAGGTAATTGTCGTACGCGCCGTTGAGCACGACGGTCGACATTTTCATGGGCTCGGGCGACGACACGAGGCCGATCATGCCGTTGGCGACCGTAATGCCGTAGTAGTTGGACGGGTCGATCTGGTCGGCTACGATATGCCAGGCGTCCGGTGGCGCTGCTGTCGGCACGAGGCTTGTTGTTGGCGCGAGGCTTGGCCTCGCGCCAGCGGCGGCAGGTTTTTGCGAAAAAAGAAAAAACGGGGCCAGGAGAAGCAAGGCCGTGGGCAGGAGACGACAGGTTCGTTGTTGTGTCATAGCGGGAAAAAACGGGTTTGTTTTGGACCGAATTAGGTGGCGAAAAGTAGAGAAAAAGCCGAACAGCACCCGCGAAAGATGATTTGTCGCAAGGCAGAAAACAGGACGCTTCAAATTTGAATTCTATAAAATAACTTCGCCAGCAGATTCCCCGATTGCCCGGACAACTGCTGACCGGTTCGGCACTTTTATTTCACAACACGCTGTTGATCAAATGAAAAACTCCCTGCTCCTTGCCGCGGCGATCGTCGCGGCCGTTCTTGCCTGTACACGTCTCGCCCAATCGCCCGCACCCGGCGCCGACCCGCCGATCAAAAACTGCTTTTGCGCCGACACCACACAGGGCAACAACCTGTGCGCCCAACTGCCCATCGACGTCACCGAGAAATTCAATCCCGGCTATTCCGGGGCGCTCACCCCGACTTTCCAGCCGCCTTTCGACATTTTTTCCTGGCAAACCTTCATCGCGCTCAACTGGCCCGCCGATGCGAAAGGTAATCCACTGAACTGCCCGCTGGGCGACAACCCGCGCGCTCCGCGTGTCTGGGAGACCTATGCCGATGCCGCCACTTTGTTCAACGATGGAGCAGCGCCCTTGCTGCTGGCCATCAATGAATCCGCCGCCCGCGGACAGAAATTTTTCTACCGTTTTTCCAAAAGTCCGCACCCGCTGAAAACGGGCATTGCGCACGGCGCGAGTTTTGACGATGAGGATGAAGAAGCCGACGGCCACGCCCTGATCGACCGCAACCTCAATTTCGCCCTGTTTGAAATCCGCGTCAACCCCGATGAAGCCGGTTTTATCCGCGACAACGGGCTGGGCACCCTGGCCGGTATCGACTCTTTTTACCGCGCTCACAAGGACAAATTTGAGTTGCCGGCCAGCCATTTTCCGGCCACTGTCGGATCCATGGAGATTAAAGCCTCGTGGCGCATCCTCGACCCCGGCCTGGGCGACGACACCACGCGCTACTATACCCGCGATGCCGTCATCCAGGTGCCCGCGCAGAACAGTTCCACCGGCAATGCTTTTACGGTGAAGGCAAAAGTAGGCCTCGTCGGCATGCACATCATCCGCAAAACCGCCAATTTCCCCTTCCTGATCTGGAGTACCTTCGAACACATGGACAACACCCCCGACGACGTGCAGGCCGCCCAAACCGGACAGGACACCAGCAAACGCTGGTCGTTTTACAACGTCGAATGCCTTACCTGCCCGATCAATACGCCGCCTTTGCCCGCCCCGGCCGACAGCGGCCATTACAAATGGAATCCCAAGCCGCCCTACGCAGGCCGATACGCCGCCGCCGTGCCGGGCGAACAGGGCGGCAAAGTATTTGGCACGCAGGTGACTCGCCAGTACCCGATCTACTACCGCACACAGCAGGTGAACCAGCTTTGGCAAGCCAAACTCAAAGGAACCGTGTGGGCCAATTACCGGCTCGTGGGCTCCCAATGGACGGTCCCCAACGACGGCGGCACTTCCAATACCAACAACGTGCCGTTCCGGCTGGGCAACACGACACTCGAAACATTTGTCAACCCGGTGGATGTATCGTGCATCAATTGCCACGGCTTCGCAAGGGTGATCACGAACGAGGATACGATTTCGACCGATTTTAGTTTTCTCTTCGGGATGGCGAAGTAGTTTCTTTGACCACATGAAGGACACATGAAGGACACATGAAGAAAAGGGCAGGGACGCTCTCAAAAGACTATGCAGCCGTATCGCCGCAACGAAATCTCTTTTGAGAGCATCCCTGCCCTTTTCTTCATGTGTCCTTCATGTGTCCTTCATGTGGTCAAAAATCACCCCCCGCTGTGTGGTTATCCTGTAACTTCGACTACCGTTTTGTCCAATAAAACTTATTCCATGACCGGTCGAATCCTATTGCTCTTCCTGCTTTTTCTCCGTTTGCCGGGCCTTCTTTCCGCACAGGGCTTTGCCCCAACACCCGGCGCCGTTCCCGATACTTGTCCGACACTTCTGCTCCAACCTGCCACCGACCTGGCTTGTGGCCCCGGACACGGGCGTGCCACATTCCGCGTGACGGGTGGCAGCGGCAACTACGATTTTTTGTGGAGCAACGGTTCGACTGACAGCCTGCTGACCGATCTGGATAACGGAAATTACAGTGTGACGGTGAGTGACCAGGGTTGTATCACAGTGGACAGTATCCGCCTGGAATTTACCTGTGGCGCCTTCCCGTATAGCCAGCACGGCTATGGCAACGCCGATGACAACAATGCCCCGGTCGCAGCGGTGGCCAGTCCCGACGGTCAATTTTTTTACAGTACGGGCTTCGTCTCGAAGGCGGGCCTTGATGTGGATTCGGTATTTGGAAGTCTGGACATCTGGGTGGTCAAAACCGATCGCGCAGGCCAGTTGGTCTGGGCGAAAACGTTTGGTGGAAATCAGGCTGATCGACCCAGTGCTCTGATTGTGCTGGCCGACGGCAGCCTGACGGTGACGGGTACAAGCGCTTCGCACGACGGCCTTTTTGCCGATACCCTGAGTGGTGTACAGCCCTTTCTGCTGCATTTTTCGCCGGACGGAACACCTTTGTGGTTAAAAAAAATAGCGCCCGGGCCCGAATCGTTCGGTATTTCCAAAATAGTCGCCAGACCCGACGGCGGGTATGTGTTCGCCGGTGACGTGCACTACGACAATCCCTACCACACCCGGATCTGGTTGGGACGCCTCGACGCTGAAGGGCTTTTACTCTGGAGCCAGTTCCTTGGAACGAACACCAACTATATGTATGGCGATCTGGTAGCCGATCCGGCAGGCGGTTATGTGATCAGCTGTGAAATTTATGCTTCGCAGAATCCTATTTCTTCCGGCAGCAGCGTCGTCAAATTCTCCGAAGACGGTACAGTACTATGGGAGCTGGACGACCCCCGCCTTAGCCGAGCAAAGCTGTTTGCGCTGCCCGACGGGCACTTTCTTGCAGGGGCCAATTCGTTGATGGGAGGCCAGTACCAGCCCATTCTGGCCCGATTTTCCGAAAACGGCACGGATACCGTCGTCCATCTCCTGCCCGGTTCGGACATGGAATTCAAAGACCTGATTCGGCTCGACGAGGGGGGCTGGGCGGTTCTGACGGCCCATTCGACAGTTCCTGTTAAATCGAGCCTGATCCTGGTGGATAGCCTCTTGCGACCCGGTTCGGAGATTCCCGTGCTGGTCAACCGGCAGGCTAAGCTCGCTCATATTTTCGAACTCGGCCGCGACACCTTCGCGGTTTCCGGCACGGCGCCATTTGGCGAATTGCGTAAAACGGATTGGCTTTTCTCCACGTTTCGCGTTCTGCCCCGACAGCCCGGGATTTGGCCGGCTGCCGATACGCTGATCTGCCCCAATTCGAATATTTCGCTGACAATAGACAGCTCGGGGGGATTCTTCGGACAATTCGGCTGGCCTGAACCGGAGGACGAACTTCCGTCCCAATGGCAGATCGGCCGTCAGGATACGTTGCTTTGGATGGTCGCCCGCAATTCACTGGGTTGTCTGGCCGGTGTTCCGCTGGAGCTGAAAATCGATCCATTCGAGGCCGCGCTGGAAGTCGACGGCTCCACCTGCGGCCTGGCTAACGGGCGTATCTGGATCAGCTCGACGAACAACCAAGGCCCGGTCCAGGTCGCATGGGCCGACGGGGGAAGCGATATTTCCCGGGCCGAGCTTCCTCCCGGCATGTACCCCGTCAGTGTCGGCGACGGAGTGTGCACGAAGCATTTCGTCGCGCTGATCGATACCACGCCGGCTCCGCAGCCTGCCGGGTACTTCACTCCACCCATCGGGGTGTTGTTCACCGGCTACGGCTGGGGTAGTTCGGGCGGAGAAATTTCGACTCTGACTGACGGCACTCCGGTATACTGGATAGGCAATAACCACCTCGTGCGCGTTAATTTTACCACGCCTCTTAATACGTCTTTCAGCAGCCCTTTTACGCGCCTGGTCGCATTGCCGGATACTGGCTTCGCCATTTTGGGCTCCTATTCTCCTTCACCCTCCAAATTGTACGTATTCAACCGTTCTGCCCAACTCACGGGGCAATTTACCATGCCGGACGGCATCTCCCTTTCCGATCTCGTGCCGGTAGCGGGCGGAGGCTACCTGCTTCTGGGCACCAAGTCGTGGCCGAATGTGGATTACGATACCGAACCGCGAATATTACGGCTCAACCAGGACTTCGGACCGATGTGGTCGGTCACTCTTTCAGCGCCCCAGCGCCGGGAAGATGGTATGCGCCTCGCAACCCTGGAAGATGGCCGGATCGTCGTAATGGTCAGATCGGAAGCGTTGTCTGGCAATGCGTTGACGAAACTTCGGCTTTATATGCTCGACTCTGCCGGGTCCGTCCTCTGGTCGCGCTTTTACGGCGGAGAAGGCGATGAATTCTGGCAAAATTTAGCGGTTTCGCCCGACGGCGGACTGATTTGCGTGGCGCAGACCAATGCGAATACGGGCGACCTCGCCGGACAAAATCCCCTTCATAATACCCTCGACTGGCTGTTCCGCGTTTCGAGCGACGATGGCGCGTTGCAGTGGAGCCGCTTGATACCCAACTATGCCAAAGTGGGTTTTCTGCCTGACGGCGGCCCGCTTTTCGGCACCACTTACCCCGGCTATTCCAACGGGTTCAGCAACGCAGGATACGAACGCCTCACGGCGCTCGATCCGCTCACAGGCGACACGAGCTGGTCGGTGCGGGCCCTCGATGCCGTCATGCTGAACGGAACGCCGTACTACGCACCCGGCGGCGACATTCTTTGGCCACATTTGTGGTGGGACAATTACCATCCGGGACCGAGTGACGGACATTGTTGCCCTTTTGCCGATTTTCACCTGCAAATCAATGTTCTGGAAAATGGCGAAATTCCACAAGCCTTCGACCTTGGACCCGACACGACCCTTTGTATCGGCGATACGCTTCTGCTCTCCGCGCAGGGTGCGAATGTCCCCCTGACATGGCAGGACGGCGCCCATGAGCCCTTGCGCAGTATCGCGACAGCGGGAATATACACGGTGCGTGCTGGCCATGTTTGTCCGTTCAGTGATACCGTCCGGGTTGATTATTGCCTGTATTCGCCTCTTCCCGACAGCTTGACGGGCTGCGCACCTTTGCATTTGGACGGCGGAATGCCCGGTCTTCAGCATGAATGGAGTAACGGCAGCCACAGCCAGTCTTTGTATCTAACAGAAAATGCCTGGCTCTACCTGACTGTTACCAATCTTTCGGGCCAAACGATGATGGACAGCGTGTATGTGGTGGTTTTCCCATTCAGTAATTTTGAAACTGTCGAATCGGATATTTCCTGTTTTGGTGCCCAGGACGGCCTCATCGCAGTGACTCCTTCGGGGGAAGGTGCACCGTATACATACCTGTGGAGCGATGCAGCGACTGATTCGCTGCGCAGCGGGCTGCCGCCGGGTACTTATGAATTGACGGTGACAGATCAATTCGGATGTTCGTTTGCTGCTCAATTCGTGTTGACGCAGCCCGTAGAGTGGGGCATTAACCTCACGGCTTATCCCAATGCGGATTCTACTCAATACTCCGTTTACGCCCCGGCGAGCCCCAGTCCGCCCGGCCCTCTGAGCTTCCTTTGGTCCACCGGTTCGACATTGAACAACATCTCGGTTTCCGGCGGGCAGGTTTCCGTGACCGTTACGGACGGCAACGGCTGTGCCGAAAGCGATACCTTAATGTTGCCTTTACCACATAGTGCAGCAGGAGAACCATGGACCGGCGAGCTGTCGGTCTGGCCGAACCCGGCCGCCGATGACTTCCGAGTAGAGAATATCCCGTCTCAGCCCTGGCAGATGGAATTGCGGGACGGCTTGGGCAGGATCGTGCCCGTGTTTTTCGAAACCGAAACCCTGGCATCTGGTGCGATACGTTTGAAGGTTCATTGCCCTTCGTCGCCGCCTGGAATGTACTCCCTGATCCTCCGCTGGCCGGATACCTTGACGACTTTGCGCATTATCCGGCTAAATCCCTGAGCAAAAAGGGTTGTAAAGAGCAAATTTGAAAATTGTTCCTTTTTTCTACCCTGATCGTTTACCTTTGTGCCTGCTTTTTTTGAAAGGATAGCTTTTTGTATTTAAAAATCTGATACTCAGTTAATTACAGGTAAAATGGCTTTAATCGGTACGATTCGGAAAAACGGTTGGATTCTCATTGTGCTAATGACCCTTGCCCTCGGCGGGTTCATTTTGATGGAGATTATTTCCAACGTTCAGCGCAACAGCGCCGGCGATGTAAACACCATGGGCAAGGTTGATGGTCAGGAAATCAAACGTGCTGACTTTGATACGTACGAGAAATTGGTGTATGCCAATTCGCGCAACGCCCCGTACCAGATTCGTACGCAGGTCTGGAATTATTTCGTCGAAAATGCCCTCATCACCAAAATTGCCGAGCAACTTGGCCTGGGTGTGCCCAAAGACGAATTAAAAGATCTCGAGTTTGGCGACAGGCTCAGCCCGATTATTTCGGATCGCTTCAAAGACGAAAGCGGAAAGGTGAATATGCAGAACCTCATGCAGATTAAAGCTGCAATCGAGGGCGGCCAGTTCACCGACCCGCAGTATCGCGCTTATTGGGCTATCCAGGAGAAGGAAATCGCCAAGCAACGCCTGCAGGACAAGTTGATCAACATGATCGGCAAAGGTCTTTATACCCCGACCTGGCAGGCCGAAATGGCGTTCCGCGAGACCAACGAGCGGCTGGATTTCAAATATGTCCGCGTACCCTACGATCGTGTTACCGATGCCGATGCTCAAGTGACCGACGAAGATTACAAGGCCTATCTGAAAGAATACCCGGGTCTGTATGATCAGACGGAGGAGTCCAGAATCCTCAGCTTTGTGGCTTTTGACATCGCTCCCTCGGCTGCTGACAGCAGCACCGCGCGTGAAACTGTGGCCAAGCTTGTCGAGGGCCTGCGCAACGCTACCAACGACTCCACGTATGCCATCGCCAACAACGGCGTGTACGACGAAGTGTTCCGCTCCAAAGCAGAACTGCCCGCTTCCAAAGCAGATACCCTGCTGAAAGTACCGGTGGGATCGGTGGTGGGCCCCTTCTTCGAGGCCGGCAACTGGACCGTGGCCAAAGTGCTCGACCGCAAAATCGTGCCCGATTCCGTGCGCGCCCGTCACATCCTGCTTCGCGATGCCACGCCGGAAAATGAAAGGAAAATCGACAGCCTTCGTGCCCTGATCGAAAGCGGGAAGGCCCGCTTCGACTCGCTGGCCGTCCACAACAGCCAGGACGGCTCCGCATCCAAAGGCGGCGACCTGGGCTTTATGGCCAACGGCCGTACCGTAGCGGAGTTCAACAACGTACTCTTCAATACGGGCGAACAAGGCAAACTGTATAAAGTGTCCACCCAGTTTGGCTGGCACCTGATCGAGATTACCGGTAAAAAATTCATCAAAAACGAGCCTTCCGTCCGTTGTGTATTCGTCAGTGCCGCGGTTGAGCCGAGCGATCCGACCCAACAAGCTGTTGAAGACCGCGCCGCGGCCCTTTGTCAGCAGGCCAAGAACCTGACCGATTTGCAAATGCTCGCCGCTCAGCAAGGCTTGCAGGTGCAAACCAGTACCATGCTCAAAGCCAATGATTTTGCCCTGAACCAGGCGGTGACCGGCGACGGCATCCGCGATGTGGTCCGTTGGGCTTTTGACAAAAAAACCAAGGTGGGCGACGTCAGCAAAGAGGTATTCCCCCTTCGCGAACCAGGTGTGTACTACAACAGTAAATTCGTAGTAGCCGCATTAAAAACCATCCTCCCCGCTGGTGAAGCCACTGTGGAAACTCTTAAGAATCAACCGCGGGTGGAAGCAGAAGTCAAAAACCGCAAGAAGGCAGAATTGATCAAAAACAAATCGAACAATACTAGCGACCTCGGCGGTTTTGCCAGCCAGTGGGGCGTACCGGTCG
>JBGAJY010000133.1:0-15863 GCA_044224705.1 Saprospiraceae bacterium
GGATCGTTCGGACCGAAAGCCTTCGGCGTACCGCCGTTGACCGTGTACTCGATCACATAGGAACCGGGGCCCTGCGAGGGGTCAAAGACGTTCGTCTGAACACCATTGACCGTAAAGACGGCCGACACGATGTTCGCATCGCCAGGCGTACCGGTCAGGTTCACCGGGTCGGAGAACACGCAGAAATTGTCCGACAGGTCCGAAGTGATCACCGGGTTCGGGTATTGGCAACTGTTGCCGATCGTCAGGGTAAACCCAGCCTGGTTTTTCACCGTCAGGGTGTACCCGATGGCATCGACATGGATGCCTTGAAGTTGATACATATTTCCACCCAAAGCCTGTAAAGGCGCGCCGGCGGAATACGCAATCGGCGCGGCAGGCGGCAGCGGGCTGCCCGGCTGATACAGACCTGAGACCGATTGAATGGTCCAGGTTTGACCATCGGGCGCATTGACCTTGATCGTTTCGCCAAACTGACCATCAGTAAGTGTTGAAGCATTGTTGAGGCACACGCAAGGATCGGAAATGGACGCATTACAGTTGAACGAGGTAACGCTTACGGTACCGGACATAGAAGCCGTACATCCGCCTGCCGCAAAAGCGGCCACCACGGTATAGGTACCAGAGGTCGTGTAGGTGCCGAAGTTCAATGCAACGCCGGTACCTGCCACAGGGGCTCCGTTATTCACGTTGTTGATTTTCAGTTGGTAATTGACTCCTGCCTGCGAGCCGCTAAGGCCTACCGCCACGCCGGGGCCTCCGGCGCAGAAAGTACCGCCGCCCGTAACCGCAAAGGTAGCCGGGGCAGGATTGACCGTAATGACCGCCGTAGCGGAGGCTGTACAAGCGCCTGTCGGGTCGGTCACCGTTACGGTATAGGTGGTGGTAGCCGTTGGAGAAACAGTAATAGCCGCAGTTGTTGCGGTGGTGCTCCAGGCATAGGTACCGCCGCCCGTGGCGGTGAGGGTAGCCGAGGATCCCAGGCAAATGATGCCGTCGTTATTGGTCGATCCCGAGGTTTCGGCAACGGTAATTGCAGCAGCGGGCGGCGTGCAGCTGTTCTGCGTGATGGTAAAGTTGTTGTTGGAAATATCGAAGAAGGCCCGACCACTGCCACGCACCATGATCCTGGCGGTTGTAGTGGCGATATTGGGTACCGTAACCGAACTGGATCCGTTGTTCGCAACCGCAGTGGCGAGTGTAGTCGGGTAGCTCAGGCCGCCGTCGGTCGACAAAAGGATGTCGACATTGGCGCAGCTGACTGGAGCAACATTGGTGTTCACGACATTCCAGGTAACCGTTTGGGTGCTGCCGCCGGCCCAGGTAATACCCGCAGCCGTCGGATAAGTGACGACAAAGGGACCGGAAGTCCCGTCGACCGTCAGCGTAATGTCTTTGCTGTCGTTGCAACCGCCGCCCGTGGCATTGTCGCGCACCACAAGGCGGAAATTCATCGTACGGGCCACCGTGGGCAGAACCTCCCAAACCGGCGACACATTGTTCACCAGGTCGACCAGACGCGGGAAATAACGCGATCCGCTGACCGTGGGATCAAAACTCCGGAAATTCGGTCCGCCAGTAGCCGTACCAACGGGAGGCTGGGTGCTGACCTGGTTGTCCATTTGTTCCCAGCAATAGGTCAGGGTATTGCCATTCGGGTCGGTGGCAGCGGCCGTCAGCACAAAGGGTGTTCCTTTGGGAATGACCTGGCTGGCCGTAAAGGTGTTAATCGTAGGGGCCGTATTGGAATAAGCGGGCTTTACCGCGCAGGTGTTGCCGCCTGCCAGCAAGAAGGTTTTGGTCTCGGCAACGTTCACCCCGTGGAAATAAGCATCGCTGTGGGGCTGCACATCGGGGGCGCAGATACCGGCATACCCCATAATCGTCGAAGCGCTCCCCGGCTCCATGGCCGTGGGGTTATTGCGGTTGCAGGCATTGTTCTGCGTGTGGTTGCCGCCGAACTGGTGCCCCATTTCGTGGGCTACGTAGTCGATGTCGAACGCGTCGCCAATGGGACTGGAACTACCTGTCACGCCGCCGGCTTTCAGGGAGTTGTTACAGACCGATTGCAAATACGCAACCCCGCCGCCACCGGTGCTGAATACGTGCCCGATGTCGTAATTGGCGCTGCCGATCACGTTGTCGCAGGTGGTCTGGTTTTGCCCCAGCATGACACCGCCGTCGTTGTTGGTGTAGGGGTCCGTTGCAGCGTTGGTATAAATGAGCAGGTTGTTGTTGGCGATAATATTCATCCGCACGGCGAAATCCGTTTCGAACACGCCGTTGACGCGGTTCATGGTGGTCACCTGCGCGGCCAGGGCGCCGGCGACCGTTCCGCCATGGAAAGCGGTGTATTCGCCGGTGGCAGCCAGGGCCAGGCGGTAAGTGCGCAGCGCGCAGTCGCCCAAGGGGACTGCCGAGTTCACACCGGCAGGACCGGAAGTTTTTTGGCCCGAGCCGGCGGGGAGGAGGTCCCCCATGTTTTTTTCGCTGCCATCGCCGGGCAGCGCGTTGAATTCATCGTAGTCGCAGGAAAAAACCTTTCCTGCGGGGGAGTAATCGCGCTTGAAATAGCTGATGTACTCGGTGATGTTGCCCGTGCTGTAAGGATCGATGAACACCACGCCGTTCGGGGAATAGATCATGGCGTGAAATCCTCGGGGCGTGAGGTCCAGGCGGGTGGTTGCCGCCGGGTCTTCAATGCCCTGACCCGCGTAGGTCTTGATTTCCGGATAATGGGCCGCCAAAGCGGGTTCCATGATAGGTGATTCGTAAATCCGGAAGTGTTGCGTGCTGCCGTCGGGCATTGGAATTTCGAGGAGCACGCTGCTGTTCTGAGCCTGCTGGGTGAATTCCATCGGGGCGTCAGCCAGTACGGACTGCATTTTTGCGACATCCAGGAGCACCGTGCGGTACACATTGGGCACAATTTGTCGAACACCAGAAGCTGTGAGTTTGCTCTCATCGACATCGGTCCAATAACCGGAAACAACTTGAGCGGAAAGGGAGAAGGCAGCAAACAACAATGCCGCCACTACCGCCAGCGGGCGGATAGGTAAACGTATTTTCATGAGACAAATTTATGATACGGAAAAAGCGATTAAAATTTCACCGGCAAACGTAGTGAAATATTGACCTGCAACTCCAAGCAGGGGTAAGCGAAAATGCTATAAATATATAATTTAGAAAAATTCTTGCACAAAGCCACAGGCTGTGCACGAAGCAGGACGACGATCAGGGGGGAGGAGGCGCGGCTGTTAATTCACCGAAAACGCCGGCGTCAGCGATTGCGCCGCGTTGTAAAACGTGAGTTCGCTGATGCGTACTTTCATAAAACGGGTGAGCGGAAGGCTGGACACGAGTTCCATCAGTTCGGCTTCGGAAGGAGCGGCAAAGACGGCCCAGAGTTTGGCGTTTTCGAGGGAGAGGGCGTAGTTCAGGATTTTTCCTTCGTTGAGAAGGCTGTTGACGGCCTTGCGCTGTTGCGGGATACGGCTGACGAATTCTTCAGAAAGGTCATTAGGCAAGGTGAAATCCACCATATACTGGTTCAAATGACTATTATCCATATCGAATGGGCTGGCGTTCGGAACAAAATGAAACGGATTTTTGACGCACAAGACGCGTTTGGTTACGAACCCGATGCTCAAGAATCATGCAAATTTTCAGAAAAGCCCCGCCAATTGTCAAATCGTCCGGTGGTATTTAACAAAAAGGAAATTTTGTCAGGCAGTCCGGGCGGGCAGAAAACTATTTACAGGTTGATTCCCAGCGCTTTCAGGGTTTCATAATCGATATTGCCCAGGGGCAGTCCTTTGTCCTGCTGAAACTGGAGCAAAGCCTGTTTGGTGCGGCCGCCCATGTTGCCGTCGGCGGGACCCGGGTCGTAGCCCGCTTTTTTGAGCGCTTCCTGGATTTGTTTGACGGAGTAATTCGTGATTTTTTCGTCGCATACCACTTCGCGCCACTCCGTGAAGCCTCCCGGACGCACCAGCACTTGTTTGGTCAGCGGGATGTACTCGGCGGGCGTTTCTTCAAATTTCGTCACACCCGGCTTCAATCGCTTGACCGTCACGGGTTTGATCTCGCCCGGAATGTCTTCCTCTTTCAGGGTCGCCGGATTTTTGAGCACCTGGCGGGTCACGGTGATGGTTTCGGCAGGCACTTCCTCTTCGCGCACCGGGGCAGGTACGGCGACAACCTTGCCGCTGACGACCTGGTATTCCACCGGCATGGGCTGGCGGATTTCAGCGGGCGTTTTTACCACGCGTTTGGTGATGGTGCGGGTTTCGGCGGGCACGGTTTCCTGGCGGGCTTTGGCGGGCGTTTTGAGGCGCTGAACGGTTCTTTTACCCATTTTGGCAGGTACTTCGGTGGGTACCACACAATCGTTGCCGGGCTGACCCGCTTCCGGACAGCCCACATACACCCGGCGGGTGTATGTGGCATATTCGGCCGGGATTTCGACGAGGCACCACACAAGGCAATCGTCGGGATTGGCCTGGAGGCAATTGGCGTCGGCTTTTTTCCGCACCCATTTCGTGGAGGCCGGGCGGATCTCCGCACGTTCGGTCACGCTTTCGTATTTGGGTTGCAGGACGGTGTATTTCGTGTAAGCCGGCTCGATTTCGTATTCTTCTTCCACAGTTTCCCAGACCGGCGGGTCCACGACGATCCGGACATGTTCGGGTTTGACGACCAGTTGTTCCTGCACGGTCGTGTATTCGGCCGTGATGGTCACATTTTTTTGGGTGCCGGGTTTCATGCGGGCTTTGCCGCCGGTAGTGTCCCATTCGGCGGTGGTGGTGTACAGGCGTTTGGAGGCTTCTTTCACCACAATCTGCTCTTTCACCGTGTCAAATTCGGCAGGTACGGCCGTCAGGCGTTTGGCCGCATCTTTGGTCACCATATTTTCAGTGACGGTTTCGAATTCGGGCGGCATCGGAATGGCCTGCACGGAAGCCTTCTGGATTTCCATTTGCTGGTTCACCGTCTCGTAGCGGTCGGGGATAAAACATTTGGCGTAGCACTTGCCGGGCTGGGCGTTGGGCGGAGCATCGCCGGGCTGGGCCGAAAGGGAAAGTGAATACAGGCAGAAGGCGAGCAGCAGACAGATTTTTCCAGACATGGTATTGTTTCGATTGACCGATTGTTTCGATTGGAGGTTCTCCACATTGGAACGAAAGGCAAAAATAGGCTGCCGGGAATGAATCGTTCCCCGAAAGCAAAACATTCGAATCAATCGGTCAATCCGCTCTCAGCGCGCCTCCTTCGGGTAGCAGATGTAGTACTTCGTGACCCACTGGGTGTACACCGGCACGTCGGAGCATTCATTGATGGGGCGCACCCGGCCGTTGTTGAAGCGGATTTTGATGGTCTCGTGGGCGTCGTCGTAGGCGCGGTTGCTTTCCTTGCCTTCGTAAACCAGGTAATCGACAGGGGCCTGGGGGTACAGTCGGGCGGTATTTTGACGGATCGCGGCGGAATAGTCCGGCGCCACCGGCGTATTATGCCATTCGAGGCGGAACAACCGGCGATCGAGCAAGCCCTGCGACAAAAAGGAAAGCACAAAATCCTGCTCCTCGGCCCACACTTTCAGGGCGGCGGCAAAATCGGTGTCGTCCAGGCGGGCGAAGCGCGATAACAGTTCGCCGACGGGCGTCCTGTCGTTCGGCGCGCGATACAAAAACCAGCCCAGGGCCGGCGGCACATCGGCAAATCGGGCGCCGCTGAGCGCCAGTTCGCGGGCGCGGCGCAGGGCGTGGATGAGCATTTGTTCGGCAGCCATACCGGTTTTGTGCAAATACACCTGCCAGTACATCAACCGGCGGGCAATGAGGAATTTCTCGATGCTGTATATGCCTTTTTCCTCCACCACCAATTCGCCATCATGCACGGCCAGCATCTTGATGATGCGGTCGTAACCGATCACGCCCTCGCTCACGCCGGCAAAAAAACTGTCGCGGTTGAGATAGTCCATACGGTCCATGTCCAGTTGGCCGGAGACGAGCTGGTGCAGGAACTTTTTGGGATAACGGTCAGTAAAAATGGCAATCGCCAGATCGAGCCGCCCGCCGAATTCGCGGTTCAAAGCCTCCATGAACAGCAGGGAAATCTCTTCGTGGTGCAAATCCAGCAACGTGTGTTCCAGGGCGTGCGAAAACGGGCCGTGCCCGATGTCGTGCAGCAAAATGGCCACGCTCACCGCTTCCGCCTCCTCCGGCGTAATATCGACCTCCTTGGCGCAAAGCACCTCGATGGCCTCGCGCATCAGGTGCAGCGCCCCCATGGCATGGTGAAAACGCGTGTGCAGCGCACCCGGGTAAACATAATGCGTGAGCCCCAACTGCCGGATGCGGCGCAAGCGCTGGAACCAGGGATGGTCAATGAGGTCGAGCAACAAACCCTGCGGCACGGAGACAAAGCCATAGACCGGGTCGTTGAAAATTTTGGTTTTGCTGCGCATAAGCGATCCGGTAGCCCGGAATTTATTCCGGGCAAAATGAAGAATGTTTTCGAAGTGCTGCAACCCCAGGCGCCACAAAAAGTTCTCCGGCCGGGCGAAATCCCTCAGAGGCCCCACCCTCCTCCCACAGCACAAACCGATTCCCGAAGCGCTACACCCTAATGCCGTACCACAAGTTTTCCAATGGCCTGCGTGCCGTCGGCTCGCATCGCGGACACCACAAACACGCCATCCGGCAATTCCCCAACCCGGATAGCCACCTTTTTTTTGCCGGAAATACCGTCCAGGCGGCTCATCATCCGGCCGGTCGATTCAAACACGGCGACCGATTCAAACTCATCATCCGCCCATTCCGCAAAAGCAAAATCCTGCGCGGGATTGGGCGAAATACGCAACATGCGCTGTACGCCGGCATCCGACAGGCCGGTCGTATAATGAACCACGACGGTACTGTCACAGCCATTGGCAGCAGTCAGAACAAAAGTGACCAGCGTGTCCGTTTGTCCGGGCGGTAAGGTTTCGTACAACTCCGTGACGATTTCCGGCAGCGCAAATACGTGGTGGTAAAAAGGCACCTGAAACTCCCACAAAAAAATGGCCGGCTGCACGATCACAGCCGCACTATCGATGGTTACACCCCAGATGGAAGCGCCCGGACAAACGTACAGGGAGTCGTGCCAGCGCGGATAGCGGGCCAGCAAAGTATCCTCAAATAGCTGGCCGTCGGGGCCGGGGGAGAAAGTAAAACTGTGCGGCCAGCTGTCAGCACCGCAGACCAGGCTATCCGGCATGGGGGCGGCAGGCTCTATCAGGACCGTTCCCGGACCATACACATGCAAGACCGCCAGCCCCGTATCGTTGCTTGAAAAGTAGTTCGTCAGGAGGCCCGGAGCTGTACTGTACCGCAGGTCAATGTGCTTCCACCTGGGATCGCCGGAGTCCGGAATACAGTTGTAGTTGACGTCGCGGCGTACCCGCATGTTGATCCGGCTGTTCTGCCACCGGCTCCACAGCAGCAGCACCGAATCGACGGAAGCGTAGGTGGACAGGTAAACACTGTCGCCTTCGCAGTAATAGCCGTAGAAAGGCCCCGGTGCATAATCCTCGATCCGCAAGCGGTAAAAACCGGTATCCACCGCCACGCTGAACTGCCCGCCGGGGGCGGTTTGTACCGGATAATCAATCCCCTCGTGCGTCAAAATGACGCCAGGCGACCAGCTGAAACCGGGGCCGGCTTCGTCCGCCTGACAATTCGAATTGGCGTCCGACCAGATCCTGCCCTTCAAACGCGCCGCGTATCGCAGCGCCGACAAACTGAACCACGGCGCCGGCAAACTGTCGGCAACCCACAGCAGCGTATCCGACAGGCAGTCTTTGCCGTATATGGCCGCCACCGGTTCGGCGAGCGAGGCCCGCCACTGCCCTGCGGGGACGTAGACGTCCATTTGACCGAGGGAATCCGAAAGCACCGTGATTTGAAAACCAGGAGGGTCAATTGATTTCAAATGAACCCTCGCATGCGGCAACGGCGCATAAGGTCCGGACGTGCCGCAATCGAAATCCAGGTCTTTGGACACCTGCCCGCCGAGGGGCCAATACGTCGCGGCGGTATCGTTGCCCCACATCCCGATTTTTTGTAAAAAAACACCCTGGCTGTCTACGCCGCCGAGGATGGCGCCGTGATCGGCTGTGCCGTACATGATCCGGTTCAGGCGTTCGATCCGGTCCGGGAAGAACCCTCCGGCGTCGCTCAGCGGTCGCTGCCAGGCCGTGTCCTGCAAATCCCAGGTACCACGCCAAAGCCAGGCCTCCGTATTTTTTTGGACAATGACGAGCATATCGCCGTCGGTCATCGGCGCCGCAACGGCGGGTCGCGGGCCATAAACCGTCGTCATTTGAGAAGTCGTGGGCGGGTATAACACTTGATCCGCCTGACCGGCCACTGCGGGGTCGTACCGGGCAACCACACCCCAGAAGGTGCTGGCCGGGTGAAATCCGCCGGAAGCCTCTCCACTGTTGCCCGCAATAAGCAAACTGCCGTCGGCCGCCGATTGCACGCAATGGGCATCCGAGAAAAAATAATCTCCAAAATCCGGCACCGAGATACCGTAATAGAACCCGGGGGTTCCATCCGCTCTGACTTGTGCAATGCGGCCAAAAGAAAAATTGTAAAGCCCCAGGTCCTGGTACAGCGCCACCACGCTGCTGTCGGGCATCACATAGGCGTCGGACAGTTTTCGGGAGGTGTTGTTGCCACTGCCGGTGAGGCTCTGGAAAGCATTTGCCCAAAGTGTTGTGCCGTCCGGATCGATGCGTTGCACATAGTTGCTGAGCAAGGCCGTACTGCCCTGAAAGGTATTGGCACACAACAGATAGCACCCACCGTCGGGCAGGGCGGCAAGTCTCGGCCACGATGCCGGTTGGGGGCTCGTATAGCTTTTCTGCCAAATTGAGTTCCCCGCCGGGTCAAGTTTTTCCAGATAAAGCGTGAACGGCTGTTCCAGCCTGAGTTTGAAAAATCCGCCGCCGGCAGCCGGCACGATGTCGTCGGAAACGGGGCCGAGATGTAGTGTGTCCTGCGGGTTGCCGTCCGGATCGGTGCGGATTTGATAAATTTCAGCGCCGCCATGGACTAAAAAGGCGTAGCCATCGGGCAGTACCTGCACGCTGATCAGTTTGTCGTAAGAGGGAAAATAGCGAATCCAGCCGGTTTGAGCGGCGGCGGGGAAGATGAGCAGCATCCCCAGCCCGGCGAACAGGTGTTTCATTTTTACATGCTTTTGTGCAGTGAAATAACGAAAAACCAGTCATACCTCCCCTACCCCAGCGTCACGCTCTTCGTCTCCATAAAAAACCGCATGGCCTCCCAGCCGCCTTCGCGGCCCACGCCCGACTGCTTCACTCCCCCGAACGGCGTGCGCAGATCGCGCAGCAGCCAGCAATTCACCCACACGATGCCCGCCTGCAATTCGGCGGCAAAGCGCTGCGTACGCTGCAACTGGTTGGTCCACACCGTGGCGCTGAGGCCGTAGCCCACGCCGTTGGCGAGCGCCAGGGCTTCGTCGTCGGTATCGAAGGGCTGGATGGTGACCACAGGGCCGAAAATCTCTTCCTGATTGGTGCGGCAATGCAGCGGAAGGCCTTCGATCACCGTGGGGGCGATGTACCAGCCTTTGTCCAGCGGAGCGGGCATTTGTACGGCATGGCCGCCGCAGAGGATGGTTCCGCCTTCCTGCAGGGCCAGTTCGATACAGCCCATCACCTTGTCGAAATGCGTTTTGCTGACCACCGATCCCTGGTCGCTGGCGCCGTCGAAGGGGTCGCCGACGCGGAGCTTTTTGACCCGTTCAACGAAGTCGTTTTTAAATTTTTCGTACAAAGGCCTTTCCACGTAAATCCTTGATCCGCAGAGGCATATCTGTCCCTGGTTGGCGAAGGAGGAACGGATGGTCGTGTTCAGCATTTTCTCGTAATAGCAGTCGGCGAAGATCAGGTTGGGGTTTTTTCCCCCGAGTTCGAGCGAGAGTTTTTTGAACATCGGCGCGGCGATGCGGGCGATTTCGGCGCCGGCGCGGGTGCTGCCGGTGAAGGAAACCGCTTTCACCAGCGGGTGCCGCACGATGGCCTCGCCGGCCCGCGGGCCGAGGCCGTGCACGATGTTGAGCACACCAGCCGGCAACCCTGCCTGCTGGCAAATTTCGCCGAGCAAATAGGCCGTGTAAGGCGTCACTTCGGAGGGCTTGGCCACCACGCAGTTGCCTGCGGCGAGGGCCGGTGCGATTTTCCAGCTGAACAGGTACAAAGGCAAGTTCCAGGGCGAGATGCCGCCCACCACGCCCAGCGGCTGCCGCAGCGTATAGCTCAAAGCGCCCGGCTGCTGGTGGCTTTCGGAAGCGAAATGCAGCAGGGCGGTGGCAAAAAACTTGAAATTCAGCGCCGCACGCGGGATGTCGACGGTACGGGAAGTGTGCAGGGTTTTGCCCGAATCGATGGTTTCGGCCTCGGCCAGGCGGTCGAGATTGGCGGTGATGCCGTCGGAAATGGCGCGCAGGATGTCGTGGCGCTGGTCGGGCGGCATACCTGCCCAGTCGGGGAAAGCGGCCTGCGCGGCCTGCACGGCGGCGTCCACGTCTTCCGGGCCGGAGTCGGGTATTTTTGAAAAAATTTCACCCGTGGCGGGGTTGTAGTTGTCGAGGTAGCGGCCTTCGGCGGGCGCGACGAACTGGCCCTTGATGAAATTGGCGAGGATTTTCATGGTGCGAAGATCGGGAGCAGTGCTTGCTTTAAGCAGTCCCCGGCAAGTATTTGTGCGAGACAGAATCAGGGGATAAAAGCCCCAGCGGGCAGGGCTGTTATGTTCTTTATTCCGAATAAGCTTTTGGGGTTTCCGACAGCTCAGGATGGCACACGGATGAAACAGAACTGAACAGCCCTGCGCTCCGGGGCTTTTATCCCTGGTTGGCATGCCCCCTGCTTCAATGCGCCCCGATCCTCATCAGCCCTTTGCTGAACGCCGCGGCGCTATGCTCGTCTATTTCGAAGATATTGACGGGGCTGCCATCGTTGAGCCGAAACGCGGTGCGGGGATGATCGAGCCGCCAAATGCACTTGGCGGTATAATCGGCCAGCGGTTCGAGCCCGAGTGCGAGCCGGGTCTGGTCGGCCGCGAGCCGGTCGGCAGGTATGTCGAGGTAATATTCGGGCTTTTGAACACCGTTGATAACCAATTTGATGACCCCGAAAGCGCCCATGTTGAAAGCCCGGTTGTTTTGCAATTCCAGCAGGCCGGCCGCCAGGGGCGGGTCGATCTCCCCGGCCTGCATGGCAGCCACCAGTTCGGGGGCCAGGTCGGGCCAGCCTGGATATTCATCCGGCAGGGAAAGGTGCTGTTCGTGGTGGTGCAGTACGATCTCAAATATCGGCGAGCCCGGAAAGTCCGTGCCGATGCGGTCTTCCGAAGGGAACCCTTTTTCGGCCAGCAGCCGCAGGAAGCGCTGAATATTCATCGAATCGATGGCGCGGATCGTGTCGCCGTAAACAGCGTAAGAACCCTCCATTTGCCGAAACAGCTGGTCCAGATCGGCCATTTCCGTCAGATCGCGGCGAAAGGCGAGGTCCGTTTGGTTCAGGTGCTCGCGGTGCAGCCGTTCATAATTGGCCTTGAACGTTACCCAGCGGCCCATGGTCTGCAGCGGGGCAAAATCGCTGCGGGAGAAATATTCCATCGTAACGCCTTTCAAAGCCATTTTTTCGAAAAATTCGAAGGCCGGCTCGGGCTGGTTCAGGTACATGGCGCAGAGGGCGGCGTTGTGGTAATCGCGGGCCAGGCCGCTGGGGACCGATGAAAAGGCCGCCTGATAAGCCTGCAAGGCCAGCGCGTAATCCCCGGCAACGATGGCCAGTTCGGCTTTATTGACGGAGGGGAAATAACCGATACAGTAATTGGAATTCTGGGCGCGCAGAAACGGCAATAACCCAAAGAACAGGAGGAACAGGTGGATTTGCTTTTGCATGAAGAACAAGATTGATTTCATCTGTGAAACCGGCATGGAACCGGGCAAAATCATTCGGTCGGACAAAAACGGCCCTGCACGCCGGGTATTTTCAATTTTTGCCGAAAAATCACTGCCCGGTCCGGGAAAACTGACGAGTTTCCCGGCGGGAAAAATCCAAATCAAACTCCCAGGCTCGTTTTCCATGATCCTTTCTATCCGCAACGTCGTCAAACGCTACGACAAACACACGGCGGTCGACCACGTCACTTTCGACATCCCCAAGGGCAGCGTCTTCGGTATGCTCGGCCCCAACGGCGCAGGCAAAACCTCGCTGATCCGCATGATCACCACCATCACGGCGCCCGACGAAGGCGAAATCCTGCTCGACGGCCGCCACCTCGACGACCGCTCGCCCGAACAGATCGGCTACATGCCCGAAGAACGCGGACTCTACAAAAAAATGAAGGTGGGCGAACAACTGCTCTACCTCGCCCAGCTCAAAGGCCTTCCGGAAGCCGAGGCGCGCCGCGAGATCGACATGTGGCTCGAAAAATTCGACATCAAAAACTGGTGGAACAAGAAGATCGAGGAACTCTCGAAAGGCATGCAGCAGAAAATCCAGTTCATCACCACCGTGGTGCACAAACCCCGCCTGCTGATCCTCGACGAGCCTTTCACCGGCCTCGACCCGATCAACACCAACCTGATCAAAGACGAGATCGCACAGCTCAACGCCGCAGGCACGAGCATCATTTTCAGCACCCACCGCATGGAACAGGTGGAAGAAATGTGCGACTACATCGTGCTCATCAACCAGGGCAAAAACGTGCTGTACGGCGACGTGCAAACCATTAAAAACCAGTACAAACAGCACCTTTACCGCGTGGAGATCAGCGGCGAATGGCCGGCCGGTTTTGCCGAAAAATTCAACATCACGGCACAGGACGACGGCTCCGCCACCGTTCAATTTGCCGACGAACAGCAAAGCAACACGCTGCTCCAGTTCCTCGTCGGGAAAGGCGTGCCCGTGCGATCCTTCAACGAAATTCTGCCGACGTTCAACGAAATCTTCATCCGCCGTGTCGGCGAAACCGACCAAGCCTGAACCCCCGTTCCCTACCATGAAAAAGATCTGGCTCATCGTCAAACGCGAATACCTGACCCGTGTGCGCTCCCGGGCTTTCCTGATCGGCACACTGCTCACGCCCCTGGCTTTCGGGGCATTTTTTCTCATACAGGCCCTCATGATCGGCTACAAAGGCTCGGAACGCCAACACATCGTCGTGCTCGACGAAGGCGGTTTTTTGAAAAACGGCATCCCCGACGAACAGGGCCTGCAGTTCACCAAAGCCCCGCCCGGCAAAACCCTCGACGCGCTCAAACAAGCCGTGCGCGACAAGGAATACAACGGCGTGCTGCGCCTGCCCCCGCTGAGCAACCTCGCCGTCAAAAAACAAACCATCTACTTCTACTCCGACGACCACATCAGCCCGGAGATCAATTCGCTTATCGAGCGGCGCGTCGGGGCCCGCATCCGCGATTTCAAGGTGGATTCGCTACACCTCGACCGCAAGGCGCTCGAAGACCTCGAAACCGAGGTGTCGCTCGACCCCGAACCCATCGACAAGGCCGACGACTCGGGCAACGAACTCACCTCCGGGGTGGCCGTCGGCATCTCCTTTTTCCTCGGTATCATCATGTACATGGTCGTGCTGATCTACGGCTCCATCGTGATGCGCTCCGTGATGGAAGAAAAAACCAGCCGCATCGTGGAAGTGGTCATGTCGTCGGTGAAACCCTTCCAGCTGATGCTGGGCAAAATCATCGGCTCGGCCGGCGTGGGCACCACGCAAATGGTGATCTGGGCCATCCTGAACACCCTGATTTTCATCGGCGTCCAAAGCTTTTTCGGCATCGACGCGGCATCGGCCCAGGCCAATATGTCCGCAGGCGCCCCGGCAGGCATGGACTCCGCCGATGCACAGGACATGTTCGCTCAGGTCATGATCGAACTGGGCCGCCAGAACTGGTGGTACATCATTATTTGCGCCATCCTGTACTTCATCGGCGGCTATTTCCTGTATGCTTCCATGTTTGCCGCCATGGGCAGCGCCGTGGGCGACGACCTCGGTGAAAGCCAGTCGCTCACTTTCCCGATCATGATCCCGATCATCCTGGCTTTCCTGATCATGACCTCCGTGGTGATGCGCTCGCCGAACAGTCCGCTGGCGGTGTTCGCGTCCATTTTTCCGCTGTTTTCGCCCATTGTGATGCCCGACCGGCTGGCCTTCGACCCGCCCTGGTGGCAGGTGGCCTTGTCCATCGTCACGCTGTTTGCGACGGCCGTGTTTTTTGTGTGGGTCGCCGGCCGGATTTACCGGGTCGGGATTTTGATGTACGGCAAAAAGGTGTCGTTGAAGGAGATCGGGAAATGGCTGTTTTACAAGGGATAAAGTCGGATTACGGGCCGCGTCAAACGAATACAAAAAAACGACTGGACTGATCGCAGTCCAGTCGTTTTTTATTCAATCAAACATTACCGTTTACGAAACCTTGAAGGTTTCGCAAACGTGTTTCAGCGGTTTCCGTTGAACTCGGAGCTGTACAGCTCCGTAGGCGAAGTCGGGTTGCCGTTTTCCGTAAAATGCAGGATCATTTGATCCGTGGCGGGCATTTCACCGTAGCCCGACACGGTTTTGCCAAACACCGACTGGTCAGTGATGACCATTTTTTGGCCGTTGAGGGTGGCCGTGAAAGTGGCAGATTGTGTGTCGGCCGTGAGCACCAGGTGCAGCGAGCCGTCGGGGTTGTCGGTCACGACGAGGATCGCGTCTTTGGGATTTGGGCTCTGGACGGACGTCACGATGTACGTGCCGTCGTACGAACCGGCAAAGGCGGACGTGGGCGTGAGCGTGTCCGAATTGCTGCTTTTGGAGCAGGCGGCGAACAGGGAAGCGGCGAGGGCGAAGAGCAGGAACAATTTTTTCATGGGAAGGCAATCGATTTAAGTGATGAAAAATAATGGTGTCAAAGTACGGGAACATCGGACGGATGGAGAAAAAATTTAACCAATTCGTTTATCCGGTTCGTCGTTGAAAAGCCCACCAGTCGTCCTCCGTATCGATGTCGGACAAGGCCGGCAGCAGGGTTGTTTTTTTGCCGAGGGCGGCAAGAATGCCGAGGGTTTTGGGCAGCACCTCGGCCGTGCTCCAGGCTATATTCCTGAAAATTTCGGGTGCAAATTGTTTCATGCCCAGGAGATAGTACCCGCCGTCGGGCGTCGGGCCGAGCACGGCATCAGATACATCGAGCGCGGAAAACGCTTCGTCGATCAGGGGCGCATCCAGTTCCGGACAATCCGAACCGATGATGACCGCGCGGCTGGCGCCTGCGGCAAAAGCCCGCCGGAACGCGTCGGCCATGCGTTCGCCGAGGTCCTGGCCCTGCTGCGCGAATTTTTCAAAAACGCCGGCGGGCCAGTCGTCGGCCTGTTCGATCTCGTCGGAATAAAACAGCCAGCGGCGCACGCTGGCCGCCTGTGCCGCGCGCCGAGTTTTTTCCAATAGAAAACGATAGATGCGCAGCGCTTCCGCGTCGCCGAGGCTGCTGGCAAGGCGGGTTTTGACGCGGCCGGGGCGCAGGTTTTTGATGAAAATGAGCAGGATGCGTGACACGGTAAGGACGTTTTTCAGAGCAAGGTTAAGGGAAACAAGCCGTGTTGAATGGCTGGTGCCGCAGGAAATTTAGGCCGACACCCTGTTGTAAAGCCGGGGCTTCCATACCGAACAGACCCACCCAACTGCACAGGCCAAACTACACCTGCACGACCTCCGGTACCGCCTTGCCCACCCAAAACCCCGCATCCGTCAGCACAGGAAACCGGGAACTCACCCCGCCCACCG
>JBGAJY010000134.1:0-15646 GCA_044224705.1 Saprospiraceae bacterium
CCTCCAACGCTGTCAACCCCTAGTCCTACATTGTAAAAGCTGTCGGGATAAATCATGCCTTGTGAAGCTTGTCCAAGTTTCAGGTAGCCGATCAGGTCTCTGGTTGATTGGTAAGGCCCGCCTAAACTGAAATAATCATGTGTTTTTCCAAGACCTGCTATATAATTTGAGGAGGAATAGTTACCACGTGCGCATGCCACTCTATGCTCACCGATCAGTTTGGTTATTCCGGAATTGGACACCGTGTATTCGCAGGTCCGATAGATGCAAGGGCTTGAGTACGTGTAGCCAGGAAAGTCCAGCTCAGTCGGATTAGGCAGGAAAAAAGGCTCTACAACATCCTCATAGGTCGCGGGGCCAGGATCCTGGCCATCGTAGGCAACCAGCCTTTTCATCAGCCGGTGAACGGTAAAAGTGGTGGTATCCGGGCCGATTGTTTTTGAAAGCACGGTGTATTTCGTCCAGGTCGTGTCGATCGCGTCAAAATTATTGCCAGAAACTTTTACATATTGGAACACTTCGCCTGGAAACCAGTCAAACCAGTCCATTTTAGTGGGTAATTGGATGCCCCAGTCCGTATTTTGAAGCCCAATGAGCACGTAATTACGAAACTGCAGGAGGCCGAATGTTTTGGAGAGGAGAATGACGCCCCCATCCGACAATACGATCGTTTTTACAGAATCGGCAACACCAAAAACGGTCTGCACCTCTGCTGATACCACCTGGGCCAGAATGGTATCCTGAAATATCCAGGTATCGCCCGGCCCGGCCAGGCTTTGGATAAAAAACGGCGGGTCGATCAAATCCGAAAAGCCGGGTATCGAAATTTCGGTAAAATGGAATTCGTACAGGCCATTGGTTTTTTGTACAATGCTGTCGGCCAGCATATTACCAGCCAGACCCTCATATGGATAAGAAGGCAATTGCTTTAAATCCCTGGGACCGGTTTTGATCAAAATCGACATACAACGCTTGGCGGTCAATTGTCGGCCACTGACAAAACAGGCGGCCAATCTCGGACTATGAGCACAAAAAGCCCTCCGTCGCCGAATGGCGACGGAGGGCTTGATCCAATCCAGTCTGTTTGCCTGGCTTACAATTCGTCTTTGGCCGGCGGGTTTTTCCGCTCGTAGAGGTAGGCCAGGAGCATGCCCAGTCCGCCACCGATAGCGATCAGGGAAAAATAGGTTCCGGTGGCTTCGCCGTCGACGAGGCCCAGAGATTTGGTCGTGATGATCGCGAGCAGCAGGCCGAGGCCGGCGCCCATGAACATCAGGGCGTTGCGCAGGGTGCGGGACGGATCGGCGGTGCGGCGTTTTTTAGGATCGAGGCCGCGTTCGATCATCGCCATGTTTTCTTTGTTTTCAAAGTAGCGAATGCCCCAAACCATCATAAAAGCGCCGAGGCTGATGGTGATCGGGATAAGCAGTGCAACGATACTTTCAGTCATGAGTGTTGTTTTTTTCTGTGAAAAATGATGTTTCTGTTGCTGTTAAGCACTCAGACAGCATGTTGCGTTGGGCAGGTTACAGGTACGGGGAATTTTTTTTGGCTTGTGTTGTTTCGCGCAGACGTTCGCAGATGTTTCGCGCAGATGTTTCTCGCAGATGTCCGCAGACCTTTCCGCAGACGTCCGCAGAAAAATTTACGTGACGATTTCTGCGGACATCTGCGGAAAGGTCTGCGAACATCTGCGCGAAACATCTGCGGACATCTGCGAGAAACATCTGCGAACATCTGCGAGAAACGTCTGCGCGAAACAACTCGGCAATACCGCTAATTCTTGATTTCCGGTAAAAATATCTCCGCCATCATGCAGCGCGCGCTGCCGCCGCCGTAGGTTTCAATCGTATCGAGCGGGCTGTGCAGCAGCCGCGTATGTTTTTCGAGGGTTTCGATCTGGGCAGGGGTGAGGGCGCGGAAGGCTTGTTCGGACATGACGAGCAGGGTTTCTTCGCGGTTGTTGCGCACCTGGAGCATATTGCCTGCAAAAGCGTTCATCTGGTCGAGGCTGATCTCGACAATTTCCTTGCCCGTTTCTTCAAATTTACGGACCAGCATGGCGCGCTCTTTCGCATCGCGGACCGAATCGAGGCAGATCACCACGAAGGTTTCGCCTAGCGCCATCATCACGTTGGTGTGGTAAATGTCCTGCCGGGCAGCATCCACGGCATGAAATACAACCGGCTGATATTCAATGCCTTTACAAAGTTCTTCCAGCAAGCCGGCATCGGTGCGCGGGCTCAGGCAGGCATAAGCGAGGCGGTTCTGGTGGTCAAAAATGATGCTGCCGGTGCCTTCGAGAAAACGGTGGAGTTTCTCATTGAACTCAAAATTGACACGGCGGTCGGAGCGAAATCCCTCCTGGAGCACGGCATCGATCACCTGCCTGCGGCGCTCCGGGCGGCGCGTAGCGGCATACATCGGATAAGTGATCACGAATCCTTCCTGGTGGAAAGTGACCCAGTTGTTGGGGAATACCGCGTCGGGTTTTTTGGGCAGGGCGGAGTCGCGGGCCACGACGACGTGCACGCCCGATTTGCGGAGCTTGTCGACAAAAGCATCAAACTCTTGCAAGGCTTTTTCGCCAATTTCAGCGGCCTGGCTGGCGGCTGCGGGGGTTTGGAAGGCGTTGTTGGCAGCGGTTTCTTCATTGAAGGCGAAATTCGCCGGTCGCACCATGAGAATGTGGCGGGTCGTTTGTTTGCGCATGGAGGGTGGTTTTATGGAACCACATAAAGGACACATGAAGGGCACATAAAGGAAAAGGTGCGGCGAAAAATGTAATTGCCCAAAGCCAATCTTCCAAACACCCCTACCCTTTTCCTTTATGTGTCCTTCATGTGTCCTTCATGTGGTTTCAAAAGACAATTTTCATGTGGCTGAGAATACTGAGGGCGAAAGTCGGAAATCTGCGAATTTTACCCGCCATGAAATATTCCAAGCAGCGCTATTGCCGAAATTGCCACTACCCTTTGGCCTACAAGGCCAAATTCTGCTCGCATTGCGGACAGAAGGACACCGACGGCCGGGTGACGGTGGGCGATCTGATGCACCAATTGTTCTTCAGGATTTTCCGGCTCGAAAGCAAATATTTCCTGATCCTCTGGCATCTGCTCATCCCGGGCAAGGTGAGCGTGGCTTATTTTCAGGGCAAACAAAAGCGCTACCCGCAGCCGGTACAGTTCTTTTTCGTGGTGATGTTCTTTTTCCTGCTGGCCCTGGGCACCGTTTTTTCGCCCAGCAAACTGATGGTCGACACCAAAGACGGCGGTATTGTCTTCGGCCAACCCAAGGACAGTCTCATGAAACGCGAATCGCTCGCCAGCAGCGTGAAACACATTCACGACGAAGAACGCCGCTACCTGATCATGCGCGAACTGCACGGCCGATTCGATTCGTTGCCGGCGAGGCTCCAAACCCCGGAAACACGACAGGCTGTGGACACCATTTTCAGCCCGGTATTCGATACCACGTTCAACCACACCGACACGTTCCGCTTCGGGACGCCACAGGGAACGATAGCCATCGGAGCAGCCGACATGTACAAATACGAGGGAGAGGAAATTCTGGACCGGTACGACGTTACCGACTGGAGCAGCCGGTTGCTGGTGCGACAACAAGTCAAACTTATTGCCGACCCGACCATCATGTTGCGTGCCTACCTGGGCAACCTGACCTGGACGTTTTTTGCACTCGTGATCATCATGGCCGGCGTACTTCGCATATTGTACTGGCGGCGAAAACGGTACTACGTGGAGCATTTTGTCTTTCTTTTGCACCAGCACACGGCCATTTTTTTTATGCTGACGCTCGCCTTGCTCCTCGGCAACCTCGCAGGGCATTACCGGACGATCTGGCTGACAGTCATTGCCTGGCTGGCCATTTCCACTTGGCTGGCGATGTATAGATTTTACGGACAAAGCCGTGTGAAGACTTTTGTCAAATGGAGCATCTTTTCCATTATCTACCTGGCCGGCTTTTCGATTCTCTTCGCTTTGGGCATCGTCGTGGTGTTTTTTATTTTTTGAAATACGAATCGAGGATTAAACCAGTCATTGTTTTTACTCCTGGCAGGCCCCTTCCCCCTCCGGGGAGGGGAGTTTGCTCTCAGCAGGGGCAAGCACTTCCCCGGAGGGGCCGGGGCCGTGGTGGGGCCTGCGAGGAGGATGCAGAAATATCGATTTAGCCCTTGATTTGCATCTTTTAAAACCGTTTTTCCAAACCAATGGAACCGACAACTGAAACTTCCACCGAAGAGCAGCCCAAACCCATTTGCCCCAATTGCGGCGGCAAAATGACCCGGAAAGGACATTTCTGTCCGAACTGCGGCCAGCACCGTTTCGACGGCCGGATCAGGTTGCGGCACCTGCTGGCCAAGTTTCTGCACGGGCTGACCCATCTGGACGGAAAATTTATCCGCATGGCCTGGCAATTACTGGTGCCCGGCCGTGTCACGGTCGAGTATTTCCGGGGCCGGATCAAACGCTACCCGCACCCCGTGCAGTTCTTTTTTGTGGTGATGTTCTTTTTCCTGTTCGTGTTCAACAAGGTATTCGTAGCGGACAAACTGCACGTCAACAGCACCACGGGTTCTTCTTTCCAGGTGAGCCGCGATACCCTTAAAGAGACCCCGAAAACCAAAAAAAGGGAGGACACCGATTTTTTCCAGGCCTTGCAACGGTACGTCATGATCCGTGAATTCCGGCAGAGCTACGATTCCCTGCCCGAACGTTTGCGCACAACGGCCACCCAGGCGGCTTTTGACTCCTCGGAACAGATACTCGGCAGGGACCTGAACATGATCAGCGACGCTATCCGCGTAGAAATGGATTCGGGGAATCACGCCAGCAGACACCCGCTGGACTCGATCCCGCTCAGTTTTGTCAACCGCAAATTCACGATCGCGACGAGCGACCTGGTGCACTACCAGCCCGATGAAGTGGTCGAATTATACCACATCACCAACTGGCAAGACCGCATACTGGTGAAGCAGGGCATCAAATCGGTCAGGGATCCGCGCGGCCTGCTCCATGCTTACCTGGGCAGCCTGACCTGGACGATCCTCGTGCTGATGGCTCTCATGTCGGGGGTGCTGGCGCTGCTCTACTGGCGGCAGCGGCGCTACTACGTGGAGCACTTCATCTTTTTGCTCCACCAGCATTCCGGCACTTTTCTGCTCCTGACCCTCGGGCTGGCACTGGATCATTTCGTCCATCTCGGCGCCAGCTGGCTGTTGCTTTTCGGCTGGCTCGGCATTGCATTGCTGATCGCGATGAAACGTTTTTACGGCCAGGGCTGGGCCAAAACGACGGTAAAATGGATGATTTACAGCTTTATTTACCTGTTCAGTTTCATCCTGCTCTTCTTCTTCGGACTTTTGCTGGTGTTTGTCATTTTTTAAAAAAAGGGGTTTATAAGGGTTTATAAGGTTTATAAGGGTTTATAAAAAGGAGAGAGGATGCTCTCAACCTTTTTATAAACCCTTATAAACCTTATAAACCTTATAAACCTTACAAATAAACCCTCTCTCATCCCATGTCCTACGAAACCGTCATCGGCCTCGAAATACACGTCCAGCTGGCTACGCGTTCCAAACTGTTCTGCCGCGACAACGCCGCTTTCGGCGGCGCGCCCAATACGCAAGTGAGCGCCGTCAGCCTCGCGCACCCCGGCACGCTGCCCCGCCTGAACCGCCGCGCCGTGGAATTCGCCGTGCAACTCGGCCTCGCGCTGGGCTGCGACATCGGCCGGTACAGCGCCTTCGACCGGAAAAATTATTTCTACGCCGATCTGCCCAAAGGCTACCAGATCACCCAGGACCAGCACCCGATTTGCCGCGGCGGAAGGATCGCTTTCGGCAACGGACCGGGCTGCGCAATTCACCATATCCACCTGGAAGAAGACGCCGGCAAAAGCATACACGATCAGGCGCCGCACGACACCCTGATCGACCTGAACCGGGCCGGAGTGCCGCTGCTGGAGATCGTCACCGAACCCGATCTGCGCTCCGCCGCCGAGGCTTCGGCCTGTCTCGAAGCCGTGCGGCGGCTCGTGCGATGGCTCGGCGTATCGGACGGCAACATGGAGCAAGGCTCCCTGCGCTGCGACGTGAATGTTTCGGTGCGCCCCCTGGGCGAGACCCGGCTGGGCACCCGCTGCGAGATCAAAAACGTCAACTCCTTCCGCTTTGTACGCCGCGCCATAGAGCACGAGGCCGCGCGGCAAATCGAAATATTGACGCAAGGCGGACGGATCGAGCAGGAAACCCGCGGCTTCGACGCGACCGTCGGCACCACTTATTCGTTGCGCGAAAAGGAGCAGGCGCACGACTATCGCTATTTCCCCGAACCCGACCTGCCGCCCATTGTGCTGTCGGACAAAGACCTGGACGACATCCGCGCCACCATGCCCATGCTGCCCGACGAGGTCGAAAACCTTTTTTTGGAAAAATTCGCCCTGCCCGCTGCCGACGCCTCCTTGCTCGCCCAGGAGCGCGACACGGCCTTTTGTTTTTTACAAATGGCGAAAGAACTGCCCACCTTACCGCCGCGCGCTTTGGCCAATTTTCTGATCCAGCGCATGATGCCCTGGGCGGAAACCCACGGCAAAACCCTGGCAGATTTCCCATTGTCCAGCGCCCAAACTGGCGCCTACCTCGACCTGATCGAATCGGGTAAAATCAGCGCTTCGGCGGCAGCCCAGCGCCTTTTACCGGCGTTGCTTGACCGGCCTTCCGCCTCGCCCGCCCAACTGGCCGCCGACCTGAACCTCCTGCAGAACGCCGACGCCGCCTTCCTCGACCAACTCGCCGGCGAGGTGCTCGCGCGTTTCCCCGACAAAGTCGCCGAATACCGCAAGGGCAAAAAAGGCCTCATCGGCTTTTTCATGGGCGAACTGATGAAAGCCAGCGGCGGCCGGGCCGAGCCAGGGGCGGCGACGAAGGTGTTGCAGGAGAAATTGGGGTGAATCCATTGAACAAAAAACCGGCCGGCGCGCCGAAGCGCTGCCGACCGGCTGGTTTTCTGTGTTCTCAATTACGCTTATTGTTTGACAAAAAGCCGCTGTCCGCCACGTCCGCGTTCATCCAGCAATCGCAGGATGTAAGCGCCGGCGGGCAGTTGGTCGAGCTGAAGTCCGGTCTGGTTGACACCGCGCGGTATTTGTTCCGAATAGATCAACCGGTCCTGCAGGTTGGTGATGCGCAGTTCGAACGGCCCGTCTACGGACAGCTCGTTTTTCCATTCGACGTTCAGGAAGCCGGTGGTCGGGTTCGGCCGAAGATCGAGGCGAAGCAGTGAGGCTTCGGCAGCAGCCGTACCCAGGACGCAACTATCCGGAATGCACTGTTTGATGAAAAAACTCTCCGTTTTCATACAACCGCCGCAGCTGACTTCCACGAACACCGTTCCGGCGCCGTCGTATATCAGGAAATCATCGTTGCCCAATGGGATCGTGGCGCCGTTGTCAACGACGTACCAATTGTAGGTGCAAGTCACCCCGGGCATCGGGTTGACAATGATTGCGTCCAGCTGAACCGTCTCGTTGCAGCAGCGGAAACATGGCCCCGCCAGGATCAATTTACAAGGCGGCTTGACGGTGATGATCTCCGTTTCCACCGAGCGGTTGCAGCAATTGTCGATGATGACGGCGGCGTAATTCCCCGAATAGTCGCCACCGAGGAGAGGGTCATCGTACAGAAAGGTCGCAGGAGTAGAATTGTAAATACCACTACCAAGCAGGAATCCGTCTTTGTACCATTCAATCGTGTAGCAATTGCATTCTGCGGGCGTGTTGCAGGGCGAAAAATCGAGGCTGAGCAGCAATTGGGACGGCGCGCAACTGTCGGGCAACAGCGTGGCCGAGAAGTCGCCGGCTTTCAATTCGTCTTTCACGTTGACGAATATTTGAACGGTGTCCTCCGGGCAAACGCCGTTTTTCGTTTCCACCATGAACCAGAAGTCTTCGTAGAACTTGTTGGTGTTGTAGTCGGGGTTGAAGGTTCCGGCGCCCGGGAGAAAGCTATATGTGGGGCCGCTCGCGTCGCTGCCGGAGTACCATTTCCACAGGGGCGGCACGCCTGCGCAGCCGGGTTCGAAATGCAGCATGGCATCCTCACCCGGACAATACTCCGTCTTCACCGGGTCTATCGTGAGCGTGCCCTTGGGCGCATCGTCGTTCCAGAGCCGGACCGAGGCGTCGCAGTCGCGCGTGCCGCAGAGGTCGGTAATGCTCACACGGAAGCCGGTATCGAAGAAACAATCGTCCGGGGCGCCGCCGAAATCGACGGGGCCGGGTTGGTAAGCATCGCCGGTTTCACCGTTCAGCAGGTTTCCGCTGCCGTCGTACCACTGCACGGTGTAATCGCAATGGGCATCTGCAGTGTTGATTTGGAAAGGATCGGGCACGATGGGGACCCCCATGTAACAAAATTCCTGCTGCGCCGGGTCAATTGTACAAGCCAGGGGCGGGCAAATGGAAATCGTTTGGATGTTGGAGGTGATCACCGTACATGGGTAATCGCCCATGCCCACCGTCACCTCGGCGTAAACACACACATCCGTATTGTACAGATAAGGCAACATCACGAGGTCGGCGCAGCCGGTCGTGGTCTGGTACGGCGTGCCGCCCCAGGGCGCGGCCGGACACGGCGCGGGGGTAATGTACCAGCGCACCTGCTGTACGTCGGCGAGCGCTGTGCAGCCCCGCAACGGCACGTAAATGGTGTCAGTCTCGGAGCAGATGGCCCGCGGATCGACGTACACCGAATCGCAACACGGCGGCGTCAGCGAGACCGGCTGTGTGCAACTGACCGGATGGCCGTCGGAGCAGATGCAGCTCAGCGTCAGGTCAAATTGCAGGGAATTGGGAATGGTCATCGGCACACTGATCAGGCCGCTCACCGTCGCGGTGTTGCCGCTTCCGCCACCCCAGACGACATTGTATGACGTGATCGCAATGCCTCCCTGGGGATTGCCGAGCGTAATGCTGCAGTCGCTGGAGCCGGTGGAACCGGTCAGGTTTTCCACCGTCAGGGTAAAATCGTAGGTATCGTGCACGGCACCGCATTCGATGCTGCTGCCAGTGATGGAGGCGCACTCGCAATAGACATTGACCCCAAAATTGCACTGGGCGGTATTGCCCGACATGTCTGTCGCCGTGCAGATGACAATCGTTTGCCCGCATGGGAAAAATTCGCCGCTCTGGTGGTTGCAGGTGTAGGTCACCATCGGGCAATTATCGGTTACCGTTGGCGGTCCGAAACTCATCTGCGCACTGCCCTGGCACACCGGAATAGTGGTGCTGGGACTCTGCGGACAAACGATAACGGGCAGTTCGTGGTCCTCCACCAGCACGTCAAACATGCAGGTGGCAGTATTGCCGGAATGATCCGTCCCGGTGCACATCACGTGGGTGAGGCCTTTGTTGTACTGGGTGGAGGTGTTTGTTCCTATGGTAGCCCCGCTCAGCACACACATGAGCGTCGGGGCGATGTCGCAGTCGTCCACCAGCGTAATCGGAGGGGAATAAGTCGCGTAACAATGTCCGGGATCGGTCGGTCGGACGATTACGCCGGTCGGGCAGCTGAGGACAGGGGCGGTCATGTCCGGAGTGACCACCACCACGTCGGAGTAGGTGGCCATACAGCCGGTTGAAGACGTGATCGTAAGGCAGACGTCGTAAGTGCCTGCCATGGTAAAGTCATGGGCAGGATTGGCTGTCGTGTACTCCACCGAACCGTTGCAACCGATGTCCCAGCTGTACGTAAACGGGCCGGTGCCGGTGGGAAGAGCGGTGAATTGTACGACAAAACAATCGCCGTCGGGCTGCCATTCGAAATTGGCGGTACAGGTATCCAAAGGCGCGCAGAAGGGCCGGCAATCGTAGTCCAATACCCCACCGCCCAGGGTCGTCGGCAGAGGCAGGGTGGCCGTTACATTCAGGATTTCGGGAGTAATGTCGACGCGGGTGAAGGAAAAGGTCGCAGTGTCCACGACTTGTGTCTCCTCGCAATCGGACGACAGTTCGAGGTCAAAACTGCCCACCATTTGATCAAAATTCCCGAATCCCGGCGGCGGCGGGGTGTAATCGATCCGGCCGTCGGCGTAAAAAATGTTGTCGGCTGCCGGCGTCACGGAGAACCGGCCCTGCAGGTAGAGGTCTTCCCCGTCATTGAGCCAGCGGGCGTAGTTGAAGTTCAGGCCAATGCCGTTTATCACCGAGAAACGGCACATCACATTCCGTTTCGTGGGGCCGGTCCAGGTGCCGAGTGCGTACAAACGGCCGGCGTTGTCGCGGCCGATTTCCCGGAAATCGAGCAAAGGGCTCACGTGCTGTGCCTGCACCAGATTGTAATTGGGCTTCAGCAAGGCGATAAACGCCTTGGATTGCCCGAAATCCGCTCCAACAATAGCGATATCACCATTGGGCAATTCCATGCCGTCGTACACGTCCAGGCCGGCCGGGTACTTGATGGCTTTCACGATGTTGCCGGTAGCGCCGTTTACCTCCACGATCATGCCGTCGTTGGCGAAGGTGTTGTTGCCGGTCAGCACCACGTTGCCGTTGTCCAAAGGGAACAGGCCGCGGTGGAATTCGCCCTCCTCCGTCGTGTAATTGTATTCGCGGTAAAAACCCGTGGCGCCGGCGCTGTTGGTGTTGAACAACGTTACGATATCGGCTGCCGAAGCGGTGGCAGTCGGGTTTTTCGTCCCCACGATGTAATAGGGAAAGTTTGAATTGACGGGATTGGGGTGCGCGATAATCCGGTTGAAGTGCTCCCGGCCGTTTTGCTGGTAGCGCCGGTTAAGCGTCAGGGTGCCGTTGTCAAAAATCCGGTACAACAACGACTGGTTGTCCTGCTGAACGCCGCCGATTTGGAACGGCTCGGTAGCGCCCACCACCATAAATCCGTCATTTTCCACCGTCCGGACAAAATCATGGATAATGGACCCGGCTGAAAGGGTGCGCGCCCAAACTTCCGCGCCCGTGGCGCCGTCGTATTTCGTGAACGTGGCGCGGCGGACACCGTTGATCGTGCGGGTGCCGGCTACGTAAACGAACCCGTCGTAGGCTTTGATTTTGGTGGGTTCGTTGCGTGCCGAGTCGCCGCATACCTGCGCCCATTCGCCGTAGGTAGGCGGTGGCGGTATACAAGGACTATCGAACCCGCCATGTGGTATGGTGCAGCCATTGGGCGCAGGTAAAGGACCGTCTATGGTTACGTCGTAAGCTACAATAGTACTAGTAGCCTCAAAACATACAGTCCCGATGGCTTGTGTTGTGCTTGTGCCTATGGTAGTCAGGTTAAAAGAGGAGGTGAAGGTCACCTGAGTGCCGGTTTGCACGACGGTAAACATCGGAGCCGCGGTGGCTCCGGTAATCAAAGGCGGGGTGGAACCGATCATGGTGAGGGTCACCGAATTATAATTATAGTTATTACAGTTGGGGTCATTATACAGTCCCAGATATAAATTCACACAACAGGTATTTGGGTCCGGATCTGCTGTCATATAAAAACAATCACACTGCGCTTGCCCCCGAAACGCCAATGCCATCGCAAATAAGAAGGCGAAAGGGAATATGAATTTTTTCATGGTTGGTCCTTTTTAGAGTTTACAGGGTTTGACGAGGGTGGATTTGGTGTCCGTGCAGCCGTTCTGGTCGGTGACCGTCAAGGTGTAAATGGTACCGTTCATATCCGGCGTGTCTTCCAGGTTCGGCTGATCGACTGGCCCTGCCAGGGTAGTGTTGTTGGACGACCAGGCATACACCAGCGGTCCGCCGCAGGTGGAATAGGATAAGGCGCCGGTCAATTCGATCGGGACTCCCGGTTCGACACAGTCATTCGGCGCCAGCGGACAGCTGATGACGGCGAACACTTCGCAGATTTTCAGGCAGAAAGGATCGGAGAGCACCGTTTCGCAGCCGTTGTCGGCTTTTACCCGGTAGCAGGCATTCATATCGGCGTTGATGCTGAGGCCCGTACTCACTTCCTTGCCGTCGCAATACCAGGTGTAGGTAACGCCGGCTTCGGGTGTTTGTACGGAAAGCAGGGAAGACACATCCGGTTTACAAATCAGGTCGTCGCCGACAATGACCGGCTTCAGCGGCGGCGGCTTGAGGCAAATCCGCACGATGCCGCAGTAGCAGGGATCGCAGCCCGAAGGGTCGGACATCGGCCGGCATTCCACGCGGTAATAAATGCAGGTGGCGCTCCCCCAAAGCGAAGAAGGCAAAATGTTCGTGTTCTGTTCGGTGTTGGAAGTACCCAGTTCCGTCCAGGCGATTTGGTCAAAGGAGTATTGCCAATGCGGGATGCAATCGTCGAAAGTTGCGCCCAAAGCCGCGTCGTCGCCCGGGCAGATGAGGTAGTGGCTGGGGTCCCCGTCGGGGTCGGGCAGGAGGTTGTTCGGGATGAGCAGGCCCGTCAGTGTGCTGCATTTGGGCACGGGATCCACGGGCACGCAGGCGCCGACGGTGAGGGGCTCACAGGCACAGTTGGCGATAGTGGCCGTCGCGCAGAGGTCGTCTTCGCCCACGGTCAGCGTTTCGGAAAAACTCGTCTGACCGTTGTGGCTGCTGAACGGCGGCGCCCACGTGATGCTCAAAGCACCGCCCGGAGGATTGATAAATGGGTGCGTAGCCGAAGTGAGCGATACGTCTACCATGACCTCGTCACCTTCACACAGGGTGCCATTGATCAAACTACTTGGGCTCACCGTCATTTGGACGTTCGCATCCGTGACCGGGCAGCAAATGCGGATTTGGGCAAAATGGGTGAAATATTCACAGGTATTGCCGTTGGCCGTCACGGTTATCCGCGCGCGGTACCTGCGGTCCACAAAACCGGTCGTGCTGTTGGCACAGTCGAGCAGGATATTATTTTGGGGTACCACGAAACAAAAACCCGTCGAACTGAACGCGGAGCTCGACACCTGGTCATAGCTCCCGCCGCCGCCCAGGTCCAGGTATTCCCATTGGACGGACACATTGGACGCGGGCAAGGGCGAGGTACCGTCGGGATTGACCAGGCAGAAATGCGCCGCCTCGCCGCTGCACAATTGGCTGATGGTGTTTTGCTGGAGCGGGTCTTTGATCTCCAGATTGAGTTCGTAGTAATTCGGATAGGTCAATGGCGCTGTGGAGCAAACGAAATTGCTCTCCATTCCTGGCAACAGCGAAAAGCCCGACAAGGTGGCGGTGCTGGATCCGCTCGCCGTATTCACCAACTGGGAGATACCCGTATTGAGGCCCCCGGCCATCCCCTGGTCCATGTGCCAGTAAAGCGACATGCCCTTGCCGTCGCGCAGGCAGAATCGCTCGTCGCAGATCTGAGCCGCTGTGCGCGCCACGGGAAAAAGTTTGACCTCATCCACCCGGCCTTGCCAGAAAGCAGACGCGGCGAAGGGTGAAGCGCCAAGCGTCGCGGCCACAATATTAAAAGTGCCGACGCTGGCGTGATCGGTGGCCGTGAAAATCAGGGCACAGTCGAGGTAGACCAGAATTTCAGTGGCCGTCTTGACCATCGCCACATGGTGCCAGCCGTTGCCGCGGATGTAGCTGGCCGTCTGGTAGGGCCCGTGCAGCACCGGATCATTCCATGCCACGGTGACGTAACCATTGCACTCGCCGATGTCGATGGTATTGGGTGAAAATCCTCCACCCCGTAGTTGGAACAAGCGCCGGAACGTACCAGGGTCGGTGCAGTTGAGGCTGGTATTGGAGGCCGTCGAGCTGAACCAGGCTTCGAAAGTAAAGTTCGAATTGCCCAGCGTGGGGCTGAGCGTGCAGGTCACTGCATCGTCGAAACCGTCGAAGTCGAGCGCCCGGTTGGGGCATTGCGCAACTGCCTGAGCGCCCCCGGCGAGACACAAAAGTCCGCCAAAAAGCATTCGGATGACAGGCTGGAAAGCTTGGAGTACTGATTTCTTCATTTTTTTACGTGGAATTAGTGAGGAATGGAGCTGCCTGCGGGCGCACAGGCGGTTGAACCCACACTTTTATCCGGGAGCCCTGCGTTTCGTTACCCGTTCGGGACGGATTTTTTTCAGGATAAATTTGCCCGATCCCGATTCCACCATTGTTTTACCCCATGCGATTTCTCTTATCTGCCCTTTTCCTGCTTACCCGCGTTCTCCCAATGGAAGCGCAGAAGCTGCACTACACCATCACCCCCGATTTTTCCGACGACGGCAAAAAGCGGATGCTGGAGGTAGCAGTCGAGTTTTATCCCATCCCCAACGACACGACCTGGTTCATGCTGCCCACCCAGATCAACTGGTCGGATAACCTCGAGCGCTGCTTCCGCAATTTTCGCGTCGAAGGCAAAGGCGGGCGCTACACCCGCCACCCGAAGTACGACCACGCCGTGGGCGTCATCAGCCGGAGCGCGGGACCGCTCACCCTCCACTACGAACTCTGGCAAAACTTCCCCGGCGAACAGGTCACCCTGCAAACCTCCAGCAGCCCGATTCTGCAAAAAGACTACCTCCATGTGCAGGGGCGCTGCCTGTTCCTGTCGCCGCTGTACTACGAAGACAACGGCTTTTACGACGTCACGGTCGACTGGCTGAAACTGCCCAAAAACTGGGCGATCCAGAACAGTTTCAACTCCGGCGATGCGCACCAGAGTTTTCGCGCTTTCAGCCTGGAGTGGAAAAATTCCGTGTGCGTGGCCGGCGACTTTCGCATTCATAAAGGCGAAGTGCTGGGCCAGCCCGTGTTTTTCGCCATCCGGGGCAAATGGGTATTCGAAGACCAAACCCTGTTCGACGTCATCCTCAAAACCATCGAAACGCAGCGCCGGCTCTGGAACGACACCGATATACCGTACTACTCCGTCACGATGATTCCTTTCGTGAAGCCGGCGCGACCCATCCCGGGCGTCACCACCGGCGATTACCTGGGGCTCGGCAAATACAATTCCTTCGCCGTGTACGCCAGCGACGACTGCATCCTGGACAAGCTGATCTACCTGTTCAACCACGAAATGATGCACGACTGGATCGGCATGAAGATCAATCCGGGCACCTACGACGGCCCTTCGGGTCTGCGCTGGTTTGCCGAAGGATTCACCGAATACCTGGCGCTGCGCAACTGCTGGAAAGCCGGTTTTTTCGACCGCAGGGATTTTTTCGAACACCTCAACGAGGAAAACTTTGAAGAACACTACACGAGCCGCGACGCCGAATTGAGCGCCCACGACGCCGAGGAATGTTTCTTTTACGACGAGGAATGCGAGCGCGTCCCATACCGCCGGGGCTTTATTCTGGCCTTCTATTTTGACTGCGCCATCCGGCAAAAATCCGGCAACGAGCGCACCCTGCACGATTTTATGCTCGAGCTACTGGAGACCTTTTACGGCTCCCGGAGCAATGTGCAGGACCGCTACGAATATTTCACCGAAACCCTCGGCAACTACCTCAACGAGGACCCGACCGATTTTTTGAACCGCTACGCCATTCGGGGCAAGCTCATCCCCGCCAAATCGTTTCTTTTACCCGATTGCCTTCAAATGACGGTGAATGCCGATGGCGTGCCGCAATTTGACCTGAAAGCGGGTCGGCCGGAGGCGGAATCTGAATTTCTGAAATAACCTGTTGATGGCTGGCGCGAGGCTTCGCCTCGTGTCGTGGTATTTGCC
>JBGAJY010000135.1:0-15759 GCA_044224705.1 Saprospiraceae bacterium
CCTGGGCCTGGCTCAGTATGCTGGCCGCGCAAACGCCGGCCGGCGTGCTGCTGCGCATGGCGCTCGCCGATGCGCCGGTTGTGGAGCGATTGACACAAAAATGGACGCCCGCGCCTCAAAACCCGGGTGTCGACCGCTTCTTTTTTCCTGCTTCCGATTCGGCCGCTGCGGTCGCCATGGCGGAGCGACTGGTCCGGCTTTTTCAGGAAAATGCCTACCTGAGCGCTTCGCTCGACAGTTTTCAGGTTGAAAAAAACGGAACCGCCACGGCGCGTTTGTACCTCGGCCCGGAGATGCGCTGGGTCGCGCTGCGGCCCTTGCCGGGTGAAGCGGACGCCTGGCTGTCGGCAGCAGGATTTCGGGAAAAACTGTTCACCGGCCGGCCCCTGCGACACGATGCGCTGCTGCGTCTGCAAACCAAAATACTGGAACAGGCCGAAAACTCGGGCTTCCCTTTCGCCGTGGTCCGGCTCGACAGCGTGCACATCGGCGCCGACGGAGGGGTGTCCGCAGCCTTGCGGGTAGATCGCAATAAATATTTCAGAATCAAGACGTTGCGCATTGTCGGCGACCTGCGCCTGCCCTCGGGCTACCTGCCCAATTTCCTCGGCCTTCGCCCCGGCGCGCCCTACAACCGCGCCAAGGTGCTGCGCATCCGCGACCGCCTGCGCGACATTCCTTTCCTCGAAAGCACGGGCAACCCGACGGTCAGCTTCGCCGGAGACGATGCCACGATCAACCTTTTTTTGCGAAAAAAGCGCGCCGGCCGTTTCGACTTTCTCATCGGTCTGTTGCCGCAGCCCAATGACCCCGACGGTCGCCTGCTGCTCACCGGCTCGCTCAACGCCGCTTTCCAGAACGCCCTGAACCTCGGCGAACGCCTCTCGGTCGAATTCGAAAGGCTGCGCCCGGAGACGCAAAAACTCGACGCGCAGGCGGCTTTGCCGTACGTTTTCGGGCTGCCGTTCGGGGTCGAAGGGCGGCTCGGGGTGTTCCGTCGCGACAGCAGCTGGGTGGATGCGCAGAGCCAGCTGGGCGTGCAGTATTTCTTCGAAGGCGGCGATTACGTGTCGTTTTTTTGGGAAAATAAAAGTTCGTCGCTGCAAAAGATCGACACGCAAGCGATCCTGAATACGCGCCGTTTGCCCGCCGTGCTCGACCTGCGCCAAAACGGATTTGGCCTTGAAACGGGTCTGAATCGTCTCGATTATCGATTTAATCCGCGACAAGGCTGGTCCTTGTCGCTGCGTGGCGTCGCAGGGTTCAACACTGTGCAGCGCAACCCGGTTATCGAAGACCTGAACGACCCCGCCGATCCGGCGTTTTCTTTTGCCGGTTTGTATGATTCGGTGGCGGGGCGGGTGGCGCGGTTCCGGCTCGAAGGCCGCGCGGAATGGTTCCTGCCCCTTGCGCCCCGCACGACGTTCCGGCTGGCGGCTCGCGGCGGCGGTATTTTTTCCGAAAAACCGGTTTTCGCCAACGAACAGTACCGCCTGGGCGGCAACAAATTGCTGCGGGGTTTTGACGAGGAAAGTTTGTTTGCCACGCGTTTTGTGGTGGCCACGGCCGAATTGCGGCTCTTGCTGGCACAGAATTCCTACCTCGCCGCGTTCACCGACTACGGCTACCTCGAAAACCTGACCAACCGCAACAGGACGTTTTTGCGCCCCTGGGGCATCGGAGCGGGGCTGAATTTTGAAACGCCGCTGGGTATTTTTGGCATCAATGTGGCGTTTGGCCGGCCCGATGCGGGGCAGTCGATCGACTGGCGGGCGGCGAAGTTTCATTTGGGGTATGTGAGCCTGTTCTGATCTGGTAGCCCGGATTTTATTCCGGGCATGAGGGCACCCGCAAAGCCGCTATTTGCCCGGAATAAATTCCGGGCTACCAGAGGCTACTTGGCTTTTGCCTTGATTTTCAGCGCCAAAGGCACCGTATCCTCGATCATTTTGTCCTTGGTGGTGCCCAGCACGCCGGAGCGGAAACTGACGCCCCAGAGCGTGCGGTTGATCAGAAAGGCGGGGGACTCGGCCACCAGTTCGTCGCCGCTGATCGTGAGGCGGACGGGAATATTTACAGCGCTGGTTTTGCCTTTCATGGTCAATTGCCCCGTGACGACGGCATTGAAATTCTCCGTTTTGCTGGGCAGCGCTTCGTCGAACGTGAATTCGGCGGCGGGGAAATTTTTCACATCAAAAAATTCCGAATCGCGGAGGTGTGATTCGAGTTCGGTCCGCTCGCCCGGGTCTTCTAGGTCCACGACAGCGATGGAAGTCATGTCGAGCGTCACCTTTCCGCTGAGCAGGGTGCCCTGGTTGACGAGCAGTTCGCCACCACTGACCCGGATGGTGCCGTTGTGGGTTTCCCCCAAGGTTTTTTTGCCTTGCCAGTACACCAGGCCTTCCGTCACGACAAAGGTGCGCGCGCCTTCGGTCGGAACCGGAGAGGTGCGGATGGTATCGGGCCGCGGCTTTGCATCGGCGGCGGCCGGCGCGGGTTTGGAATCCGTTTTGCAGGAATAAAAGAAAACGAGCGCCAGGGCGGCGATAGAAAACGAACGGAGGAAATTCATGTAAAAAAGAGGAAATTTGTTCGGTGCAAAGGTAGCGGGAGGAACGGCTAGGGAGGGAGTATTGTCAATGGGTTTGAGCGATCCTCTCTTGCAATAATTTGACTCCGGAGGCAGCAATTCTGCCGCGACAGCGTTTTGGGAACATCAATTTTAAACAAGTCCTTCATGCGGCAACTTCGACTTTCGGCACTTTTCTTTTCCACGTTTCTGCTGGCGCTTGGCGCCTGTCGTGTCCGTCCGGGCGACGAAGACCCCGATGTGGTAGTGACCCTGCCGCCGGAGTTTGTCGTCGACTTGTACGAACAGCGCGATGCAATCGATGGCCACGCGACTTTCGGGCTCTGGGTCGAAACGGTGAAAACCGACTATGATGCGGCCAATTACCAGATCAGGAGCAGCGTCGAAACGGGCTCAGGGCAGATTACAGTGCGCCTGCTGGACGTGGCGGCGCCAGACCAGCCCAATGGTTCGAGCGGTCCGGCCCGGACCTTTATCCCGATCGGCGACCTGGCCGACGGCACCTACGCCATGTCCATCCGCCTGGCCGAAACGCTCGTCAACAACGGCACACTTCTGGTCGACAACGGCCGTTATGAGCTCAGCTTCCCCGATCCCATGGCGGGTATAGACCTGCAAAACAGGTTGCTGCTGCACATCCCCGATACGATGGTTTGGGGTTACGTGCTCACTGAGGCAGAGCCGCAATACCCGCTCGCCAACCTTTTTCTGAACAACATCAAGGATTTTACGACTGAACCCGACCTGGCTCCGGGGTTCTACGGGTATTTCACCGTGGCGGGCACAGGCCAGGTGTTTTTCCACCGCAGCGTGGCGCCGACGGGTACGGCGCAGAACTTCGTACGGCGGCTGACGGCGACGCCGGATGCGCTCCGGGGACTGCTGGAGACCTACCGAACGGATCAGCAGACGCCGCTGACGATTCGGTGCTGGACGACGGGTGGGGAGTTGTAAAAAGGAAAGACGAATCAGGTCCGCAGAATTTACCGGCGCCGGTTGGACAGGTAAACCAATAAAAATATCCCGGTGATGACCACCGCTACGACAAAGACGGCGCCTATCAACTCGCCGATGCGGCTATGGGCATTTGATAATCTGCTTGGCTCCGCCGTAACCACGAATGATTTGAAAAAATGATTTTTGGCTTTCAATACGGCCTGAGCGTCGTCTGATGTGGGGGTATAGACACACAGTATGGTGTTCGGGCCGAGGTTCAGGACTTTGTGGTATCTGTTGTAAGAGTAGTCCTCATTACTGAGCGTAAACTCGATACCACGCATGTTTTTATAAAAAAAATCTTCTTGCTCCGAAACGCGGGCTCCGCTTTTTTCAGCCATGCTGGTAGTCACGCCACGGTATAAATCGGACAAGTCCTTATCGTTAACTGGCGCCTGATTATCAATATTGATGACGATAGCGACAAATTGGCCGAGGCCATTTTCACAGCGGCATATGTGCTGTCCCAGCGTATCGAGGCATTCCGGCTCACAAGGGAATTCGAGGATCGCCAGATCAAAAACATTGTGTTCTCGCCAGGTTAGGGGTTGGGCAGAAATAAGCACGGAATAGGCCGAGAGGACAACTGCGAGGAGGTGTTTCATACCCAGCTTATTTCTTCCGCTGCTTCCGGAAGTTCCCGTAGTTCTTCCGGTTCCGGTTTTTATTCCCGCTGCCGCCGTTTTGCTTGTTACGGCTGCGCTGCTGTTGCTGAAGACGCGCCATTTCCTTGTCTTTTTTGCTGGCGCTGACGGCGAGGATATCCAGTGAGCTGTGGCCTTCGTGCAATTCCAGCTGCTTGTCGGAGAGGATGACCAGGTCGTCCTTAACTACGTCGTCGCTCACGTAGTGCTCGCGGTTCCAGGTTTTGTACGCCAGTTTCATGTACGAGGCGATCACCTCTACGAAGCCTTCTTTTTTCACGCCTTCGGGCATTTCGATGGCCTTGGCGATCAGCGTCTGTACGTTGTGGCCGTAGTGCCGCATACGTTTGGTGACGGGCGGATAGTCCACCGGTTCGGCTTTGGGTTTGTCTTCTTCGCGGCGGATGGTGATACCGTTGGGCGGCGTCACGTCGAGGTCGTATCCGGCGATGGCGAAGGCGTGGTTCCAGAGTTTTTCCCGGTAGTCTTCCGGATTCCGGTTGCCGATGGGATTGAGCAGTTCCATCATTCGGATGATGGCCTCCACCGTTTTTTGCCGTCTCATGGGCTCGGCGAGGGTTTTGGCATAACGCAGCATTTCCTGAATGGTGCGGCCGTATTCCGGAAAGCGAATGTCGTCGCGTTCGGTGTTGTATGATATTTCTAAGTTGTTCATTGTCAATTTTTTAGTTGGTGATTCGGTGATTTGGTGATTCGGTGATGAAAAGGCAGGTTTCTGGGCTCTCTGTATACCCATCACCAAATAACCGAATCACCAAATCACCATCATTCCACCGTGACCGACTTGGCCAGATTCCTCGGCTGGTCTACGTCGCAGCCGCGGAGGACGGCGATGTGGTAGGCGAGCAGTTGCAACGGAATGACCGAGAGCAGTGGTGAGAAGCAATCTTCTGTTTCGGGGATTTCGATGGTGTAATCGGCCAGTTGTTTGATGGTTTCGTCGCCTTCGTTCACCACAGCCGTGACGACGCCTTTGCGCGCTTTCACTTCCTGGATGTTCGAAACGATCTTGTCGTAGGCGCCGCGGTTGGTGGCGATCACGAACACCGGCATGTTTTCGTCGATTAACGCAATCGGGCCGTGTTTCATTTCAGCCGCCGGGTAACCTTCGGCGTGAATGTAGGAGATTTCTTTCAGTTTGAGGGCGCCTTCGAGGGCCACGGGGAAGTTGTAGCCCCGGCCGAGGTACAGCGCATTCTCGGCGTCCTTGAATTCGCCGGCGATGTATTTCACCTGTTCGTGGCAGTTTTCGAGCAGCCGTTCCACCTTGCCGGGGATCAGCGCCAGTTCCTGCACGAGTTTCTGGTATTGTGATTTGGGCAAAAAACCGCGTTCGTAGCCCAGCAGCAGGGCCATCATGGTCAGCATGGTCACCTGGCCGGTAAAGGCCTTGGTAGACGCCACACCGATCTCCGGGCCCACGTGGATGTACGAACCGCTGTGCGTCAAACGGGCGATGGACGAACCGACCACGTTGACGATGCCGTAGGTGAGGGCGCCACGGGCTTTGGCGAGTTCGAGGGCGGCGAAGGTGTCGGCCGTTTCGCCGGATTGGGAAATGGCCAGCACCACGTCGTGGTCGCGCACGACCGGGTCGCGGTAGCGGAATTCGGAGGCGTATTCCACCTCGACCGGCAGTCGGGCGAGTTCTTCGAAAAGGTATTCCGCGATCATGCCGGCATGCCAGGAGGTGCCGCAACCGAGGATGATCATGCGCTGGGCATTCACGATCCGTTTCTGGTATTCGACCATGCCGCCGAGGCGCACCCAACCTTCGTCGGCGTTGAGGCGGCCGCGCATGCACTCGGCAATGGTGGTCGGTTGCTCGAAGATTTCCTTGAGCATGAAGTAGTCGTAACCGCCTTTTTCGAGTTGTTCGATCTCGAGTTCGATCTCGTGGGCCGTGGGCGTCATGACCTCGTTGCGGAGGGTTTTGACCACGAGGCCGTCGGCGAGGGTGATGGTGGCCACCTCTTCGTCGTTGAGGTACACCACGTTTTTGGTGTGCTCCACGATGGGCGTAGCGTCGGAGGCGATCAGAAATTCGCCCTTGCCGATACCGATCACCAGCGGGCTCGATTTGCGGGCCGCGACGATTTTCCCGGGGTCTTCGGCATCCATCACGACGATGGCGTAGGCGCCGTGCACCTGCGTAAGGGCCTGGCGGACGGCTTCTTCCAGCGGCAGGTTTTCGCGGCGTTGTACCTCTTCGATGAGGTGGACGAGCACTTCCGTGTCCGTTTCGCTGGTGAATTTGTGGCCGTGTTTCAACAGGGCGCTTTTCAGCACGGCGTAGTTTTCGATGATGCCGTTGTGGATCAGGGCGAGGCGGCCGTTGCCGCTGCGGTGCGGGTGGGCGTTGATGTCGTCGGGTTTGCCGTGCGTGGCCCAACGGGTATGGCCCATGCCGACATGACCGCTGGTGTCGAGGTCGCGGGTGAATTCGACCAGGTCGGCCACTTTGCCTTTTTTCTTATAAACATTCAGGTGGCCGTTTTGCAGGGCGATGCCGGCGCTGTCGTAGCCCCGGTATTCGAGCCGTTGCAGGCCGGAAATGAGCACCGGATAGGCTTTTTTGGCGCCGATGTAGGCGACAATTCCACACATATTTTCTATTGGTTGATGAAAGTTGATGAGGGTTTATAAGGTTTATAAAAGGTGAATCAACGCTCTCAACCTTTTCCTTTATCAACCTTATAAACCCTCATCAACCTCTTGTTTGTTATTGAATCCTCGTGTATTTCAACTCCAGTTTGGGCGGATAAGTCGTGCTCGCCGGCCCGTACAGGACGGAGCGCATGGCCGAAGCCCGCTGGGAGTAAACGTTGAGATACAGCGTTTTTTTGTCAATATCGCCCGAGGTGTCGTCTACCATGTCCTGAAAACGCTGCGTGAGCGTAAGCCGGTACCGGTTGACACGAACGCCGTTGATGACTTCTACTTCGGGTTGTCCGCCGAAGGCGTTGAAACCGCTGCCGAAGGTGGGTCCGAGGGAGTACAGTACATCGCTCACCAGTACAAAAATCGTATCACCGCGCAATTCGGTGGCCACCATCTGTCCCGAAGGCGCCAGGGAAACCGGGTCGCCGGGTACGTCGGCCACGGTGAGCACCAGTTCGGCTTTGTTGACGGCGATGTTGTCCAGGCGGTCGGCGTAAGGGAATTCCAGTTTCATTTTCAAGCCGCTCATACCCTGCATATAAAGCAGTTCCGGATTGGTCTGACCGATTTGCTGCCCCGCAACCGTACCCGAATAATCGTGGGTGTAATGGTTGAACTTATTGGCTGCAAACAGATAGTCGAAGGCCAGGTCGTTGGTATCGCGGGAGTAATGCAGTCGAATCCGGCTGACGCCATCGTTCAGGTCGAAGGACAACATGGCGCCGGGCGTGCTGGCCGAGTTCACATTGATTCTGAGGCCTTTCAGTTGCTCCCAAAACAGGGTGTCGTTCACCATATTCAGGCTGTCGATGCCCAGCAGGAACTGCCCGAAGGCTGCGCTCAGCGGCACTTTGACGTAGGCGTATTTCGTGGCCGCAGTGTCGGTGTCGAACGGATTGGCCACGAGGGTGCGGGGTTTGGGCGTAAAGTCCAGCGAGCCGATCTCTTCAGCGGCATTCAGCGACTGGTTGGAATAGTAATCTTTATCCCATCGGAGTTGTTCGCCGAGGCGGTATACATGGAGGCTGACCGGCTGCGTGGTGTCGCCGTACACGCCCGTGACATCGTAGCGAAGGATCAATTCGATCGAGTCCAGTACGTCGGTGACTTTAAAGCCGGGATTGAGGTTGTCCAGTTGCAGCAGGGAAAAAACTTCCGCCTGCGAGGGTCCGAAAATCGGGTCATTGAGCTGGCCGCAGAGGAAAAAATCGGCGGTGAGCGTGCGGTCTGAAGTCAGCACGCTGTCTTCCCGCACGATGCTGCAACGCATCGAAACGGAATCGGAGAAGGCATAATCGGCCAGCTGGTCGTCCAGCAGATCGGCGCCGAAGGGAGAAGGTTTGTTGCAGGCTACCGCGAGGGCAAGAGCGGCGAAGAGCAGGCTGGCCGGGAAATATTGGGTCATGTTGTTGCGATAAGAGGTGGATGAGGGTTCATTTTTAAAGGTTTATAAAGGTTGATTAGGGTTTATAATGTTTATAAAGTAGAACCGGTGCGCTCAACCTTTATAAACCTTATAAACCCTCATCAACCTTTATAAACCTTTAAAAATGAACCTTTTACTGCGACACTTCCGCTTCCGTCAGGGTGCGAAAGAATTCCAGGTAGGCCGGCAGCATCTCGTCTTCGGTTTTGAACGGAAGCACCGGCTTGTCCTGTGTCACGGACAGGTACTCAACGTTCGTGTCCACACCTTCGCTGCCAATGATGAGCGCATCGGCGAAAGTAGCCGCGCCTTTGTGCATGGAGAGGCCGTCGCCCTCGCGGAAAGGAGCGAGGTCGTCCTGCGAGAGATTGTTGATCGCCGCTTTTTGGAAAAAGCGCTCGGCGCCCTCTTGTTCGTGTGCAGAAGGGAACAGGTGATACACCAGTTGCGATTGTGCGAAGAGCGGCTCGGTTTTATACGCAGTTTTCAGGTAAAACGGAATGAGGCTCGTCATCCAGCCGGAGCATAGGATCACGTCCGGCGCCCAGCCGAATTTTTTTACCGTCTCAATGGCGCCTTTGCAGAAGAACACGGCGCGGTCGGCATTGTCCTCGAACGGGGTTCCGTCGGCTTCTTCAAACACCTGTTTGCGTTTGAAAAAGTCTTCGTTGTCGAGAAAATATACCTGGAGGCGGGAATTGGGCAGGGAGGCGACCTTGATGATCAGCGGATAGTCGTCGTCGTCAACGATAATATTCATCCCGGAAAGTCGCACGACTTCGTGCAGTCGGTGGCGGCGTTCGTTGACCGTTCCATAGCGGGGCATCAAAATCCGCAGCTCGTACCCGCTGTCCTGTAAGAATTTCGGCAATTTCGCCACGATGGCGGAGATGTCGTTGCCTTCGGTGTAAGGCTCCATTTCCTGGGTGACGATTAGCAAGCGCTTCTTTTCCATTTATTTCAGACCAGACTTTGGTGATTAGTTCCCTTGAAGGGGATTTTGCAAAACCGTTTGTTTTACAAAATCGGTTGCAAAAGTATAAAAAAACGCCCGTTGTTTTGTTCCGTTCCGGCCTGCAAATATTTTTCAGGGTAATTTTTTTTTCGTAAAAATCTGAAAATCAAACATTTGATCCATCTTCCCTCGCGATGCGCTCCAGAATCCGGAAGGTGAACGCGTATTCGTTTTTTTCGTCGGGCGCGTGGGTCTCGCGCCAGGTTTCGCGCCACTGGGCCGGATCGAGTTCCGGGAAAAACGTATCGCCCTCCACGCTCAGGTCCACCTCGGTGAGGTACACGCGATCCCACAAATCAGCGCTTTGCCGGTAAATTTCCCCGCCGCCGATGATAAAAGCCTCGGTCTCTCCCGCATCGTAGGCCAACTCCAGCGCCTCGCGGATCGAATGCGCAATCAGCACGCCTTCGGCCGTAAAAAACGGGTCGCGGGTGATCACCACGTTGGTCCGTTTGGGCAGCGGCCGGCCGATGCTGCGGAACGAATTGCGCCCCATGAGCACGAAATGGCCCAGCGTGCTGCGCTTGAACCAGGCCAGGTCGGCCGGCAAATACCAGGGAATCTGATTGCCCTGCCCGATGACGTGGTGACGGGCCGTGGCGACAATGGCGGAGATGAGCATGTTTTTGCGGTGATTTGGTGATGCGGTGATTTGGTGATGCGGTGATTTGGTGATGTCTCCAGATTTTTTATAACCAGACTCAAGCCCGGCTCGGCGGCGCTGGCGGCGGCGATGACGTCCTCCACCGAGGTTTCGCGGATCACCGAAGGCGGGTAAGCCATATTGGCCACCAGCGAGATCATGAGTACAGGCAAATCCATGTGCCGGGCCACCAGCACTTCGGGGATAGACGACATGCCGGTGCAGTCGCTGCCCAGGCGGTGCAGCATTTCGTATTCGGCGGGTGTTTCGAGGTTGGGGCCTTGCAGGGCCGAATAGACGCCTTCGCGGGCCCGGATGTTGTGCTTTTGGGCGATGGCCAGGGCGCGGGCGCGTAAGTCGGCGTCGTAGGTGTGCAACATGTCGGGAAAGCGCGGGCCGAGGCGTTCGTCGTTGGGGCCGCGCAAGGGGTGCTCGGGCAGGAGGTTGATGTGGTCGCGCACGATCACGAGGTCGCCCGCGCGCAGGTGCGGATTCACGCCGCCCGAGGCGTTGGTGAGGATGAGCCGCCGGATGCCCAGGAATTTCAGCACGCGGATCGGGAAGGTGACCTGCTGCATCGTCCAGCCTTCGTAGTAGTGAAAACGGCCGGCCATCACGACTACGGGGTGCGCGCCGAGCCGTCCGAACACCAGTTTGCCTTTGTGGCTTTCCACGGTGCTGCGCGCGAAGTGCGGGATGTCGGCGTAGGGGATTTCGGCTTCCACGTCGATGTCATCGGTCAGGTTGCCGAGGCCTGTACCGAGCACGATGCCGGTGGCAGGCTGGAAAGGGGTGCGCTGGCGGATGGCCGCGAGGGATTCGTGGATGTGGTCGAAAAGGGCGTCGTTCATGGTTGCATTTACGCGTCTCAGGATGTAATTTTTGCTGGCTGCATCACGGAAGAGGGGCTTCGGCGTTGCCAAAAGTACGCCAACCCCATCCCGGTCACCAAATCCCAAATCCCCCACCATGCTGCAATCAGGGCCATACCGCCCAATCCGTCGAAGAAGCGGAAGATCAACAGCAGCCCGAGGGCCGTGTTGTGTACGCCCGATTCGAAGGCCAGGGTCCGGCAATCCAGCTCGGGCAAGCCGGCAACAATTACGAAGGCGAAACCCAGATAACTGACCAGGTTGTCAAAATTGCCCAGCAGCGCGAGCACCAGGATGGAAAAGAACAGGACCAGCGCCACCTTTTGCACCCAGGGCCGGATGCGCTCCACGAAAGTGCTGAAGCGCGCATTCAGCCACATCCCGAACAACAACGGCGCCACGATCAGCTCCACGATAATCAGGGCCATGTCCACAAAACTGATCTCGAACGACTTGCGCAGGGCTTCCGATTCCGGAATAAACTGCGACCAGAACAGGAAGCCCGCCGGAGTCACCACCGTGGCCGAAAGAATGATGATCGCGTTCAGCGTGACTGACAAGGCGACGTTGGCGCGGGCAAAATGTACCAGGAAATTGGTCATGTTGCCCGACGGACACATGCTCACCAGCACCATGCCCATGGCCATGCTCACCGGCGGCTGGAACAGGAAAATGATGCCCAGCGTGAACACAGGGAACAACAAATACTGCACCACCAGCCCTACCGCGACCGATTTCGGGAACTGAACGACCTTCCGAAAATCCGAAGGCCGCACGTCCAGCGCCACGCTGAACATGAGAAAAGCCATGGCCAGGTTCAAAACAGCCATCTGTGCGGGGTTGAAATGCAGGCGAAGATCGTCGACGTTCATGGTTCGTGAAGTGGATGTTTTTTGAAATCGGCGGCAAAAATAGAACCGCCTCGTGCCTTTTCTGCTGCAAAAATCACCTCCGCCCTCGCTGCCGCCGAACTCAAATACCCCGGCCGATTCATATTTTTTTCGCTAATAATAATATAAGTATTGGATAGCGCCAGACTTTGGGTTTCTAACAAAACCGCGTAGCGGTGACATTCTGGTAGTCCAATCGTGCGATTGGAGGAGCAGAACGGCGTAGCGGTGACATTATCACGCCGTCAAAATGTCACCGCTACGCGGTTCATCATCAGCATGCTCTAAGGCTACCAAAATGCCGCCGCAATGCGGCTTTAACTGCCTACTGCCCGCCGTCGTACCAGATCCGGTAAACGGCGTCGGCGTGGTCGTCGGACACCAGCAGGGAGCCGTCGGGCAATTGTTCCAGGTCGACGGGGCGGCCCCACACCTGCTCGCCGGGCTGGAGCCAGCCTTCGGCAAAAGGCTCGTACCCCAGGCTTTGTCCCTGCTCGTTCAGCCGCACCAGGCTGATGCGGTAGCCGTTCTTGGTGGCACGGTTCCAGGAGCCGTGTTCGGCGATAAAAGCCTGATTTTTATAGGATTGCGGAAACATTTTTCCGGTATAAAATTCCAGCCCGAGCGGGGCTACGTGGGCGCCAAGCCGCTGCGCCGGCGCCACGAACTCCGAACACGCGTGTTTTTTCCCAAAATCGGGGTCGGAAATATCGCCGCCGTGGCAATAGGGATACCCGAAATTTTGTCCTTCGGCAGTGGCATGGTTGAGTTCGCAGGGCGGAAGGTCGTCGCCCAGCCAGTCGCGGCCGTTGTCGGTGAACCACAGGTCGCCCGTCGCCGGGTGCCAGTCGAAACCGACCGTGTTGCGCACGCCGCGCGCCACAATTTCGGGCCGGGCGCCGGGCATTTGCACGTCGAGCCGGGTGATGCTGGCATAAACCGGATCGGCCGACTCACAATTGTTGCAAGGTGCGCCGACGGGCACGTACAGCTTCCCGTCGGGCCCAAAGGCGATATACTTCCAGCCGTGACTTTCGTCGGTGGGATAAGCATCGTAGACCACCGCGGGCTGGCGAATGGCCGCAGGCTGGCGCGAGGCCTGGCCTCGTGCCAAATCGTCCACATACGCCTCGATGTCGTCGAAACGCAGGATACGGCTCACCTCGGCGACGTACAGCGCGCCGTCGCGGAACGCCACGCCGTTGGGCATGTGCAGGTCTTTTGCCAGCGTGAGCACCTGATCGGCGCGGAAGTCGCGGTTGGTGTCGCGCAGGGCATATACGTTGCCGGCATCGCGGGTGCTCACGAACAAAGTGCCGGCGGGGCTCAGGCAAAGCGAGCGGGCGTTGTTCAAGCCTTCGGCAAATACGCCGATATGAAAGCCCGGCGGGAGTTTGATTTTGTCCAAAGGCAGTTTGCTGCCGGGAACAACGACTGCGGATGTCGTTGCCGTCGTTTTTTGTTGGGTATTCGAAGAGGTGCAGGCGATCAGCAGGGCAAAGCACAGAAAGCAGAGGGTGCGGAGCATGGGTTGGATTTTTTCGTGACAAAAAGGCGATTTCTGCAAAACAGCGAACGCCCGAAGGAGTTTTTGCCCCGAAAAGAAACGAATTCAGGATCAATCGCGAAGACCGAAAACGGCCCGGAATTCCGCCAGGGGCAATGTTTTGATCCAGGATTTGCGCAGCCGCAACGATTCGAGCGGATCGAGACAAAGCCGGGAGCGGGTCAAATTTACCGCCTGCTCGCCCAACGCCGGACAAATGGGCCACGCCACGGCCTGGTATTTTCCGCCGGGGTCCTGTTCGTACCATTCGCCCGTGACCGACCAGAAGGCAAAAGGCGTCAACGGCGCCATCGGGGCCGGCAAGGCCTGTAGCCGGTCGTTTTCATCGATGTACAGCGCCAGCCCGGAGCTGATCGCGATCCGGTCCATTTGATAGGCGATGGTTGCGTTGTCGGTGAATTCACCGGCGCGGATTTGGGCGATCACCAGGGGCATAAAAAACGCCAGATCGTCCGGACCCATGTGCACAAACAGCAGGCTCAGGTTGTCCATGCCCTGCCAGCCCAGGTCCGAATAGCCGGGCAAACGGCCCAGGCGGGTCACGATGTCGCGCAATTCCGCCACGTTGAGACTGTCGGCGGCGCGCATGCGCTGTTCATCGGTGTCTCCCTCGTCCGGGCGGACCGATTGGTCGCGGTCCGCTAAGCGGGCGATCCGGGCGATAAGGCTGGTATCGGCCCCGGGCGGCAAGGCTCGAAAGTGATCGCTCCAGTCCTTCGGGCTCAGCACGGCGGCAAAATGGGCCAATTTGCAGACGTCCTCCCAGGACAGCCCGCAGCGCGCGGCGGCGAATAAAAACTCCCGCGCTGCATCGAGGCTGTCGGCCGCGAGCGCCCGGTCGGCGGCGGTGAGGAGGTCGGCGAGGTCGTGGGTGTGGATGGAAAAGGCGCGGCGGTAGGCGGTGACCGCGCTGTCGAGGCGGCCTGAGGTCGACCAGGTTTCGGCCTGGTGTTTATGGAAAAAGTAGGCGCAGCCGGGCTGGGCTGTTGTCGTTTTTTGAACAGAAAAGAACAACAGGCAAAAAACGGAGCATTTGAACAGGAGACGGAACAAGTGCATAAAAAGGGGAAATCATCATTTAGAGTAGCAAACGAGTATCGCCCCAGGACCTGAAATCCAATGGAAATTGGGGGTATGCTTCCGTGAATTTTCGATATTTGTTTGGATTGGCTTCATTTGGATTAAACTTCGTTTCGAAAGCCTTGCCATTGAAGGCCGTTTCTTCCACGACGAAATCGACCTCATTGCCATCGGCAGTTCGCCAAAACTTGATTTGATCGTGGGCGTACAGTTCTGTCAATCGCCGAAAAACGTAGTTCTCAAGCAAGGCGCCTTTGTCGCTGCGTTGCTCAAATGGAGCAAAATAGTTGACCAGAACATTCCGAAGCCCCAGGTCATAAAAATATGCCTTGGGCATTTTGACCAATTCCTTTCTCAGGTTTTGATAAAAAGGACGCACCAGGCCAAGGTGGAAACACTTTTGCAAAACGTACAAAAAATAGTCGGTAGTGGCACGGGGCAGTTGCAGCGTATTGGATAATTCATTGGTATTGAGCAAATTACCAATTTGGGAAGCCAACAGGATCATCAACCGAAAAAACCTCGTTTCGTCCGAAACCCCGGACTCCAGCATATCCCTTTTCACGAAAGAGTCCCTCAAATCGTGCAAGCGCTCCACCTTCTGTTTGGGGTCTTTTTCCAAAACCACCGCCGGATAGCCGCCGTAGGTCATATACGATTCAAGCGCAGCCCAAAGGCGAGGCTCGGCAGCGGATTTTTCCACCTCGCCCAAACGCAGGCGTTGCAGCTCCTTTAATTCTTCTTCCTGCTCACGAAACATCAAAAATTCCTCGAAATCAAGCGTTTGCAATTCAAAAATCTTTTTCCGGCCGGCGAGGGAGTCTCTGAACTGGCGGTCGATGTAAAAAGCGCTGCTACCGGTCGCCACAAGTTTGAGGCGGTCGGCATGTTCGTCGTACAGCAGTTTGAGAAAATGCGCGGGGTCGTCGAGGTACTGGATTTCATCGATCAGCGCAAATACCCGCCCCTCGTTGCGATGGGGCAGGTATTTGAAAATGTTTTCAGGATTTTGGTTGAGGTCCAGCAGGATTTCCTTGCGTTCGAGGTTCAGCAGGACCAAGGTTTCGCCCGAAGCGGTGAGCGCGTCCGCCAATTGTTTCAGGAGGGTGGATTTGCCCGTTTGCCTGGCGCCGATCAACACGGTCAGTTCCCGTTGGGGCAGGTGGGCCATCAATTCGTGGTATTTTTTTCGCAACATATCATTGCGAATATCCGATATTATTTTCTAAAAAATAAAAAATATCGGATATTTTGTTGGAATGGTTCAGTTTAATCTGTTGACGCGAGGCGGCTGTTGACGGCTCCGCTGGCGCGAGGCTGCTGTTGGCGCGAGGCTGAGCCTCGCGCCAGCGGA
>JBGAJY010000136.1:0-15566 GCA_044224705.1 Saprospiraceae bacterium
ATTGCTGCCTATATTCAGCTAATTCGTATACAATTCCCAGTAGCTCAAAATATAAATCAGATTTTAGTTTAGAGCCTACTTTGTCATTAACATCTTCTTTTAAAAAATCTTCATAATCGCATATTTTCTGATATTCTATTGGAATAATTGAAGGGTCGAATGATTGCGCTCTACTCAAATGAGAAAGCACTAAAAAAACAGAAATAGAAAATAATTTATTCATAATCTTATTTTACTTTTAAAAGTGCCTTCACTTCCATATACTCCTCCACATTCACCATCATCCCAGAAAAATCATCTTTCGCATAATTTGTCTTCACCAATTGATTCAGATTCCTGTATCGTGTGGTTGCTTTGGGGTGCGAGCTAAACCAATTGTCCATAGCTTTATTAGCCATCTGGCCAATAATGAAGTCGCCAGCGGCCTGCATTGGATTTTTATAGGGAAACATATTGGAAGTAGTCAGCCATTCCTTGGTAGTAGAATTCATTTTGCTGACAAAATTCTCGTCAGATGTGAGGTCCATAAATTTTTTCCATACGTTGGCGGCTTCGCGCGGGTCATAGCCCGCTTGTTCCATATAGAATAGCCCCACCCGATCCGACTGGGACTCTTTCTCCTTACTGTGATCGTTGGAAGCAATACCCTTCATTCCCAGATACAGGCCTCGTACCGCCCCTTTTGTTTGTGGAGGTAGTTTTTGCAATTCATAGGCCATCTTAGCAGTAAGATCAAAACCCTGCTGGGCTACGTCGGAAGTCAGTAAGCGGGCCAAAAATGCATCGTCGTCACTGACTTTCAGGGTTGCGCGGAAAATGTTCCAGCCCAATGTTTTAGCGGCTTCGGTTTTTTTCTTTTTCTCGTACCTTTCTTTGGCATGCTCATAAGTGGCGTGGGCGATTTCATGGCCTAATACAGCAGCAAGTTGTGCTTCATTATCCAGCATGGTGAGGAGGCCTGTATGGACAAAGACCATCCCGTTGGGCAACGCGAAAGCATTAAATGTTGGGTTCTCAATCACATAAAACCGGAAACGCAACCTTTCGGGGGCATCAAAAGGAATGTCTTTTTGCCACTGTGGAACAACCTTGTTGCCAACATAATTGACATAAGCCTGCACCTTCAAATTATCATAGAGTTTGAACTTGGCATCGCCAAATTGGACATAGCCCTGGTCCAGCGCATCGGTGTATTGTTTCAGGTCGGCGGGAACCGGAACCGGAGCAATATTATTCGCTGAAAACTCATCACCCAGTGCAGCCCTCAGCTCCTGGTCATAGGCATCAAATTCGTTCTCTTTTACCGTCGCAATGGTAGCATAAATAATCCCGTCAGCCTGGCGAACACCCTCACAGGTCATAAAGTTACCAAGCGAGATTTCAGAAAAAGCAAGAAATTTTTTGCCTTTCAATTTGGATAAGCCCTTTATGGCGACACCAGGAGCAAGCTTAACTTTTTCACCATCTATTACAGCAATTCCTGATTCTGGATCATAAAACTCGATTAGCCCATCTAATTCGACCTTATCGCCAAGTCGTCTCGTAGTGACCTTCACCTCTGTCACCTGGTTTTTGTAATTTACCTTTTCACCAACAACCTCAATTTCTGTCCCGGGAATCAAATTATCAGCTAATACAGGGTTGCCTTTTTTGTCAATAATTTTTGTATCCGGGCGAATTTGCAGTTCCTGAAAAAAGTCTTTTTCATTGTCAATAAAATCGACTTTCATTACAGTATATGGCGACGGAAACTCAAGGATATTGGCTTTCCCCTTAAAAGCAATATTTTGAGCAGAACCCGTAGTTACTTTGGCGATTAAAAATAAAAAAAGGAATAGTTCAGATAGCCTTTTCATAAGATTTTGAAGTTTGTTATGTTTTATAATTCATTTCATAAATTCTGATTATGATAAATTTCAGTGAAAAATAAGTCAGAGCCAAAGAATCTGCCCAGGCCATGAAGGGCATAAAAATGCCCCTTTGTTGCAGGCCTTGTCAGGTTTGCAACAAAGGGGCAAATAGTGTAGCATAAATCAACATCAGGGTGTTTTCTTTGGCAATGGCGAATATCGTGGAATAAAAACCAATATGACAAACATTGGTCAAATAAAATTATGCGCCATGGTGCATTGGCCTTATGTTATCACCTCAATTTATTCCAGCTATACGCATAAATTGGGCACATGTCCTTCTATTTATACAAATCAAAATGCAGGTACCCTTCCTCCGCCCGCATCGGCCCGCGGTCGATGTAGAATTGCCGGTCGGCCGGTGCGGTGGTGCCGAGTCCGTCCACGTAGCGGTTGCACATGCAGAACACGGCGGCGATCAGCACGGTATCGTGGATTTCCTTGTCGGTGGCGCCGATGGCTTTTGCGCGTTCGATCTGGCCGGGCGTCACGTATTTGCCGCCTTTTTGCACGCTGCCGGCGATGGAGAGCAGGGCCTTCATTTTGTCGGAAATCGGCATGCTCTCGTAATCCGCCTTGATCTGGTCGATGAATTGCATGTCGCATTGCAGGTAATGCTGGGCGATGCCGCCGTGGGCATTCTGGCAAAAAAAGCAGTCGTTCAGGTGGGACACGTAGGTCGCAATCAGTTCGCGTTCGCCGCGGGAGAGGGTGTTGTTGTCGCTGCGCAGGAGCGTTTCAGCGAGTTGGTTGATCGGTTCGGCCGTTTCGGGGCTGAAGGCCATGAGGCCGCGGATGCCGGGCAGGTCTTCGGGGACGTCGATGTATGCCATGGGTGTTGTTTTCTGTTGAAATAAAAAAATTGCGAAGCATTTCTGGGCTGGGCAAGTTACGCCAAAGCGTTTCAAAAAAAGAGCGACACAACGCGGATGCGTCGTGTCGCCGTGGAGAATACTTTATGCAGCGGAAGCAATGTTTGATAATTGCCGGACAGAACATTCCGGCTCCCGCTCGCGAAGCTTAGGCTTTATCGATTTTCAGCGAAGTCATGGTCAGCGAACCCGCCACCGCCTTATCGTTGAACAACTGAACCGACTCGTTTTTCCCTTTCAGGGCCAGGGCGTACAACATCGGCAGGTAATGTTCGGGGGTGGGAATGGCCAGATCGAAGGCCTTGCCCTGCGAACGGAAATTGATGAGCGACTGGTGATCGTCGCTGAGGATGTAATTTTTCATCTTCTCACTGGCCTCAATGGCCCAATCGTAGGCATAACCCGTGGTATTCAGTTTGTCCCAGGCGATGCGGCCGAGGTTGTGCACCATGTTGCCGCTGCCGATGATCAGGACGCCTTTTTTGCGCAGCGCCGAGAGTTCCTGCGCCAGTTCGTAGTGGTATTGCGGCGTCTGGTTGTAGTCGAGGCTGAGCTGGATGACCGGGATGTTCGCGTTCGGGTACAGGTGCTTGATGACCGACCAGGCGCCGTGGTCGAGCCCCCATTTGTCGTCGAGGCCTACTTCGGTTTTGGTGATTACATTTTTGGTTTCCGTGGCCAAAGCCGGACTTCCGGGCGCGGGGTATTGCACATCGAACAAAGCCTGCGGAAACCCGCCGAAGTCATGAATCGTGGGCGGGTGTTCCATGGCGGTGACGAAGGTGCCGCGTGTTTCCCAATGCGCTGATACGCAGAGGATTGCACTGGGCGTCGGAATTTCTTTCCCGACGTTGCGGAAGCCTGTGACGAATTCATTTTCCTCGATGGCGTTCATCGGACTGCCGTGCCCGAGGAACAGCACGGGCATCTGATCCGTGCTGCCCAGGGGGGCCGTCATGTCGTTCAAATCTTTCAGTTTCATGGCTGCTCCTGCTAAGGGTAAAAGCGCTAGTGTTTTTAGAAATTTTTTTCTGTCCATCGTGTTGAATTTCGAATTACTGGGCCAGGTAGCCTCCGTCAACTGCATAATAACTGCCGGTCACGAAGGACGATTTGGGCGAACTCAGCCACAAAACCATCTCCGCTACTTCGTTCGCCTCGCCGAGGCGGCCGATGGGGTGCAGCCCCACCAAAGCTTGCATGGTGGCCTCGTCGAGGGAATTGGTCAGCAGCGGCGTTTTGATGTAACCGGGACCAACCGAGTTGATGCGGATCATCTTACCGGCGTATTCCAGGGCCGCGGCTTTTGTCAGTCCCACCACGCCGTGTTTGGCGGCCACGTAAGCCGGGGAGTTGGCCGTGCCGACCTGACCCAGAATGGAAGCGATATTGACGATGCTGCCTCCTCCGCTGGCCAGCATCGCAGGAATCTGGTAGCGCATGCCGTAAAACACGCCCGACAGGTTGATGCCGATCACTTTGTTCCATCCGTCGAGGGGATACTCGCCGACGGGCGCCAGGGGGCCGCCGATGCCCGCGTTGTTGACGGCAATGTGCAGCGCGCCGAATTGCTTTACGGCAGCATTGACCAGTGTTTCGTGGTCGTTGGGGTTGGAGGTATCCGCCCGGACAAAGATCGCCTGGCTGCCGTTGCGCGTCAGCTCGGCCACCACTTCATTACCGGCCTGTTCGTTGATGTCCGACACCACAACCTTTGCGCCTTCAGCGGCGAAGAGCAGTGCAATGGCTTTGCCGATGCCCATTCCGGCCCCGGTCACAAGGGCTACTTTATTTTCAAGAATTTTCATGTCGCTTGATTTTAGTGATCAATGATGGGACAAAGGTGCCCCCTTTCACCGGGCAAGCGGTTTCAGTTTTCGGAAAAAGGGTTGTGATATCAGGAAATAAGGCGCCGCATTTCCTCACGGAACTCCGTCGGCGTCTGGCCCGACTTCTTTTTGAACACGCTGGTGAAATAGGCCTTCTCCTTGTAGCCCAGCTCGAAACCGATCTCCGAGACGGTTTTATCGGTATTCATGAGCAGGTTTTTCGCCTCGATGAGTTTGCGCGTTTCGATGATCTCCGAAACGCTTTTTTGCAAAATATTGTGGCAGATCAGATTGAGGTTGCGGGCCGACATGAACAGTTTTTCGGCATAAAATTCCACGCCTTCCGGCCGCCGGAAATTCTCCTCCAATAGCCTCAAAAAGTTTTTGAACGTGATGTTTTGGGTGTGCTGAAACCCTTTTTCATCCGGCGCCTGCTTTTTTCGCTCCGATTCGACCATGGTAAAAAGGGCCCCCAGCAGATGACGGATAACGGCAAAGTCGGGCACCGGCTGCTGCATTTCATAAAACATCATGTCGCACAACGCAGCCATGCGGTCGAAACATGGACCGGCGGTCATTTTAAGGTCGGCATGGTCGTGGTAGTACGCGTAGAGATGAAAGGTGGTTTCGGGGATAAACTCGCTTTTGAACCGCAATACCCACATGCTGCACGCGCCGTTTTTGGCGCCGGGTTTCACGCGGTGGGTCTTCCCTTTAGTCACAAAACTGACAAACGGCGCCTCGAACCGTGTGGTTTTGAAATCGATAAAATGCTCCATTTCACCCGTCATGCCAATGATCAGCTCTTCGTAGTCGTGTTGATGCGGCGCATTGACGGCGGAAGCGATCCTGGCGACTTCTTCTTCAGTGACTTGAAAAATGGTGAAGGGCTGGTCCATGAGTGCAAATTGCAAAAACGCCGTGGTTCAGCACTGCTGAACCGCCATCAATTTTTTCAACTCCTCGAAGCGGGCCCAATCACCGCAGCAAACTCAGCTCCCCCACCCTTTTCGCCTTCTCCCCGTCGCACAGCACCTCCAAAAGGTACAAGTAGGTATCCACGGCAGCGTCTTTCCCGTCGATCCGGCCGTCCCAGCCCACATTCGCCCCGCCGCCCGCGTACACTTTTTCTCCCCAGCGGTTGAAAATTTCGAGACCGAGGATCACCTCCAAACCCTCCTGCGCCACTGGGCGGAATACGTCGTTCACACCGTCGCCGTCGGGACTGAACGCGTCGGGCATGCGCACGTTGGCCGGGTCGCAGGGCGGCAAAACGCGCACCCGGTACACCGCCACCGCCGTACAACCGGCGGCATTGGTCACCGTGACCCTGTATGTCACGCTATCGGGAGCGGGCGTCGGCGGCGTGAATACCGGCGCGGGACAATCGATGCAGGACAGGTGCTCCGCGGGCGACCAGGCATAGCCGGCGAATCCTCCGGGCAGGCTCAGCACCGGCGTTTCGCCGGGGGCGATGACGATGCGGAAGAACGTGTCGAGCACGGGCGCCGAAGCTGCCGTGACGACCACGCAGGTCGTGGAATCACAGCCGTCGACCGTCGGGACCGTCTGGCAAAACCTCCCCGGTGCGTTGTACGTGACCCCACCAACCACCACGCTGCCGCCAGGACAAAGGCTTCGGTCCAACTCGGCATACAAGGTGTCATTTACCGTCAATGTAATGCAATGCGTTGAATCACAACCGCTTGCCGTTGAGAATGTGCGGCAGTACAGCCCGGCCACATCCGTCATTTGATCAAAAACGGCGACCAGCTCGCCCGCGCAGGTTTCCAGGGTCGCCAGGGTGTTTTGAACGGCGCCCGGGACGTTTACGGTCACCGATGAAGTGTCCGGACAGCCGAAACTATTGCTGCCGACCACGGCGTAAGTGGTGGTTTGGGCCGGCAGCAACAGCGCTTCGGCGCAATTGGGCGTGGCGCAAATCACACCGCCGGAAGGAATCCATTCATACGTATCAGCCCCCGAAGCGGACACCTGAACCGTATCGCCGATGCAATTGGTCAGCGCGGCGGCAGACAGCACGACCACCGGATTTTCGGAAAAGCCGACAAATACCGAGTCCGAATCCGAACAGCCGCCGGGCAAACTGACCGTCAGGGTCAACAAAGTGCTTTGATGGCCGGTGAACACCGGGTCGGCGATGGACGAATCACTCACCGCAGCGGCAGGCGACCACGCGTAGGCGAAATCAGGATCATCGGGGCCGTCGAGAGTCAGAGTGGCGTTGCCGCAAACCCCCAGCGTGTCGTCGGCCAGGGCAATCATGGGCATGGGCAACACGGCGACCTGCACCGAATCCACGCCCACGCAATTGTCGGCGGTCGTGATTTTTACCGTGTAAATACTTGTCTCCAAAGGCGTTACAATTTGAATTGGCGCAGCCGGGGCCTGAATGCCGGGCCCCGACCATTCCACCGTCCCGCTACCGGAGATGCTCAATGTGAGCGCCTGACCGGCACAAACGGAGGTGTCGGAACTGACGTCGTACGATACGGGCCAAACCGTCACCTGTTGCTCACCCGTCGCGCTGCAATCTCCGGAAGTCTCGGTGAACTGATAATAGAAAACGAGCGGCGTATCTCCCGCGTTGGGCGATTGAAACACCGGATGGGCACAATCGGCGCAACTCAGCTGCACGGCCGGCTGCCAGGAATAGATGTGGTCGCCCTGGCTCAGGAACCCTAAGGAAATCTCCTCACCCGGACAAACCGTTTTCATCGAAGGGTAGAAGTGCACCTCAGCCGGTACCGTCACCCAAACCGGCTCGCAAATGCAGGTGAATTCCGGATCAATGGCCAGGATCAGGTGGCACATATTGCTCAGGTCGGTCAATAGCTGATAAGAAGTTTTTATCTCGAAGCCCGGAACCATGCCGCCGGAAACCCCCGTTACGCCCAAAATTGAATCGGCGGGCGAAGGCATGCCGTCTCCGTCGAGGTCCAGAATGACTTGCACCAGTACACCGCTGTTGTATGAGAAATCCGATGCGTTTTTCAGAATAAAAGTGACACTCGGGAAGTCGGTCTGGTGGGCCTGGGCGCTGAGTATTTCGAATTGAGGATGTTTCACCGGAACAACCAAGGCGCTTTCCGAAGTAGTCGACTGTACCGAACAGATGGTGCCGTCGGCAATGCAAAAGGCCGATTGGCGCTGCGTCGTCCAGCCGTGTAAAGTATCCGGATCACAACTTTGTTGACCGAGTGCGGATACTTCGAATTTCAGGCTCATGAGGGTATTGGCCGGCAAACCGGCCGGCAGGGGCCACTGCAAAAGTTGCTGGTTGCCCAGGTTTTGAATAAACGGCAGGGAAGCCGGGGCGTTGGGCCCCGGATTATAAGAAGTCGGGTCAAAAAGAGCCCCCGGCGGCAGCAGGACGAACAGGCTGTCTTCGTTGCCCGTCGGGCCGTCGGCGCTGAATTGCACGGCGAACTGGCCTTCGAGGTTGCAAAAGACATACGGGAAAATACCCACATTGGCCAAAACGAGACTGGCCGTGTAGGCCGGCGCCACGCCGTCGAGAAAAACCGGCTCGCCGGGCTTCACGAGCAAATTCGTCGTGTCGCCGCAGTTCTGCTCCGCCCAGGTGCGGAACAGGATTTTTTCACCTGTTTCAAAACCGCAACTCGTCAAAGTGCGGAAGCGGACACTGAGCGAGTGCTCCGGGGCAAACTGAAAACCGGCCAGCCCCTGCTGTGCCAGCGCCGCACTCAGGCTCGCCAGTTCCCAGCCCAGCCAGCCGCCGGGCTGCGGCTGCGGGTCGGGAATATTCACCCAACTTGAACCCGTCGGAAAAGCCATCTGACAGGTTCCGGCAGCCAGCGTGAGGCCTGCGGGCAACTGAAAACCCAGCCTCGGCGCATACGCCGCGCCGTACAAGGCATTGAACACGTCCACAACGTGGTAGTCCGTCGTGTCGCACAGGGCGACCGTGCCGGGCGGCGTGCTCACGTCGATTTCGAGCTCCGCCTGCTGCGCCTGTACGCTGAAAATGAGGTTGCTGCGCTGACACGTGAAATCGTTCGGACTGGTCAGCGTGTCGCAGTCCCAACCGTAGTACAGGTACAGTTTTTCCAGGGCGCAACTGTTGTTGCGGGCCACCAGACGGTACTGGCCGACCTGTCCGACGGGGAATTCCCCCAATTGAAAAATGCCGTTCAGCACCGGGACAGGCGTCAAATCAGGCAGTGTAAACAACTGAAAATCACTCAGCAACCCGCTCTGCGACTGCGGATACACCCAGGTGCCCGGCGCCACAACGGGATAGCCGATGCTCACCATCGTGAAATCCCAGAACGCTGAATTGTTCGGGCTGATCAGGTTCGGCTGCGGGGCGAAAGCCGTGAGCGCAGGGCGGATGGGGATAAATCCGAAGGTGTCGTCCTTGACCGGATCGATGGTCTGGAGGGTATCGATATAGCCTTCTCCTGCAAATGGCGAAGGGGGCAGCCATTCAAAAATCACCCCTGCATTCAGCGGTTTCAGGAGGTTTAAATTGCAGGAGGCCGTGAATTGCTGGTTAAAATGCAGCGTGTAGCCTTCATCCGGGTCCGGCAAAGTGGTCAGGTCGGTGGCAAAAATTTCGCCGTCGACACTGGTCCCGAGCGGCGCGTCCTGGATGATCACCGGCCCTTCCTGCAATTCGAGGCTGTCCAGAAACACCGTTTCGAGTAAAACCGGCATCGGCACGCTGTCGCGCAGCTGCCTCGCCCGCACCACCGGCCGGTATTCGTAGGGGAAAAAATCGCCGAACGACAATTTGACGATAAAATCCTGCTGCATCGGCGACACCGAAGCCGCGCAGGGCGGCAGGTAAAATTTGGAGCGGTTCAGGTACACCAACACCGGCGTGTACTGGATCAGGGTGTACGGACAGGAGCAGGAAAAATCCTGCGGTGGCGCCGAATAATTGTCCACAACCGGCTCATATCCATTGAACACACTGGCAAAAGTGCCAGCGCGAACGTTGACGTGCAGGTCGGTCAGGTTCGGATTGGCAAAATAACTGACCACCTTCAGGTCGATGCTGTCGCCCTCCGTGAACACAAAATTTGACGGTATCGAACAGCCCGCCGCAGCCAGGGCAGCAGGTGAAATATCCCAGGTCCAGGCCATGCCGAAGATGTTGTCGAGTGAATCGGCGCATTCCAGCGTATTGACGTTGATGGGAAAAATGATGTTCGTCGAGCAAGTGATCGTGGGCGCCGCAAGGTTGCAGATGAACACCTGACCGGTCTCCGCATCGCGCAGGCGCAGCACAGCCCTGAGCGGTTCGATCAGGTTGCCGTTCGGGCCGCACATCGGCACGAGCGTGCCCGTGTCGATGCTGATGTCGGCCTCGTGGGCGTCGAAATAGAGGCGCAGCAGGCCGTTTTCAAAACTTTGTCCGGGCAGCGCGCTGTGCACCACGCCTTGCAGCACGGTCTCCGCCGTGTCGCCGAGCATGAAGCGGTTGAGCTTTATTTTCGAAAAATCCAGCGCGCCTCCGGGGTCGGGGAGCCTGTCTCCGTCGTTGTCGGCCAGGCCCAGACTGGTGCGGCGGATTTGAGAAACGTGTTCCACCCAGCCTTCTATCGGTGTCACGCAGGAATCGCCGGAACAGTCGTACACAAAATTGTACTCCAGACATTCCCTGATCCCGCAACCCGGAGCGACCAGCGGATCGGTGCGGAACTCGCTCACCACTTTTAATAAAACCGTCGGCAAGGAGTCCGGATCGGCATCGCAGGGCATCGCACAAGCCCCCGGTCCATCGAAAAAATGGAGGCATTCCTGTTCCACGTCCGGACATACCGCGTCGCAGTCCCAGCGGATGTTGAACACCCCGCCGGCGAACTGCAGACCGATGGGCGTGTCGAATTCGAACCATTGCACCGTCGTGTCAGCATCGGGGTAAACGCCTTCATTCACCGGCGGCAATCCGTTGAGGGTGAACGGCACGCTGCCCCAGCTCATGCCGCAGGGCAGCCGGAAACTGATGCGCAGCACACCCACCGAATCGGTGAGCAACAGGGAGGTGAGGTTGAACAGAATCGGGTACTCGTGGTCGTCCTGCAAGGGCTCCTTGATACAAATTCGCCAGTCGGGATCGTTCAGCACATCCATCACGTAGGGCGCCGGACCGATACCGAAACCGTCCTCCACCTCGCCGGGCGGACAATTTTTGGGCAGCCAGTAATGCACTTCCCAGCCTGCGAAATCGTTCGGACATTCTGCCGAGCAGACGTACAGATCAAAATCCGCCACCACCGAAGCGCCGGGTGCCAGCCAGGGCAGGGTGAAAAAAACATCGGTATAAAACGGTCCTTCAGAAGGGCAATCGTACAAACTGCGCGCCGTAGCCGAATCGGCAAAAAGCCGGCGCCAGCTGCCAGCGCTGTCGATGCTCATCGTCGCGGTATCCAGGCCCGCCCAGGGCAGGTCGGGACCGCCGTCGCCTTCCAGCGGAAAGAGCTGGAACCAGGAGCCGATGGCCGGCGCGTCGCCGATGTTCGTGATGCGCAGGTGCTGGCGGGAAGGCAACTGGCCGCAGAGGTCTTCCTGCATCGTCACCACGCCTTCGAATTTGAGTTTGGGTTTGCCGGTTACCGGCAGGATATTGAGCGTAGCCTGGCTGGTGCTGGCCTGGCACAATTCGCCGTCGCAGCTCCAAGAAGCGGTAAGCGTCGACAGGCTCTGGTGCAGATCGATGCCGCAATCCGTCACGATCAGGGTTTCGGTGATCGTGATTTCCTCGTCGAGTTCGAACAAGCCGTCTCCGTCGCCAATTTGCTGAAAATCAGCGCCCGACAAGCCGATAGTCAGCAACGTCGGGCTGTTGTTCAAGACCGTTCCAGGGTCGGCTGACACGCTAAATCCGCCGGCAGGATGATCGTCCTGAAAGGTAAAATTGTCCAAAGCCCCGAGCCGTGTGTTGCGTATGGTGAAGCTCCGGATCACTTGCTGGCCCAGCTGAGCGAAGGTGAAATTGTTCGTCGAACCGACGATCAGGAGCAGGGGCGTTTCGATCGGGTACGGCCCGGTCACGACGCTGGCGGCGCCTCCCGGCCAGCTCGCGGCAATGCTGTTGGTGAACTGCTGTCCGGCATTGATCGCGTCAGTCAGGGCGCAAGAGGCCCGGGCACGCAGGGTGAACATCTGGCTCGAATTCGGCGCAAGGTTGGCGATGGAAAACACGGGCGTGCCGGCGGCGCCACCCGCAAAAACAGCGCCGTTAACAGAGCCCGGGACATATTCGACACCCGTTGGAAAACCCAGCGTCACGCTCAACGGGCCGGTGGCGGGGCCGTTATTGGTCAGCGTTACGGAAAACGTCGCCGTATCGCAGACGAAAAAATTCATCGGCGTGACGTAGGTGATCTGCACGTTTTGCGCAGCGATTTTTATGAAAAAAAACAGGGGCAAAAAAAGGAGAATCAGATGTTTTTGCATGACAGGATCGACGGGTGTTTGATCCCTCAAAAAAAATCAAAACCCCGCAAACGCTGGCTTCTTTGTTTTTTTGCCGCAAATCTTTCTGCTATGACCTTTCGCCCATTTCTGCTGCTCGCCTGTTTTTTCGCGCCGGCGCTCCTTTTTGCCCAAATAGACCATCCCAAAGCCATCTTCCGCGAAATGCGCGGCCTCGACGGCACCTGGTTCATGCCCACCGACCGCGGCGACCGCCTGGAAGTGTGGCGCATCGCCGACGACAGCACCCTGGTAGGTCGCGGACTGCGCATCCGGCCCGAAAACGGCGACACCGTCACGCTCGAAACCATGCGCATCGAACGGCGCGATACCAATATCCTGTACGTTGTGATCGTGCGGGGCCAGAACCAGAACCAGCCCGTGACCTACCAACTCACGAAGGCCGACTACGAGGGCTACCTGTTCGAAAATCCCGAACACGACGACCCCAAAAAGATCCGCTACCTGCTGCTCGGCAACCGCGAACTTCAGGTGACCACCGAGGGCCGGCGCGGCAACCGCGACACCAAACAGGAGTACGTGTTCGAGCGGGAATTCACGCCGGCCGGTGTGGAATTCCGCATTCGGGCAGGCGCCAACGTGTTCACGCAGCACGCCAACGGCAATTTTAACCTCAGCAACGGCCAGCAAACACCCGAATACAGCCCCCGGCCGGGCTGGGAAGTGGGCGCCCAATTCGCCTTCCGCGGCCGCGGCGGCTTCGTCTCCATGAACGTTGAACTCGGTTTTATCGGAAAATACTCGCACGCCAAAGCCGATTTTGTGGTGATCGACACGGCTTTCACCGAATACCAGCGCGACGTCACCTACGGCCAAACCTGGCTCGTGCTGGCCGCCACGCCCGAGATCACTTTTCGACGCGACGGGCGCTTGTCCATGATCGTCGGGCCGTACCTCGGCCGGCTGCTGTTTACCGGTACCAAAGGCACCGTTTTGCCCAAGGACAACGAGAACAAACTGTTCAAAGCCAACAACGATTTCAAAAAAACCGACGTCGGTCTGCTCGCAGGCTTTCAGTACAAACTGAATTTCGGGAAAAAAGACGTGGGCGGCCGGCTCGGCCTCCGCGCCAACCTGGGCTTTTCCAACCTCGACAACCTCTACACCACCCGCGGCGACGGCGACCCGGCGTTCTACAACGGCCGCGTGGGATTGCGGGGTATTTCGCTGTATTACAGCCTGGATTTGTTGAAATTATAGGTTACGCCTGCTTCATTGTTTTTCACCGCAAACTTGAGGCATCCCGGATTTTTACTTTTCCAGATTCTTCGCTTAGCTCAGAAAGACAGCCACTTAGATGAGAAATGCTTACCCGGATGTTTCGCTACGTTCAACATTCATGCAGTAAAACGCTTCGTTTTCAGGTTGTAAATGTTGAGCGTAGCGAAACATCTGAATAAAAAGCCTTTGCCAACACTCCTGTCATCCTGGGCGAAGCGACGGAACCGAATAAGACAAAGAACCCGGGATGCCTCAAGTTTGGGGTGAAAAATCACGCAGCCATCAAAAACGACCCATGCCGAAACAAAAATTCTACGTCGTCTGGGAGGGTCACAAACCCGGCATCTACACCGATTGGTCCGAAGCCAGAAGCCAGGTCGATGGCTTCCCTGCGGCCAAATACAAGAGCTTTTCCACCCGCGCCGAAGCCGAGCAAGCCTTCAAAGGCAACTATTGGGCGCACGTGACCAAAAGCGCGGGCGGCCCCAAAAAGCCCTCGGCGCCGCCTTCTTCAACCCATATCATCCGCGACAGCGTAGCCGTGGACGCGGCCTGCAGCGGCAACCCCGGGCGAATGGAATACCGCGGCGTGTACATGCCCACGGGCCAGGAATTGTTTCACGTAGGGCCCCTGGACGACGGCACGAACAACATCGGGGAGTTCCTCGCCATTGTGCACGCCCTGGCCTTGCTGCAAAAAGAAGGCAAACCCAAAATGCCCATCTACTCGGACTCCCGCAACGCCCTGCTCTGGGTCAAAGCCAAAAAATGCCGCACCAAACTCGAACGCACGGGCCGCAACGATAAGGTGTTCGAACTGATCGACCGCGCGGAAAAATGGCTGGCCGTCAACAAAGTGACCAATCCGATCATTAAGTGGGAAACCTCGGGCTGGGGGGAGATCCCCGCCGATTTTGGCAGGAAGTAACGCCAACCTCCAGGTTGGCGTACATCCGAAAAATGCAAAAAAACCCCAATAAAGTACAAACCCAAACCGCCAACCTGGAGGTTGGCGCTACAGATGGATTATTCAGTCGGCCCCCGTTCCCTGGTCCTCCTGCTCGCAATGGTGCAAGGCATCATCATCGCTTTGCTGCTACTGGTGCGCGGTTTGCGCCGCCGGCAGGTCCGCGATTTTTTCCTGGCGGGTTTGCTGTTTGCCCTGGCCACTTCGCTGATTTCCTACACCATCGGTTTCATGGGCGCTTACGACTACGCCCGCGAACAAGGCTGGGACCTAACGTTTTTCCCCTTCGGCAACAGCTTTCTGTACGGTCCGCTGATCTGGTTGTACGTGCAGACGGTGACCGACCGGCAGTTCCGGTGGCACACCGGGCTTTGGAAACACTTTATCCTGCCGGGCGCCTATTACCTGCTGAGTTTTTACCTGTGGAGCCTGCCCATGGAGGAGAAAAACCATGCCGAACACCTGCCGCTCGATACCCTGCAGGACTTGTTGCTGGCTTTGACGCTCGGGTACTATCTGCTGCGATCCTTGCGGCGCTTCGCGACCTACCGACGGCTGCTCGACCACGAATATTCCAATACCAGCCGGCTCGTACTCGACTGGCTGCGCAATTTTTTGTACGTTTTTACGGCCTATTTTGTGGTCAACCTGGCATTTAACCTGACCAATCTGTGGGTGGCACTCTGGTACACCGGCTGGTTCTGGCTCGAACTGACCCGCGCCGTTTTGCTCTATTATATCAGTGTGACAGGTTGGGCCTTCACACAAAAAACGGTGGTCCCGTTTGATTTGCTGGAACAACGCGAAGTACAATTATCGTCCGCCCAAACCGGGCTACTTGCGGAAAAAACAAGCGCGGGCAAAACCGTTTTCTCTCCTGAAGAACTGGCTCAGCGCCGCGAAAAACTCTCGGCCTTCATGCAGGAAAACCGCCCCTGGCTCGACCCCGATCTCACCCTGTCGCAACTGGCGCAACTCACGGGCATGAACGTGTCCCAATTATCCTACCTCGTCAATGCAGGATTTGGTAAAAATTTCAACGATTTCATCAATGCCTTCCGCGTCGAGGAAGTCAAGCGGAAAATGAATGCGCCCGACACGGCCCACCTCTCCCTGCTCGGCGTAGCTTTCGAATGCGGGTTCAATTCGAAAGCCACCTTCAACCGCGCTTTCAAAAAAGCCACCGGCGTGGCGCCCTCGGCGTTTTCTCCCTAGGCCGGCAATGCCGGCATCTCTACCGACGATGTATTTTTTTTGACAGGATTAACATGATCGATCG
>JBGAJY010000137.1:0-15550 GCA_044224705.1 Saprospiraceae bacterium
GCCAGTCGCCGCCTTGTGAAATGCCTAGAGCATGTTGAGCTTTTCCCGCCGAGGCGAAAACGGAAAAATTTTATTTTCCGGCGAGGCAAATTTCGCAGTCGGATGCGGGCTATCCGGCGAGAAATTTAACGAAACCGGAAATAAAATTTTTCGCTTGCAGCCCGGCGGGGAAAAGCTCAACATGCTCTTAACCAGTAGTCAATCCTTCTCCATACTGATGAGCAATTCCGTTCCCTCTCCGGATTCGGTGCCCGACCGTGCGGCATTCCGGCGTTTACAGACCCAACTCGCCGGACAATTTGAACACGCCTTTCCCGATCCGCTGGCGCTGAAAACCGTGGTGGTCGTGCCGAGCATGACGCTCGACGCCGATATTCTGGCCAAAATCAGGGGATACATCCACTACGAGGAGCGCATGTTGTGCATGCTGTTGCTGTTGCGCATGCCGCGTACCCGCATCGTTTTTGTGAGCAGCATGCCCATTTGCGAAGAAATCATTGATTATTACCTCCATTTGCTGCCCGGCATCACCCTGATGCACGCCCGCAAACGCCTTGTATTGCTGAGTTGCCATGACGCCTCCAACCGGCCGCTGACCGAAAAGGTGCTGACCCGTCCGCGGCTGATGGAACAGATCCGGCAGAATATTTTGCCTGGTCACGTGGCGCATCTGGTCGGTTTCAATATCACGGCGTGGGAAGAACTGCTGGCGCTGCAACTGGGTATTCCGCTGTACGGCTGCTCGTCGGACCTGAATTTCTGGGGCACCAAAAGTGGCAGCAGGGAGTTGTTCCGGCAGGCGGGCTTGCTGCATCCGCCGGGTTTTGAGAACCTGGGCGGCATGGCGGAGGCGGGCGCTGCCTTGCGGGAGTTGCACCGCATGCACCCGCAGCTGCGCAAAGCCGTGGTCAAATTGAACGACGGTTTTTCAGGCGACGGGAACGCCGTTTTTTCCTTCGAACAATCCACCGATTTTGGAGAAGACAGCCTGCGCCGCCACCTGAAAATGGTGGCTGCGGATATGCAGTACGACCAATTTGCCGAAAAAATGTACAGCATGGGCGGCGTCGTCGAAGCCTTTGTGGAAGGCGAACTCAAAACCTCGCCCTCGGTGCAATGCCGCATCAATCCCTTGCAAAAGGTGGAAGTCATTTCCACACACGACCAGGTGCTGGGCGGCGAATCGGGACAGGTGTACACCGGCGCTACTTTCCCGGCGCTGCCGGATTACAGCGCAGCAATCGGCCGGATCGGAATGGAATTGGGTGAAGTAATGGTGCCACTGGGCATTTTAGGTCGCTTCGGAATCGATTTCGTATCGGTGCTGGAAGGCGGCGTATGGAAACACTACGCCATCGAGATCAACCTCCGTAAAGGCGGCACCACACATCCTTACCTCATGCTGCAATTCCTCACAGGCGGCCAGTACGACTGGGAAAACGGCGTATACCGCATGCCCAACGGCCACACCCGCTGCTATTTCGCCACCGACGGCCTGCAATCCGCGGCTTACCGCCAGATCACGCCGACCGACCTCATCGATATCGCCATCTGCCACGATATTCATTTCGACGCCACCATCCAGGAAGGGGTGACATTTCACCTGCTCGGCGCTTTGGGCGGCTTTGGCAAACTCGGATTGCTCTGCGTGGGCAGCACACTGGACCAGGCGATGGCTTATTATCAAAAAACGGTGGCCGTGCTGGACGCGGAAACGAGCGGTAGCGCCTAAAATTTGCCGCAAGCCCTCAAAATACCCACTACACCCACCAGGATCCAGAACACATTGAGCAGGGTGTACGCCCGGTCTTTTTTCAAAATGGCGCACCAGGACAGCAGGAGGGCATCGAGCGTATTGAACACCCACACCAGCAGAAACGGACTGTCCGGCCCCATCCAGCTCACGAGGGAAAAACTGCAGATCCGCATGAGCACCCCGGTCATTTCCAGTTGGGCCATATTCAGCAGGATGAATGCGTTGACCGGCCGGAGGCCTTTTTTGGGAAAAACTGTTTCGGGTAGATTGACGGACTGCATCGGTCTTTTTTTGGGTGCGAAAATGGCCAAAAAGCACGCGGAACTAATTTGACCTTGATCATGGCGGCCAATGATTTTTTGCCGGCAAAGACAGCGGATATGCCCGTAATACCATCATCGGCATAGTTATGGCCCGAAATGTCAGACTTGCTGTTTCGCCCTTGTCTCGTTATTAAAAACCCTGTACGTTTCGGGCCTGGAACACGCGATTGCACACCGTTTAACCATATTCGCCTTATGAATCGCTCGATAATTATCTGCCTGCTGCTCGCAATTGCCCCCTTTGTTCTTCTTGCCCAAAACAAACCGACCCACTGGTCCTGCGGCAGCGACATCGCGCAGGAAAAAGCCATGAGAAGCCCTTCCTGGCTGCAAAAACACCGGCAGACCGAGCAAAAATCCTACGACTTTTTTGCCCAAAACCCACCTGTGGCGGGTAAAAGCGTGCAATTGCTCACGCTCCCGGTGGTCGTCCACATCATCCACGACAACGGCCCGGAAAACATCCCCGACGCCCAGGTGCTCGCCGGCATCCAGCAACTCAACGAGGCCTTCGCCAACATGGCCTACTACGACCAGGGCAGCGGAACCAATACCATGATCCAGTTCTGCCTGGCCAAACGAACCCCCGACGACCAGCCCACCACCGGTATCACCCGCGACCAGAGCCCACTGACCGACCTGGTGGAGGAAAACGACGACATCGACCTCAAAGACCTCAATCGCTGGACGCCCACGGACTACATCAACATCTGGCTGGTGCGCGAAATCTGCACGCTCAGCAGCGGCTGCGGCGTGGTGGGCTACGCCTTTTTCCCTTCCTCGCACGGCAATCCCGAGGACGGGATCGTGATGGAAGCGCCGTACCTGGGCTCCACGCCGGGGAATACCGGCGTGCTCGTACACGAAATGGGCCACTACCTGGGCCTTTACCACACCTTTCAAGGCGGCTGCGCCAACAACGACTGCCTCGCCGACGGCGACCGGGTTTGCGACACGCCGCCCGATCAAAGCACGCTCTGGGTGGATTGCAGCGCTGTGGTCAACACCTGCAACACCGATGCCCAATCGGGATTCACCAGCGACCAGCCGGACATGATCCTCAATTTTATGGATTACACCGACTTCAACTGTTTCAACGATTTCACCTCCGGACAAAGCGACCGCATGCACTGGCATATCGAAAACGTGCGCCAAAGCCTGCTCGATTCGAAAGCCTGCCAGGACCCTTGCCCCAACCCCGTGACCGCCAACTTCACAGCCTCCGCCGTGTCGGTGAATGTGGGACAAACCGTGAATTTTACCAACAGCAGTACCAATGCGGTGTCGTACAACTGGACCATCGACGGGACACCCTTCGCCAGCTCGACCAACACTTCTTATACCTTCAATACCGCCGGCACTTTTACGATTAACCTGACGGCCAATTCGGGCAATCCGGACCTTTGTTACAACGATGATTTTCAAGTGATTGTCAACGTGAGTTGTCCTGTTGTGGCGGCTTTTTCCGTGAGCAACCCCGCGCCCGCCGTGGGTGAAACCGTCGTAATCACCAACCAGAGCCAGAATGCCACCCAGTACGAGTGGTATGTCAACGGCATTTCACAGGGCGCCACGCTGCCGTCTTTTACGCCCAATTCCACGGGTGTTTTTGTCCTGCGCCTCACCGCGGGAAACGGTTTTTGTGAAAAAAACGAACTGGTGTACCTCTCCGTGCAGGATTCCTGCGCCAACGTCACCTTTCAAAAATACTGGGGCGACAACAACGACAACCAGGGCTTGCACGTCGTGACCCTGGCCGACGGGAATTTCCTCGTGGGCGGCACCACGGTCCTCCAAAACAACACCGACATCTACCTCCTCAAAACCACCCCTGACGGCACCACCCTTTGGCAAAAACGCTTCGGCGGCCCCGGCACCGACGGCGTGCGGCAACTGCTGGCCCTGCCCGACGGCGGCTGGATCGTGATCGGCGACCTGCCCGGACCCGGTGGCACCGACCGCCCCCTGGTGGCCCGCTTCGCTACGGACGGCACCATCCTCTGGCAAAAAACCATGAACACCACTGAATCGCCTAACGTATTTACCGATGTGATCCTCACCCAGGACGGCAATCTGCTGCTTGGCGGCGGCATGCACAACACCAATGCCATAGCCTATACGGGCATCCTGACCAAAATGGACCTGAACGGCAACGTGATCTGGTCCAACTTCTACGACGGCAGTTTTATCGATTTTATCCAGGGCATCCGCGAACTGCCCAACGGCGATATCGCCGCCGCCGGATTCACCAATTCTTTCGGCCAAAACCTGAGCAGCATCCACGACGGCATGGTCATGCGCTTCAACTCCGCGGGCACTTTGCTTTGGGTCAATGCCTACGGCTCCTCCGACAACGAATGGCTGACCGACATTTTCCCCACCGCCGACGGCGGACTCATGGCCATCGGAGCCACCTCGGGCTGGAACGGCCCCGCCGGAGGCGCTTACCTCGACGACGGCTGGCTGGTGAAATTGAAAGCCAACGGCATGCTCGAATGGTCGCAGGTATTCCAGACCAGCCAGGCCATCGATTTTGGTATTTTATCTACCCTGCAAACCACTGACGGCGGCTATGTTTTTGCGGGAAATGATGCGGCAACCATCGGCTCCGGTACGCCCCTGATGTTCAAATGCGGCCCCACCGGCGATGTGGAATGGTCCCGGGAGTACGCCGGCACCGGGCAGGACCGACTTTTGTCCATCGATTTTGCACCGGACGGATACGTGCTGACCGGATACGGCACCACCGCCAACAAGGACGTATGGCTACTGAAATCGGACGAGGCCGGCGTAGCGGGACAATGCGCAGAAGCGCCGCATTCGATCACCAAACTGGCCGTCACGCCCGTGGTCACCCCCGGCCTCATCAACACCCTGCCGCCGCCGCCGCTGATTGCGTCGAACCTGACGTTGAGCAATATCACACTGACCGAAACCACGCCCTGCGCGGCCGATTGCATCACCAATGCAGGCTGCGAAGACACCTGGATCAAAACCTTCGGCATCAATGGACCGATGGTGGAAGGCGGGAACAATATCATCCCGGCGAGCGACGGCAATTTCTTCCTCAGCGGCTACGCCGGGGACAGCACCCTGCTCATGAAAATGACGCCTGATGGACAGATGCTCTGGATGCGCAGTTTCAAATTCACGAGCGGGACCGACGAGCGGGTGAGCCAAATGATCGAAGACAGCGATGGCAACCTGGTCGGCTGCGGGCTTTTTCAAAACGGCCAGTTCATAGGTTTTACGTTCAAATACGACCCTTCGGCCGACCAGGTGTTGTGGGCTTATGAAAACCCTGCCACGCCTCAAACCGTCTATTTCGCCATTTTGGAAAAATCGCCCGGCGGCAATTACCTCGCTTTCAATTCCTACCACGAATCGCCGCCTCCCGGCAGCAACGACGACGCGCACATCGTGGAGATCGACCGCAACACAGGCGCTTATTCGGGCGTAAAAATCGCTTATACCTTCGGCGGCTCCGAAGGCGTGATCGAGGCGCAGCTGCGCAACGGCAGCATTTACACCTCGGGTCGCTACACCTACGGCAACAATTTTTCGGGCATGCGCGGCGGCCTGAGCCGGTTCGATTTGTCGGGCAATGAAATATGGTCGCGTATGCCCTTGTTCGACCAGTCGGCCCAGGCCCGGAATTACGCCCCGGATTTTGTGTTCGACGGCGACAACATGGTGACGGTGTATTACGGCGATTTCGACAGCGACGACCAGCTTACAGATCAATTCGCTGTGAGCAAAACCGACCTGAACGGCAACATGATCTGGTCAAAACTGTACACGATCGCCGATTATCCGTTCGCAATTGTTAAAAGCATCGTTTCCGTGGCGGATGGCTACATCATAGCGGCAGCCAACCTGGCCATTGACCAGCCTGCGCGTATCTATCTGATAAAAATGGATAAAAATGGAAACCTGCTCTGGGCGAGGAACTACGAAAATATCATCGTTTTTCGCGGAGAAAAAATGATGACCACGGCCGGCGAGTACGTGTATTTCACCGGGGGGACGGGTTCGGGCGACGTGTGGGTGGTCAAGGCGGCCATCAGCGACGGCCTGGTCGGCGGCAATTGCGCTCTTCCCCTGGACGTGGTTGTAACGGCGCAGGACCTCAGTCCGGTGTCGCAGCCCATCACCCTGATCCAGTATTCCAGCCCCATCACCCAGAACCTGCGGAATGTGGCGCCCCATGTCGTGAATTTGCCTGAACTGGATGTGTGTAAAAACGCCTGCAACACGGAAATCTGCAACAACGGTCTCGACGACGACGGCGACGGTCTGTTCGATTGCCTCGACAACGACTGCGATTGCAACGCCTGCGACGGCGAACAATCGCGCTTCTGGTATTTCGGCGACGGGGCAGGGCTCGATTTTTCCAGCGACCCGCCCACGGTGCTGACCGACGGACAAACGTTCAGCCGCGAAGCTTCTTCCGTAGCCACCGATCAGCTCGGCAACCTGCTATTTTATACCGACGCCTCCAAACTCTTCAACCGCAACCACCAGCTCATGCCCAACGGCAACAACCTCGACGGGCATGCTTCGACGACGCAGACGCTCATTTTGCCCCAACCGGGCCAGCCCTGGCGCTTTTTTGTATTCACGCCAAACAGTTACGACAATCTCGGCTCGGGCAAAGGGCTGTCCTATTCGGTGGTGGATATGTCGCTCGACGGCGGGCTGGGCGACGTCGTTCCAGGGCAAAAAAACATCGAACTGATCCCGCAAAGCTTGTTTACCGAAAAAATCACCGCCACCCGCCATTGCAACGGCGAAGACTGGTGGATTTTGGTCAAGGAACGCGGCAACAACCGCTTCCGGGCCTATCCGCTCAGCGCCGCCGGACTCGGCGCGCCGGTGAATACGAACATCGGCACGCCCGGCAGCTTGGCAGAGCCCAACGTCATCGGCTGTCTGAAATTCAGCCCGAACGGCCGAAAAGTGGTCAATACGCTGTATCACAGCAACGCCATTGAACGGTTTGACTTCGACAACAGCACAGGTCAATTGCAGAATCCGCTGACCCTGGCGGCGCCCGGATTGTCGGGCGCCTACGGCGTGGAATTTTCACCCAACGGACAATTGTTCTATGTGACCAATCTTGGTGCTCCTTCGCGCATCTGGCAATTCGACCTGAACGCAGGCACCCCGGCGGCGATGTTTCAAAGCTCGAATGTGCTGGCGCTATTTCCCGATCAGTATCGTTTCGGCCAATTGCAGCGCGCCCCGAACGGGAAGATCTACGTCACGAACACTTTTCCGCTGCAGTTCACCCCGACGCTGGGCATCATCCATCATCCAAACGTTCAGGGCCTGGGCTGTCAGTACCAGCAGGGTGGGCTCAACCTGTCGCCCGGCGGCGCCAACCTGGGCCTGCCGTCGTTCCCTCAGGACTTTTTGCCCAAAGAACTTTACCTCGACATCACCGGGTCCGACTCGCTCTGCCAGGTGCCCGGCGACCTGGCGTACGAACTGAAAATCAACGACCTGTGTATCGTCGACTCGGTACGCTGGACGCTCAGCGGCACCGGAACCGTTCTGACGGAAACCGACGACGCCATCACGATTCACTTCGATCAGGCCGGTACGGCCACGCTGGTTGCCACGGCTTTTTCAACATGTGCCAACGGGACAGACACGCTGGTTATCCATCTTTTTGACAACAATGCGCCCGTACTTAATCTCGGTCCCGACATCCAGGTTTGTGAAAACGGCGTGCAGGTGCTCGACGCCGGCGCAGGTTTCCAAAAGTACCGCTGGAACGATGGCACGGCGGAGCAAACCCTTACGACGCTCTTCCCAGGCACGTATTGGGTGGACGTTTGGGACATCTGCGGCAACAAACAAAGCGACACGATCCAGATCAGTGTGCTGCCCCTGACCGCCCTCAATCTCGGCCCCGACCGGCTCGTCTGCGCAGGCTCCGCGGTAGTATTTTACCTGCCGACAGGTTTTGACAGCTGGACCTGGAGCCCGGCGGCCGGGCTCGATTGTGATACCTGCCAGGTGGTACACGCCACAGTGACCGATTCCACAACGTACACCGTTGTGGCGCAGAACGCTGCGAATTGCCTGTCGGCCGATACGATCGCCGTGACGGTAACCACGGAAACCATTTTTGCAAGCCTTGACACGACGGTGTGCAGCAACGAAACCCTGCTGCTCTTGGGCGTCGAACTACCTGCCGATACGGTGGCGGTGCTTACGCTCACGACGCCCGGGGGCTGCGATTCCGTGCTCACGATCACCGTGACGGGTATCGATCCGGTGCAATCTTTTTCAGAACAAGCCATTTGTCCGGGCGACACAGTGGTCGTCAACGGCGCCTCCATCACCACCGATACGACCCTGCAGTTTGTCTTTACTGGGGAAAATGGCTGTGATTCCATTGCGCAAGTCAGTGTAGTATTGCTCGACACCAGTACCACGCAACTGACGCTGAGCGCTTGTGCGGGCGGTTTTGCAGTGTACAACGATGTCAACATTCCGGCGGGTCAGACCCACATTTTCCACCTTCCCGGAGGGGCGGGTGTTTGCGATTCCACGGTGGTGGTGACGGTGCTTGCGCTGGCCGGACCGCTGCTGCAATTGCTGCAAACCGACACCCTGGTCATGGGAGACACCTTGACGCTGAACCCGGTGGCTATTGGAATGGGGCCATTTCAATGGCAATGGACGCCCGCGCCGCCGCCCGATTGGCTCAGTTGCTACGATTGCCAGAACCCCGTAGCGACGCCCCTGGCCACGGTGGTCTACGCCGCGCAGGTGACCGACGTGAATGGCTGTGGGGCAGTCGATTCCATCGAATTGGTGGTGCTCCCTTGCGAAGGCCCGTATATCCCGAACGCGTTCACTCCCGACGACGACGGCACCAACGACTGGTTCTACCTGCTGGCGCCGGAGTGCGTCATTCAGGTGCATTTCCTGCGCATTTATGAGGCACCAACGACTGGTTCTACCTGCTGGCGCCGGAATGCGTCATTCAGGTGCATTTCCTGCGGATTTACGACCGCTGGGGAGAGCTGGTATTCGAGCGGACCAATTTCCCGGCCAACGTGGAATCACTCGGCTGGGACGGCCGTTTCCGGGGTAAGGATTTCCCCTCCGACGTGCTTGTCTGGATGGCGGAGTTCGAATATCCGGACGGTACGGTGTTGAAAAAAAACGGGGATGTGACCTTGTTGCGGTAAGGGCTGTTTGTTCGCAGAGCCTGAAAAAAAACCGGGGGCAAATGCTCGCGCATCCTGCCCCCTTTCCGGCAGGTTACCCGCTGCCGGTCGGTTTATGTCAATAGTCTATTTCTTGCGCTGTACGCTCACCATGCAGGTTTTTTCGCTCACCATAAGGGATACCAGCAGGTCGTCTTTTTCTCCCGTAACACTGCCGCCCTGGGGCATTTGCATGAGGGCTGTTTTAAATCCGGCTTCTTTAAGTGCGGCGTTATAGGTTTGAAGGTTACTGCCGGCGGCGCCTTCATAGATGATGTTCCAGGTCAGGGCGTCGTTCATGTCGGTTCGGGTGACGCGCTGGATGGCAGGGCCTTTGAACTCGGGTACTTCGCCGGGAATATCAGCGGGCCATACGTTTTCGCCCTGATTCATCACCACCCGTTCGCCGTTTCCTTCGATGGTCACGTCGCCCGTTTTATTGATGTCGACGTCTTTACCCGTGGCATTTTCGAGGGCTTTTTCGGCGGCGTTTTCGCGGATTTTGTCTGCCGAAGACTGGCATGCAGCGAAAAGTGACAACATCAGTGCTGCAATTCCCCACAGGCTGAGTTGGATCGTTTTTTTCATGGTAGCAGTTTTTGGATGCATGAACAATTGAACGCTCCAAAGCTGCCCCCTATTTACAACGGCAGCAATGATGCGCTGCCCGGCCTTGCCTGATATTGGTCATGACTTCGGGTGCTATCCAAACCAGATCGTGGTGAATCCGATACGATCCAGCAGTTCGGCTTCGGCGGCCATGGCGCGCGGGAAAAGCAGGTTGGTTTCGAGGTGGATGAACAGGTGCAGGTTGGCATCGAGTTCTTCCAGCATGCCCAGCCAGCCGGATAATTCAGTCGGGATCAGGGCCGACCTTTTACAACTTTGGATTTTCTTCCGGATGCTCTGTAATTGCTGAAGAATGGCCAGGTGCTCCTGCTGCATTTGCCGCACGGGGTTTTCGATCCGCCCGAATTCGGGCGCCACCACGGCGATGTGCGCCGTGCGGGCCGCTTCGAGATCCAGGATATAAGGGAATACTTTTCGTTCTTCGAAAAGAAGGTGCTGCAGAACATCCTCTGAAAGCCTTTGTACCAGACGGAGGATATCGTGCCAGTCGGCGGCCTTTGTTCGTACATGGCTCAAAACAGCTTCGCCCCTGAGCAGCAGCTCGGGCAATGTTGATCGCAGGTACTGGTGGTGGTGGTGCACGATAAACTCCACGAGGAATTTGGAGTCCCAGTCGGCAAAATGCCAGACCGGTTGGTGGTGGCCGGAACTGGATTGCAGTTCGGCGAGTGCCTCATCGATTGCTTTTTCATCGATGTTCAACTGCTTGCACACCTCTGAAAGGGTGCTGGATCCGCTTTCGCAAAAATCAATGCCGAAGCGGTCCAGGACATTGGCAGCGCGGTAATCCGCTGTTACCATTTCGCTGATGGTTGAATTTGCTTTCATGATCCGGGCAGAGTTTAGTCCTGTCTAATTTAGGCAACTTCAGACAACAAAAACAATGACCTGGATGCAGGGAATAGCAGAATGTTTGTCATTTTTTGGAGACAACCATAGAAAGGACCGGCTTTGCAACTGGCGCCGGAGATTTATTAAAGATGCTACCTGCTGATTAAAATCACCGGCCGAACCGTCGCCGGTGACGTAGATTTGCTCAGAAGGGAAAATCGCGTGGAACAGAATGGCTTTCCGGGAAAAAGCCAATGCTGACCCAATAAATTGTTCAAAAAATGACCGAAACCGCTACCGACCAACCGGTCGTCCAACGCTCCGAATTGCCCGTTTATACCACGGAAGAGGCCATGAAAGCCGCCACTGCCTATTTCAAAGGCGATACCCTCGCGGCAGGTGTCTGGCTCAACAAATACGCCCTGAAAGATTCCTTCGGGAAAATTTACGAACGCAGCCCCGACGAGATGCACCGCCGCATCGCCCGCGAGCTGGCGCGTATCGAACGGCTGTACCTCAATCCGCTCTCCGAAGACGACATCTACGAACTGCTGAGCGAATTCCGCTATCTCGTGCCGCAAGGCAGCCCCATGGCGGGCATCGGCAACCCCTTCCAGGTCGTCTCGCTGTCCAACTGCTTCGTGATTGGCGTCGAAGGCAGCGCCGACTCCTACGGCGCTATTATGAAAATGGACGAGGAACAGGTACAATTGATGAAACGCCGCGGCGGAGTGGGGCACGACCTCTCTCACCTGCGCCCGCAAGGCATCCCGGTCATGAACAGCGCACTTACGAGCACCGGTATCCTGCCGTTCATGGAACGTTATTCCAATTCCACCCGCGAAGTGGCGCAGGACGGCCGCCGCGGCGCGCTGATGCTCACCCTCGCGGTGCGGCACCCCGACATTGCGCAATTTGTCGATGCCAAGCTCGATAGCACCAAAGTCACCGGCGCCAACATTTCCGTCCGTATCGACGACGCATTCATGAAAGCCGTAGTCGCCGGCCAGCCCTACCGCCTGCGCTTCCCCATCGATGCCAAAAAGCCGAAGGTCGAAAGCGAAATCGACGCCGTCTGGCTTTGGAAAAAAATCGTGCATAACGCCTGGAAAAGCGCCGAGCCGGGCATCCTGTTCTGGGACACGGTGCTGCGCGAATCGGTGCCCGACTGCTACGCCGATCTGGGTTTTCGCACCGCTTCAACCAACCCCTGCGGGGAAATCCCGCTGTGCCCCTATGACAGCTGCCGCCTGCTGGCGATCAACCTGTTCAGCTATGTCGATCAGCCGTTTACCCCCGATGCGCGTTTTGATTTTGAAAAATTCGCCCGCCATGCCCGCCACGCCCAGCGGCTGATGGACGACATCCTCGACCTCGAACTGGAAAAAATCGAGGCCATTCTTGAAAAAATCCAAAAGGATCCTGAACCCGAGGTGGTCAAAGCCACCGAGCACGATCTTTGGCTGAAAATTCGCGAGAAATGCCGCAAAGGTCGTCGCACCGGCATCGGCATCACCGCCGAAGGCGACATGCTGGCCGCCCTCGGCATCCGCTACGGCTCCGAGGAATCGCTCGAATTTTGTGAAAAACTGCACCGTTCCATGGCCGTGGAAATCTATCGCGGCTCGGTCGACCTGGCCCGCGAACGCGGCGCTTTCCCGATTTACGACGCTGCCCGTGAAGCCGACAACCCTTTTATCCAACGCCTCCGTGAAGCCGACCCGGCGCTCTACAACGACATGACGAAGTACGGCCGCCGCAACATTGCCCTGCTTACCATCGCTCCCACGGGCACCACCAGCCTCATGACCCAGACGACTTCAGGGCTGGAGCCGGTGTTCCGCATTTCTTACAAGCGCCGCCGTAAGGTGAATCCGAACGACAAAAACGCGCGCATCACCTTCACCGACGAAGTCGGCGACTCCTGGGAAGACTACCATGTGTTTCACATACCCTTCAAACAATGGCTGAAAACGCGGGGCTACAACGTAGCGGAAGTGGAAAACATGCCCGAGGAAGAACTCCAGGCAGTCATCCGGCAATCGCCCTGGTACCGCGCCTCGGCCGAAGACGTCGATTGGGTGAGCAAGGTGCACCTGCAGGGCCGCGTGCAAAAATGGGTCGACCACAGCATCAGCGTCACGGTCAACGTGCCAGAAAATGCTACCGAAGAACTCGTCGAGAAAATTTACCTGACCGGTTGGGAAGTCGGCTGCAAAGGCATGACCGTGTACCGCGAAGGCTCACGCAGCGGCGTGCTGCTGAGCGATAAAAAAGAGGACAAGCCGGCCGTGTTTGCCGAAACCGCCGCACCCAAACGCCCCCGCGAACTCGACGCCGTGGTGTTCAGTTTCATGAACAACGACGAACGCTGGGTGGCCGTAGTCGGTATTTTTGAAGGGAAACCCTATGAGATATTTACCGGCCGCGCCGTGGATTCCTTTACGGTATTGACCCAGGTATCGGCTGGCAAAGTCCTCAAAATCAAGGAGAACGGCAAAAATCGCTACGACTTCCAGTACACCGATAAAGACGGCTACAAAGTGACCATCGAAGGGCTGTCGCGCACCTTCAACAAGGAATACTGGAACTACGCGCGGCTCATTTCGGGCGTCCTGCGCCACGGCATGCCGCTCACTTACGTGGTCGACATGGTCGAAAACCTGCACCTGGAAAGCGCTTCGCTCAACAACTGGAAAAACGGCGTGGTCCGTTCTCTGCGCAAATTCATCCCCGACGGCACGACACCCTCGCACAACCTTTGCCCGGAGTGTAAAACCGAAGGGCTGGTGTACCAGGAGGGCTGTCTGCACTGCAAAAATTGCGGGCATTCGGAGTGTGCGTGATGTTTACATTTGACTGGTATTCACCTTTTATCAAACTCCATATTATGCAGGAAAACAGCAAACTACCCCGTCGCCGCATGCTCCAGCTCGGCCTTGGCGCAACGGCCGGCCTTCTCGCCACCGCATGGGGCTGCAACAACAACCGGACGCCCAGCGCCGAAACGATCGGCTCTTGCAGCGTCACGCCCGAGCAGGATCTCGGCCCGTTTTATCCCCTGGTCCAGGGCGAAGATGAAGACCTCGACCTCACGCTCATCAAAGGTCATACGGAACGCGCCGCCGGTGAGGTCATCCGGGTGCGAGGTCGAATCCAGGACGATAATTGCAAACCGGTTAAAGATGCCCTGGTGGAAATCTGGTCGGCCAATACGCATGGTCGCTACCACCACGAGCGCGACAAAAGCCCCAAGCCGCTCGACCCCCACTTCCAGGGCTGGGGCGAAGTGATCACCAACGACGCCGGTGAATACGGCTTTAAAACCATCAAACCCGGCTCGTATGCCATTGGTGACGACCCGAACGACCCTTCCCAGTTTCGCACGCCGCACATCCATTTTAAAGTATCTCGCCGGGGGTACCACGAAATTGTGACGCAGATGTATTTCACCGGTGAAAAACTGAACGATACGGATATCGTGCTGGCTGAATTGCCGGAAGATGCCCGCGGCCAGTTCATCCTCAACCCGACAGCGGATACGGATGATACGCCCGTCTACACTTTCGAAATCACCTTGAAACGAGACGGGTACTCACCAAGGACCAGCGCCTTGAAGCGCTGGGCGCATTTGCCGGCAAATACCAGCTGCCGGAAGAACGGGAATCCCTGAGAACCATGACCATCCGTCAGGACGGCGAACAACTTTATCTCGACATCGCTCAATACACTGCCGTGGAACTGAAACCCCTCGGGAAGGATGAGTTCCTTCTCCAGCCCATTTACCGCCGGCTGGCTTTTTACCGCGGCGCTGAGGGCAAGGTGGAGGGTTTGGTAGCCTACGATACTTCGAGAAACAATCCGGAAGCGCCGAAAACAGGGAAACGGGTTTAAGTGCGTGGCAAAAGGCAGGGGGCAAAAGGCAAAAAAATAATCCTTCCGTATTTCGGGCTGCCACCGGTTTCGCCCGGGGGTGTTCAAATTCAACCACTACGCAGTTTTTGACACCCTGGATTCGGAAGGATAGTTTTTTGCCTTTTGCCCTTCGCCATAAAAAAATGAGCCACCCCGGATGGCCGGAGTGACCCAAGTTGAAGCGGTCTTTGGAAGACGCCAATACTCTAATTCCTGGTCATTTTCAGCACATCCGTATCGCCGTTGCCGCCGCTGGTATGCTCGAAATGCATAAAATCGTCGGTTTGTTCGATGATGAGCCAGTCTTCTTCCAGGTCCAAAAGAGCCGAAGGCGGGTTGCCTGTGAAGTCGATCAGAAACTTGTTGTGGCTGTCGTCGAAGCCGGTCGACCAGCTGCCCGACCAGGTCTGGCCGCCCTTGGTGGCCGTTATGGAGCCGCTGTTGCCGAATTCGAAAGTGAAGCCGTTGTAGTTGCCGGTTTCGTCCTGTTTGTCAAAAAAATAAGTCACGTGCCAGGCGCCGGAAGCGGGAGGGTTGCCGCCGGGTGCAGGATTATCATCGTTGCTGTTGTGGTTGCAGCTGGTCAGAAAGCCGCTGAAAAGACAGATAAGGGCGATAGCCGACAGATTAAATGCTTTGCGTTTCATAGTCCAAATGTTCGTTGTTGATGGAAGAATGAAACAAAGGACAGGGGCCGCTGGCTGGCATCCAAAAAGAAGTGGGTGAACGGGTAAATGTCGTAGCCCGGGGAGGATAAAAGGGCTTTGAAAATGATTGAGTTAGTCCAACCGCGTGTCAACCCCCCCCCCGACCCCACCCCCAAAAGGGAGGGGGGGCGATGGAATGGGCGGAACGGCAGCCCCGTTTTT
>JBGAJY010000138.1:0-15411 GCA_044224705.1 Saprospiraceae bacterium
GTTGACTACCGAGCAGTATATCCTGAAATACCGGCTCGAAAAGGCTTTCGATCTACTACATCGTACCGACAAGTCGATACGCGAAATCGGATTTGCCGTAGGTTTTCGGGAAGCGGCCCACTTTTCCAACGCTTTTAAGCGGTATTTTGGAAAAAGCCCGAGGGATATACGAAAGGAGACCACGCCTGATGCATCAAATGCACAAGAAAATGCAGATTAAACGTAAGCAAAGCGGGCGGGGGCAGAGGTGATATTGCGGCAGTGTTTAACCGGTTCAACCGACTGCCGCCATGCTGAAAACAATCTCATTTTTTTTGCTTGCACAACTTTTGTGCGCCTGTCTTTTCGCCCAATCAACAAGGGATTGGGTTTCAAGCGCGGGAAACACGGACTCAACAGCTGCGCTCAGCATCAGTTGGTCCCTGGGGGATATCGCGACATCGGCTACTTATACCGAGGAATGTACAATTGTCATCGCCGAAGGGTTTCAACAAGCCGTTCTCCCGGGTGATTACGCTTGTCCATTCAGTTATGTCGAGGTGAAAGGACCCGCTGCCTCTTCCCACATCAAAATTTACCCGAATCCGGTCACATCTCAGTTGAGCATACAATCTGATCAAACATGGACGGTACCCGTACTGGCCACAGTACGCGACGCTTCCGGCCGGACTCTCCTTTCCGCTTCGCTCAATAAAAATCCCGCCGTATTGGACCTTCAGTCGATGCCCGCAGCATGGTATTATCTCACTCTCTCGGACGAAAGTGGGTGGCAGTGCACCTTAAAGGTGATCAAACAATGATCGGTATTCACTTCACAAGACAAATGGAATTTCACCTCAACACAAAAATGTATTCAGCATGAAAAAGATGAATTACTACCTGCCGGTGTTCATTTGGTTATGCGTAAGCCAAATGTTGCAAGCCCAAAATGTGCCGCAAGGCATGCGTTATCAGGCTCTCGCCCATGATTTGAATGGCAATCCGATGCGCACTCAAACCATCAACCTGCAGGTTGAAATTTTGGCCGGAGGGCCGGAGGGTAAGGCTGTTTACACCGAAACGCATCTGGTTACTACCGACCCCGGCGGTGCGTTTTCACTCACTATTGGAGAAGGCCGTGTGCAGAAGGGGCAGTTTTCAGCCATTCCGTGGAGCACTGCCGAAATCTGGCTTCGCACGGCCATCGACGAACGCGGCGGGAATGATTTTAAACTGCTGGGCTCGAGCAGGCTGCTGGCTGTTCCGTATGCATTTCATGCCGGCACGGCAGAGATACTTCAACCCGTCGGGACCAGTGAAAAAACCGGCTGCAACGCCCCGGGTATCCCTTTTTGGAATCTCCAGGGAAATAACCTGGTGAACGACACCTGCCATTTTATCGGCACCACCGTTGCAGTCGATCTGGTATTCAAAACCAATCAGGTGGAACGGATGCGGATTACCAAAGAAGGAAAACTACTGGTAAATGGCGAGGCTGTCGTTGCCGACAACCTGGTCGTAACCGATGATCTGGTACGGGTGAATCATCAATTTGAAGTGCAGGAAGATGCAAATGTGGAGGAAGACCTCAGGGTGGGTGGAGATATGACCATTGAAGGAAAACTCATCATCGCTGATAACCTCGTGGTATCTGCAGATACCGTCCTTGTCAAGCACCAGTTTGTGGCAAAAGAAGACGCCTTCGTTAAAGGCGACCTGAAAGTGCAGGGCGACACGATGTCTGTAAACGGTATGATTGAAGCGAAGTGCGTCAGTCTGCTGGGAGGCTGCGACTGGTATGAACTTTCACAAGCCACTGAACTGATTTTACCGGGTGAAATAGCCGTCATTGATCCGACCGGCGGACGCAATGCCATTCGGCGGAGTGCAAAAGCGTATGATCCCACCGTCGTGGGCGTCGTAAGCGGTGCAGGCGGGGTAAACCCCGGCCTTGGTCTTCGACAAGATGGCGTCCTGGATGGCGATACCAAAATTGCCATGGGCGGAAAGGTAATGGTGCGGGTAGTCGGGAAAGTAAAACCGGGCAACCTGCTCACTTCTTCCAATACCCTGGGCTGTGCCATGGCGGTCAAAAATCGCAGGAAGGCATTTGGGGCGGTTCTGGGCAAGGCTCTGACCAGCCCGAATGAAGAGGGCTTGGTGCTGATGCAGGTAATGATGCAATAACCTTAATAGACTGAAAGATGAAAACGTATTTCACCTCCTGTATTACTGGAATCTTGTTGTTGCTTACCCATTCGGCTGTTGGCCAAAATCCTAACGCTGGCCTGAAAGCTTACGAAGGCTCCTTTTTATTTGTTGACAATCACCCTGATAACGGAACACCGAGCTGGGGCGACGACGACAACCTGACAAATGGCGTCACACACGACGACTCCAACTGGTATTTCACGTCATTAAGTTCAGATATTTTCGGATTTCCTGATAACTCCTGGGTCATCACTAGAATTCCGGTCACTGAAGACCTCGATCAGGATTTTTCAGACAACCAGGCTGTTTTAACCCGCCATCTGGAAGAAGTCGATTCCCTTTTCAATAACCGATATGGGCATGCCGGAGACCTCGATAATTTCCGGCACAATGGCATTGATTATCTATTCATCCCGTTAACCAATAGTCCCATCCTTGACAGTTTGAATCACCCGATCCCGGGCACCGAACTTCCTCCAGCAATTGCCGTATTTCGAGCCGATGACCTGACATTTCTCAACTATGCCTTTTTAATAGGCCAACACGATGTGGGCTGGTGCGCTGTGCATCCGAAAAATGGATACCTATATACCTCCACTGATGATGCCGAAGCAATTATCCGATATCAAATAAATTGGGATACCATTCTTAATCAACCCGGTAATCATTATGGATTATCAATGACAGACCAATATCCTTTAACTGATATAGTTGGAAACCAACCCTTTAAATTATATAGTATGCAAGGAGGAGAGTTTTCTCCAAATGGTGAGTTGCTTTTCGTCAGTTGTGGAATATTTGTAGATCAATACCCTACGGACGGTTTACATGTTTTCAATGTCAACAACTGGCAGGAAATTCAACGATCTTTTAATGGAGGGTTTACGTGCTGCCCCCCTTATTTTCGATTCGCTTTTGATAATTCATTTGACGGAGGTGACGAACCGGAAGGTTTGACTTATTGGGATGTAGACAACCTGAACGCTCCTAATGTCAGTGGACAACTCCACGTGATTTTGTATATCCACAATTATTTACAATCGAATACAGTAAAATTAAAACACTATACCAGGCAAATCTTTGTTGATCCGGCCGCGCCGGCTACACCCTTGCACGGCGAGCCGGTACCCTTTCCCCAACCAGGGACCGCCGCTCGTCCATTTAATAATCTTCACGACGTTTTGAACTATTACGGCGCCTGGGATGGAGCAGAAATCGTGTTTAAACCCGGGTCATACCCCGCCACTGAAACGATAAATGTGCGTGTCAAATTAACCAGCCAGGGAGGAACGGCAATTATAGGGCAGTAGGCAGAAATACTAAGGATTGGAAATGGGTCATACTTCTTTGTTCAAAAACACCCTCACCTGCCGCCAATCCAGCAACCTCAACCCCACCAACCCCAAAAAACCAACCCCCAAGCCCATCCCGAACTTCACCGGCCACCTCAGCCCCGTCCTTTCAAAAATCACCCAATCGACCACCACGACTACCGCCGCAAATCCCAGCACCTGCCCCAACCCGCGCCAGCTCGCCCGAAACCCGAAATCCCGCCGGCACAGCCACACCATGCCCGCCGCCACAAAAGCCTGGGTGCTCAGCGTCGCAATGGCCGAGCCCTGCGCTTTCCATTCCGGAATGAGCAGCAAATTCAAAATGACATCCAGCGCCAGGCCGGCCACAAAAAACCGGTTCATCTCCATCAGACGCTCGTCGGCAGTGAGTAAAGTGCTGAAAATGTAGGTGCTGCATACCGGCACGAAAGCCCAGATCAGGATACCCAGCGTATCCCAGCGATAAGCCGAAGCGCGCTCGGGCATCATGAGTTCCACCAGGTCCTGCCGCGCAAAAAAGATCGCCGCGGCCAACGTGATGCTCCCGGCCCAAATCAGTTTAAAACTCAGCGACACCAGCGGCCGCACGGCATCGCCGCGTTTCAGCATCCGCGCAAACATGGGCAGCAGCAGCGACGCGAACAAATACCCGAACATATTGCAGGCATCGAGCAGGCGGTAGGCGCCGGCGTACACGTCGGCGTGGCGCGTGCCTTCGAGGCGCTCGAGCAGCACCGCATCGAGACGGGTGTAGGCGGTCATCAGCAGGATGACCAGCGCGTAGGGAAAACTTTTTTTGAACAAAAAAAGCACGGCCGGCCAGCCCGCACGCCAGTCGCGCGCCCACGAGGGACGAAAACGAAGACCGCCCGTTTTGCTGCTCAACACCAAAAACACCACCAGGGCCGTGAGCAAAAGTGCCGCCGTTTGGGCCAGGGCAAACATCTCGATGGAAAAATGCGGCTTCAACCAGGGCGACCACAAGGCCAGCCCGCAGGTGAGCAGCATCAAAAACTTGTCGAGCGAGGACAATAGGCTGTCGGTGCGGTAAAACCCGAGACCCGAGACGTTGGAACGCAAAAACAAGATGATTTGCACCAGCACCTGGTTCAATAAAAGGATGAGCAGCAAACTGATTGCCCGGGCATCATACTGCGCAGCAGCGGCGGCAGACAAGGAAAAAGCGACGTAAAAAACGCTCAACAACAGTTTGATTGCCAGGAAGTTGGGGAAATATTTTTCCAGCAAATGCGGGTGCTGACTGACGTGCCGGTTGTTGAAATTCTGCACACCAAAGTCATTCAGAATTTGAAAGAGGTACGTGAAATTGAACAGCGTGAAATACAAACCGTAGTCGCCCTCGGGCACACTGTTCTGCACCGTCAGATCGATGCCGAAGATGAAAAACGGCTTTATCAGCAGATTGATAAAGACCAGGAAAAGGATGTTGAGCAGGAATTCGCGATTCAAAAGCAGCTGGGCCAGTGGCGGCGCAAAGGTGAGGTTTTTAAAACAAGGTTGGCGTTTCCGGGATTGCTTCGTGCAGGTCGGGTCCGTCGTGCGCCGGCGAATTCAGGCGCTCGGACACCGGGTACAGTTGCAAATACCCGTCGGCCGGAGGGTGCAGCATGTCCAAAACATCTTCGAGCGGAAGTTCCGAGAGCCAGCGTTGTTGCGCCGCAGCGTCGGGGAGCAGCACGGGCATCCGGTCGTGCAACCCGCTGACTTCGCGGTTGGGCGAGGTCGTGATGATCGAAAAAGTACGAAGGGTTTTACCGCCTTGCCGCCATTCATCCCAGATGCCGGCGAAGCAAAGCAGGCTTCCGTCGGCGGGCAGGATGCGGTAGGGGATTTTCCGGCGGTCGGCCAGGCGGCGCCATTCATAAAAACTGTCGGCCCAGACGAGGCAACGCTTGCGCCGGATGGGTTCGCGAAACGAAGGCTTTTCGGCAATGCCTTCCGCCCGGGCGTTGATGAGCCGGCCGCCGTTGGCGCCGTCGCGGCTCCAGTGGGGCACGAGACCCCAGACCATCGTTTGCAACAGCCGGGGCTGATCGTTGGTGACCACGTAGCCTTGCTGGGTCGGGGCGATGTTGAAACTGAGTTTCAACTCGGCCGGCCTTTCGAGATCGGCAAGTTGGGTGTCAATTTGCTTTTTGGAGGGAACAAAGGAATAACGTCCGCACATGGTAGGTTCGAATGTCGCCCGAAGGCGTTTTTGTTGGGTGTTTTTCAGGTGAAAAATTTGGTCGGGAAGGGGTAGTGTTTCCCGGAAATTTGGGCCGAAATGATCAAGTTCTTAAAAATCAGTCATTTGAATAAATGACCGAGGAGACATTTTTTGTTTCAAAATTTTATCCACACTAAAAATAATACTTCGCGTAATTGTCTGATTTCCAAAAGAGTCCTTTTTCAAAAATGCCGGAAACCCTGTTGGCAACTTTACCTTGTCTTAACATCCGCCAACAAAGCCCAGGGCCGAAAGCCTTCTTTTCTCCACATCGGACTTTGCAAGGTGTATAACCACGATTTTTTACACGCTTATTCCCAGCTAACAGCATTGTTGGTACGAAAAGCCTTAAAATCGCAATTTTTTGCACAGCCCTGTGCAAAACGGGGTAAGTGCCTGAGGACCATCGATTTCCTTTTCCTCCGGCTGTGGATAAACATGGTAATTGCCGGGGAGAAACAAGGTGCGTCAATGGTTTACACCGTTTTCCACAAATTAACACCCCTGATGATGACCCTGGGTTGGATATTTAAACTCTTTAAAATTAACTATTACTACTACCGATCAACAACTGTCGACACCTGGAAGGGTTCTACTTTTGTTTTAAAATGCAGCCCTTTGCTGCTTGCGCTATGTCGTCTACCCTTAACTCCCTTGCTTCGCAAAAAATGTCCCGCGCCGTTCGGCTTTGGCTGATCACCGGGCTGGTCATGATTTTTTTCCAGGTCGTCATCGGCGGCGTCACACGCCTGACCGGCAGCGGGCTGAGTATCACGCGCTGGGAAATCGTGACCGGCTCCATCCCACCGTTGAACCAGGCCGATTGGGAGCAGGCCTTCGCCTTATACCAACAAACGCCGCAGTACCACAAGATCAATCAGGGTATGACGCTGGAAGAGTTCAAGTTCATTTTTTTCTGGGAATACTTTCACCGGCTCTGGGCCAGGCTCATGTTTTTCGTGTTTGTGATCCCTTTCGCCTGGTTTTGGCGAAAAGGCATGCTGACGCCCAGGCTGCGCAACCGCCTTTGGGTGGTGGTCGGCCTCGCTGGCCTCGAAGGGTTTTTCGGCTGGATCATGGTCGCCAGCGGTCTCATACAACGGCCCTGGGTGAACGCCTATAACCTCACTTTGCACCTTTGCATGGCGCTGGTTATTTTCGGATACCTGCTTTGGACCCTGTTTATCGCCTGGCGACCTGCGCCTCCGGTGCTGTCGGGTCCGCGTTGGCGGCGGTTTGCGTGGACCATGGTTGGGGTGGGCTTCGTCCAGGTGGCCCTGGGCGCTATGATGTCGGGCACCAAAGCGGGATTGTTCTTCCCTACCTGGCCGTCGATGCAAGGCGCTTACCTGCCCGCCTTGTTGCTGGACGGGAGCCATTGGACGGCCGACAGTTTTGCGCACTACGACACCAATCCGTTTATGCCGGCGCTGATCCAGTTTTTGCATCGCAACACGGCTTACGTGCTCATGCTGATGGTCTTGTATTTTTTCTGGAAACTGTTGCCGCAGGCAAAAACAAGGGTTTTCCGGCAGGGGCTTTGGGTGTTGCTCGCGGCTTTGACGACCCAGGTGCTGCTGGGCATTTTTACGCTGATCAATTGTATTGGCAAAGTTCCGGTTGACTTGGGCGTGTTGCACCAGGCCGGCGCGGTGGTATTGTTCGGCGCCTTGTTGTTTGTGACGTATCAATTGCCGGTTGCCGAAGAACAAAGGTCTGCCCGGGACTGAAAAAACTGCATGGATTGTCCGCCAATTGCAGCGCGGACCGGCGGACTATCCGATTCGCGCTTTTTGTCTATTTTTGCCCGAATCAACTTGAAACAAGACGCATGAACGTTTCGGTCAAAGAAGAAAAAGGCTTTCGTTACATCGAATCCGGAGTAGAAGGCGAGAATTTGTTGTTGCTGCACGGATTGTTTGGCGCGCTGAGCAATTTCGAAGGTATCATCAATCGCTTCTCCAAGGAGTACAACGTGATTGTGCCCATCCTGCCCATTTACGAAATGCCGATTTTTGATGTGTCGGTCACCGGGCTGGTGGATTTTGTCACCCGCTTTGTCAACTTCAAACAGTACGACAAAGTGCACCTCGTGGGCAATTCCCTCGGAGGTCACGTAGCCTTGCTTTTTGCCCTGGCCCATCCGGCCCGCATTGCTTCCATTACCCTAACCGGAAGTTCCGGGTTGTTTGAAAGCGCTTTCGGTTCCGCTTTCCCCAAACGCGGCGACTACGATTACATCAAAAAGAAAACGGCCGATACTTTTTTCAACCCCGAGGTGGCGACAAAAGAATTGGTGGACGAAGTGTTCGGAATTGTCAATGACCGCAACAAAGCCATCCGGGTGGTCGCTACCGCCAAGTCGGCTGTGCGCCACAACCTGGGCGATAAATTGCACAACATTAAAGTGCCTACCCTGCTTATTTGGGGTAAACAGGATGTGGTGACTCCGCCATTTGTAGCGGAGAAATTCCATGAACTCATCAAGGATTCCCGTTTGTTTTTTCTCGACGAATGCGGCCATGCACCGATGATGGAAAAGCAACAGGAATTCAATGACATCCTCGACTCTTTCCTGAAAGAAGTGGCTGCCGCCAAGGTGGAGGCCTGAAATTATTGGAGTACTTGATTGCCAAAAGGCTCCCGGGATCAGCATCCCGGGAGCCTTTTGTTTTGGATATTACAATGAAGACGATTACAATTTTTGAACCTTCCGGGTAAGCCTGCCATCCACCGTTTCTATTTCGAAAAAATAAATTCCTGTCACTAAGTGTTGTATATTTAATTGTTGTGAAGCTGGTTTTATACTCTCCAGCAATTTTCCTGATCCGTCATAAATAGAGACTTGCTCCACGGTGGAGCCTTCGAATCGAACCAGATCAATGGCCGGATTGGGGGAAATTCGAACCTCCGGAATATTTTCGGAAATCAGCAACTGGACGGCACTGGTATTCGATTGGAGTGATTTTTTTGAAAACCAGATGTTTAGTTTGTTCATCCGCACATCTCCCCAAACGGCATAAAGCGTGTCGTTTTTCATATCGATACACATGAAATCGTTTCCGTTTTGGGTAAGGTACAAGGCGTTGTAGGCGCTCAGATTATCGGAAACCCGGAAGTTGGGAGAGAAGTTGGCGGAGTCTTTCCATCGGACGGCGCCCCATATTTCGGAAGCATTTTCGTAGCCGGTGCCTGATCCGTTTCGACGGTCGCGCCAGGCGAGGATCAGATCGCCGTCGTCGTCGAAGTCTGCCCAGACGAGGTCTTGCATTTTTCCATTGCCAACGGGGTCGTCATTTACCCTAATGGGCGCCGACCAATTGGCACCGCTGTTGAATGTTTCAGTGATAAAAACATCCAGGTCGCCGTTGATTTTATAGAGGAAAGCGAACGCCAGATGGTCGGCGTTGGCGGGGTCGGCTACGAGGCGGTAGCCTGCTTTGGCGAGGGTATCGCTGTTGGTCACTGCGGAATAAATCACGCCTTGGTAAGAAAACGAAACGCCGTCGTTAATCGATTTTGCATGAATAAAACCGGGCAATGGGTTTTGGGAAAATACCCAACTCGGATAGATGCAGTGAAAACTTCCATCGGTAGCGGTCGCCGGAGCGGCCATGGGAGCGGCGATAAAATTGCCGGTCAGGTAACCGCTCGTGTCGATGTACCGCCAGGGCTGCCAGGTTGCGCCTCCATCCGGCGAAGTGATGAGGTAGGGCCGGTTGGGCGGGCTGACCCAAGGGGCTGGCTTGGTAGTGATGTAGAAATGATTGTTCAGCGGATTGATCGTGAGCCATGGACGGTCGAGCGGTTTTTTGTTGCCGTCGGCGTAGGCGTCAATGACTTTGTTGGGACTGCCCCAGTTCAGACCGCCATTACTCGATTTGAGTACATACACCCCTCCGCTGTCCGGGCTTTCCCGGTAGTCGATATAGCAGGCGAACAAATTTCCCTGGTTATCAAAAGCCAGAGAGGGGTCGGCGGAGTGATAGGCCGGCGAGAAATGGGGGAGAAACTGGGTGTTGCTCCAACTCCCTCCCCCATCAAAACTGACTTTTGTTTTGATGCCGAACGGACTTCCAAAACTGTATCCCATCCACGCGACGGCGATATGTTGCGCGTTGCTTGGGTCAATGACGAGGAAAGGTTCCCCGTCAAAAACGAATCCGTTTGACAGGTTTTGGTCTTGCGCCACGGCTGTATGCTGAAGTATTCCAAGCAGAAAAAGGGCGGAAGCGAATAGTGTTTTGTTCATGTAGGTAAGACCATTGGGGTGGGCAAATGGTTTAAAATGCACGCATGTTCCACGTGGAACTTATTTGTTTTACACCTCACCAAGCAGATAATCCTTAAAAGCCTTGTAGTGCTTAGGGAGGGAAACTGCTTGTTTGGACAGCGTCCTCAATGCTGCCAGGCGTTCCGGGACTTCAAGAGGGCGGCCAAGTATATTCTCCATCTCTTCCAGAAACTTGGCTGGGTGTGCCGTTGCCAGCACTACTCCAAAGGTTTTCGGGTTTGATTTTTGATATTCTTTTAGGGCTAAATATCCCACGGCGCCATGCGGATCGAGCAGATAGTTGTACTGCTTGTCAACTTCCAGAATGGCCGAGCGAGTGGCTTGGTCGCTGAAAGAATAACCCGAGATTGCAGTTTTTACCTTGTTCCACGTGGAACTATATATGTCCAGAATCCGTGTAAAATTGGAAGGCGCGCCAACATCCATCGCATTGGACAAAGTGCGGACCGACGGCCGGGGCGTATAAATGCCTTTGTCCAGGTATTCCGGCACGACGTTGTTAGCATTCGTCGCGGCTATAAAATGGTGTATTGGCAGACCCATCCGGGCAGACAGAAGTCCTGCAGTCAGGTTGCCAAAGTTGCCGGAAGGGACCGAAAATACCACAGGTAGGCCCTTCGGCGCCACTTGTTTGAAAGCCTCGAAATAGTAAAAACTTTGCGGGATCAGACGAGCAATATTGATGCTGTTGGCAGAGCTCAGGCGCATTTTCGTCGCAACGGCCGGGTCCAGAAATGCCTGTTTGGCCAAGGCCTGGCAATCGTCGAACGTGCCGTCCACTTCCAGCGCAGTGATGTTTTCGCCGAGCGTGGTCAGTTGTTTTTCCTGCAAAGGGCTCACCTTTCCGGAGGGATACAGGATGATGACCCGTATGCCGGGTGTCCGGTAAAATCCCGCGGCCACTGCCCCGCCGGTATCGCCCGAGGTGGCCACCAGGATCGTGAGTTCCTGGTTTTCTCCCCTGTTGAAATAAGCCATGAGCTCCGCCATAAAGCGTGCGCCGAAATCCTTGAAGGCAAGAGATGGGCCGTGAAAGAGTTCAAGTATGCCGACATGCTCGTTCAAGGTGACTACTGGGGCAGGAAAATTCACGGCCCGCTCGATGATGCCGCGCAGTTCAGTATCGGGAATGTCGCCCTCGATCAGGTTCCGGGCAACCGTATAAGCGATTTCCTGAAAACTGAAACGCGGTAGATTTTGGATGAAACCGGCGGGTAAAGGCGGGATTTCTGTTGGCATAAACAAGCCTTTGTCCGCAGGGAGCCCTTGGAAAACGGCATCTTTCAGACCGACGCGCAGGGCCGGGTTGTTGGTGCTGTATAACTGCATGGGAAAGTATAAGGGTTCAGATTTTGGTGATCCGGATCTCTACGCGTCGGTTTTGGGCGCGCTGTTCTTCGCTGCCGTTTTGGGTCAACGGGTGTTTGGCGCCGAAGCCCACGGTTTCGATGCGATCGGGAGATACCCCTTTTGCGACCAGGAAATCCCGGATAGCCCGGGCGCGTTCTTCCGACAAAGCCAGCAATTCGGCTGGTTGACCCACGTTGTCGGTATGGCCTTCCACCCGGATACGCAGGTTGGGATTGTCGAGTAAAAGCCGGGCCAGGCGCGTGAGTTCCGGGTATGATTTGTCCAGGATAATCGCCTTGGATTGCTGGAAAAAAATGGGCTGCAATTCGATTTTGCTTCCGACTTCCAGCGGATCCATAAACAGGTCGATGTACTGTTCGCGGAAGTAATAATACTGACGAGGGAAAAATACTTCGGTCGTGCTGCCGGAATAACCCGGGTGCTGGGCAGAGAAACTGAAACGAACTCCACGCGCCACTTTGAGCCGGAACAACCCGTTTTGGGCTTCGATCTCATTGGTGGTGTCACCTTCGGCGCCGTACAGCAGGCGGGCATTCGGAATCAATTGACGCGTACTCCGGTCGATCACCCGGCCGATTACGGTGAGTTCGGTTTCTTGCGGCGGCTCGATCTGGATGCGGAAAATATCGCTGTTTCCATCGCGCTTCGAAGTGAAATAGAGGAAGCCCGTGGTCATGTTGAAGTACGGCTGACTTTCATCGGCCGTGGTATTGATACGGGCGTCGAGGCGTTCCGGTTTGGTCCAGTTTTTCCAGGTGTCGTCCAGGCGGTGCGTTTTAAAGATATCGTAGCCGCCCGAACTTTCCTCCCTGTTGGAAGCGAAGTACAGGGTTTCGTTGTCTTCGGACAAAAACGGCGTCAGTTCCCTTTTCGGGGAATTTACCACGTTGCCCAGGTGCTGCGGAGCCCCCCAGCGGTTGGGGCTTTTGCGAAAACACACGTATAAATCCATTTCCCTGGAATCAAAACGCGCAGCCGCGAGAATCAGGATTTTTCCGTCAAAACTCATCGTCAGGCTGACCTCGGAAATGATCGTGTAATAATCGTCCAGTTCGATCGGGACCGGGAAACTCCATCCCGTGCTGTCATTGGTGCGTCGAACGTAGGAAAAGCCCCGGCTCATGTTACCGTTGCGCTCGAACTGGTTGATCACGTAGTACATGTTCGGATCGGGCGTGATCGTCATGACGCTGTTCGGCAAGGCATTGTTCAACGGGTAGCCGGGGTGGTTCACCGAGGTAAAATTGGCCAGCGAATCGGCTGCCGTCGCGATCCAGATGTCCTGGTTAAATGCCGAACGAACGGGGGCGTAAATGGGTTTGCCGGCAATCTGGCCGTAAACACCCGACAAGGTGGAAATGTATTCGAGCGGCGTTTCCGAAACGGCCCGGTCTACACTGTCGATCAGCAAGGTGCGGTTGAAATTGTCGCAACCCACCCGTGTGAAAAACAAGGTTCGGCCGTCGCGGCTGGGTACCGGCGTGATTTCGTCACAGGTCGAGTTGATAAAATCGGGCAGCTTTTCCAGCCGCCAGGTCTGAGCGGTGACAAATTGGGCGGAAAAGAAAAAAAGGATTGCAAAAAATCGAGTCATACGGAAGGGGGATAAAAAACACAAAGGCGACCCGATAGGATGCCGGGTCGCCTTTGAGAAACAAGTGCTGTTGAATCAGTTCAAACGTTCGTAAATGCCGGCGATACCTTGTCCACCGCCTACGCAGGCAGTGACCAGACCATAACGCTGATTTTGCCGGCGCATTTCGTTCAAAATTTGAACGGTCAATTTTGCTCCCGTGCAGCCCAGCGGGTGTCCCAAAGCGATGGCGCCGCCGTTCACATTTACCGTATCCGGGTTGAGCCCCGCTTCGCGGATCACGGCCAGGGCTTGCGCGGCAAAGGCTTCGTTGAGTTCCACGGCTTCGATCTGGTCGAGTTTCATACCGGCCTGTTTCAAGGCTTTCGGAATGGCCGCGCAAGGACCGATACCCATGTACAAGGGTTCCACACCGGCTACCGAGCAGGCTGCCAGGCGGGCAATCGGTTGCAGGCCGAGCGTTTTCATCAGTTCTTCCGACATCACCAGCACGAATGCGGCGCCATCGGAGGTTTGCGAAGAATTGCCGGCGGTCACTACCCCACCGTTGGCAAAAGCCGGGCGCAATTTTGCAAGACCTTCAGCCGAAGTATCGCGACGCACGCCTTCGTCGGTATCCACGGTGTTTTCGCGTTCTTTTCTTTTATCGTTTTCGACCCACACTTCCGGCACTTTGATCGGCAGGATTTCCCCTTTGAATTTGCCCGCATCGATGGCCGCGGCCGCACGTTGGTGCGAACGCACGGAAAAAGCGTCGGCGTCCTCGCGGCTGATGTTGAATTTCTTCGCCACGGCTTCGGCGGTGAGGCCCATGCCCACGAGATAGTCCGGCGTGGTGGAGGCGATGTTGTAGTTCGGCGCCAGTTTGTAGCCCGTCATCGGGATGAGCGACATGCTTTCCGCGCCGCCGGCCACGTAACAATGGCCCATACCGGCGCGAATTTTGGCCACAGCGATGCTGATGGTTTCGAGGCCGGACGCGCAATAGCGGTTCACCGTCATGCCCGGCACGTCTTTGCCCAGTGCACGATTGGCAATGATGCGGCCGATTTGCAGGCCTTGCTCCCCTTCCGGGTTGGCGCAGCCGACAATCACATCGTCGACCATCGAGTTTTCCAGTCCAGGCGTGGAACTGACGAGGTGCTGAATAAGCGCCACAGCCAGGTCGTCGGGGCGGGTGCTTTTGAATCCGCCTTTGCCGGCTTTTCCGACGGCGGTGCGAAAGCCGGAGATGATATATGCTTCCATTATTGTGCTTTTATACTTCTAAATCTGTTTTGGTAATTTTTACTAATTCACCTTCCTGAATATTGACCTCAGTACTTAATCTGGTTGCTTGTTTCTTTTCAACTTTTTCAAAGAAATTTCTAACATCACGAGCATTCCCTTTTATTTGAGATTTTAAAGCAAATTGCTTCAATTTCTCAGGAAGACAGGCGTGAGCATCATCAGTTAGAACCATTTTTTGTTCTTCACAGTACTTTAAAAAGATAGCAACCATCTGGTTATCAGAATAATCTTCAAAATGCACTTTGGTTGGGAACCGGGAATCAAGACCCGGATTTATCTGTAGAAATGATTTCATTTCTTCTAAATACCCTGCAACAATTACAACGATCTTATCGCGGTGATCTTCATTTATTTTTTGTAGTGTTTCAATAGACTCCTGACCTAAATCATTAACACCGCCATTACCTAAGGAATATGATTCAACAATAAACAAAACGCCTCCTAACGCTTTTTCAAAGGCTGATTTAGTTATTGATGCTGTATGGCCAATGAATTGACCTACCAAAAGAGATCGATCTACTTCTATTGTATGGCCTTTTTCCAATAATCCAATTTCATGAAACATACGTCCAATTAATCTAGCCACTGTAGTTTTTCCAGTACCTGGATTGCCTGTAAAAACCATGTGTAAAGAAGATGGTGACGCAGGTAGGCCTTTTTCAATTTTTAGTTTTCTAATCCGAGCTAAGTCAAAAATTGAAGCAATTTCATTTTTAACGGTCTCTAACCCTGTCAATAAATTAAGCTCATCCTTTGCATTCTTATTAGTTGAATCGAAATTATCAGCTGATTGAGACGACTCGTCCAGATATTTTTCTTTAATTTTTGTTTCCTCAGGAGCCTTTTTAGATAGAAGTTTTAGGCTTTCATCATATTTTGCCCAAGAGCCAAAATTTTGCAAATCATTTAGTATTTTAAATAAATTTTCCAGATAAGATCCCCAATTATTACCTACATGGACATTGTTTCTAAGCATATTTTCGCTATCAAAAATTGCAGCAAAAAAGCCGGTTTGATGATAGGGATTGTTTGAAGTGGAAACATAAAGATTAAGATTAACGCACTCTGAATCTCCATTCTTTATGGTTGTTTTATTTTTATTCTTATC
>JBGAJY010000139.1:0-14887 GCA_044224705.1 Saprospiraceae bacterium
AAAATAAGACCCATGCCGGAATTGGCAAGGGTCTTTTTTTTATTTCAACCTGTCAGGTCAATCGTTCTGCGGGCGCGGGAACCGGTCCCACACATCGTCGCCAGCACGGTCGATCGGCAGCTCTCCGAGACGCCCGTAGCGGCGCATGTCGGCCCAGCGGTGACCTTCGCCAAAGAGCGAATAGCGGCGCTGCTTGAGCATTTCAGTGATCAGATCGGCCTGCGTCACGGCCGTGGAAGGCCCGACGCCATGGCGCAAACGCAGGGCATCGAGCGTGGCTTTGCCGGTTATCAGGCCTCCGCCGCCGGTTTGAATATCGGCTTCGGCGCTGAGCAGGATCAGCTCTTCGTTGCGGATAATGGCGATCGGCGAGGTGTTGCTGGCGTACACGTTGAAGCCCAGGTTGCCGGAAAGGCCGGACTGCGAGGGGGCATCGGCGCGTACCACTACTTTGTCGAGACGATCATCGCCCGCATCGGCGTCGGTGGCGTAGGAAGGATGCACGATGCGGACCTCACCCGTCGCCGTAGGCGTTTGGTACAGTTCGTTGAGCAAATCGCCGCCAGCGATGGAGTACACGTTGTACACACCTGCGTACAGGTCGCCGGCCGGATCGAGGAACGAGCCGTTCAGTGCGTCTTTGACACCAGCCCAATCGCCGCGGTAAGCATCCACACGCGCGGCCAGGCCGCGGTTCACTTTGTCAAAACCGGCGGGGGTATCGAAGCCGGTGAAGCCGGAGCGTAGTTTGAACGGAAAGTTCGCGCCGCCGGCGGCCAGGTCGGTATGCGCTTCGTCGAGCAGGGTCGCGATGGCGTCCAGCGAGCCGTCTTTGCTGAGGAATGGCCCCAGCCGGTCGGGGTCCGCTACGTCTACGCGGATGCCATTGTCCCATTGCTGTACGAGTGCGAGCAGCAGTTCGTGTGCGCGAATGGTTTTGGAGAAGCCCGAGGCCGCCTTGCGCTGCGCATCGGTGAGCGAAGCGGTGGTATTGCTGAGGGCGTTGTCGAGGATGTAGCAATTGCGGACGACCCGGTAACGGGAGCCGTAAGCATTGGTGGTGTAAAATGCGCCCGCATCGAGCGTAGCGTCGTCGCCGCCGAGCAGGTCCTGGGTATACCGCGGATCGGAGCCCGAGAAACGCCAGAAATCGCGGCCGACCACGCCGATGGCGTCGTAATAGATCGGCAGGTTGTTGCGCATGCCGGACTGGATACCGTCCACGACGTTTTGAATTTCGGCCAGTGTGGCGCTGCCTTCAATAGCCGAAACGCTGGGGTTGTTGGGATCATCCAGGTCGTCCAGCTTGCAGGCGCCAAAGCTCAGCATGGCGGCCAGTGCCAGAAGCCAGGAAAGCGGAGCAAGGAATTTTTTATGTTGAAGCATAGTGTATTCGTTTTTAAAAAATTGACAATCAGGTTTTTACCCTTTCGAATCAGAAGGTTGCACTGATGTTGAAGAAGAAACTTTTCGAGGAGGGGAAGGGGTTCACCTCGATGTTGGAGCTGATGGCGCGGAAACCGAAGTTGGACACTTCGGGGTCGTAGCTGCTGTAGTCGAAGAAGTTAAGCAGGTTGCGGCCTGAGACACCAATGCGCAGGCTCATTTTGTTCCAGATAGCCCGACCGACATTGTAGGACAGGCCTACTTCGCGGAGGCGGATGTAGCCTGCGTCTTCGACAAACGGTTCGGCGGAGGAGCCGAGTTTGCTGATGCGGTATGGGCCGTTGGTCAGGGCGCCGGTGGGGTCGAGCCCTTTGTCGTCGTAATCATAGGTTTGGCCGCCCAAGTCGTACAGGAGGGTGGTCAGGTTGACGTTGCTGCCGCCTTTTTTCCAATGCCAGAGCCAGTTCAGGTCGAATTTTTGCCAGGCCAGCGAGCCGGCCCAGGAGAGGTTGAAATCGGGCTCTGCATCGCCCCAAACTTTGAGGCCGTCCACGGTGCCGTCGTCGTCCTCGTCCGTCGGCACGCTGCCGATGATCTGGGTCGGGCTTTTGCCTTCTTCGATGCGGAATACGCCGAGGATGGGCGCAAAACCGCCTTCATTGAAGGCCGGCACGTTGAGTTTGGTGATTTTCGAACGGTTGAGCCAGAAATTGAACTGGTTGCTCCATACGATCGTGCGGTTGGATACCGGCGTGATGCCGACACCGATTTCGAGGCCTTTGTTGTTCAGGTCGCCGGCATTTGCCCAGGCGCTGGCGAAACCGGAAGAAGCCGGCGTCGCGATGCGCAGCAAAAAGTCGGTGATGGTTTTGTCGTACACGGTAGCTTCGAAAGTCAGGCGATTGCCGAGCAGGCCTACGTCCACGCCCGCTTCAATTTCACGCTGGCGTTCCGGGCCGAGTTCCTTGTTGCCGCGGGTAATGGTGATCAGCGAACCCGTGAAGCCGTCGATGGAAACGGCGTTGAGGGGGGTGTAGATGGCGCCGTTGGCCGGGAAGTTGCCCGATTCGCCGTAAGCGGCGCGCAGTTTGAGCAAGCTCAGGCCGTTTTGATCGGCCGGATCGGTGAGATTGGCGAGATTGCCCAGGTTGAGCGCAAGAGAAGCGCGGGGGTAGTAGTAGAGCTTGTTGGCGTCGCCGTTGTTGGTCGATTTGTCGCCGCGAACACCTACGGTCACGATCACCTTGTCGTCCCAGTTGATTTCTTCCTGGGCGAAGAAGCCGCGGTCTTTTTGAATAATACGGCGTTGTACGTTGTTGCGGGAGTCGGCCTGGTCGAGGTTGGTTTGCGAACCGATGAGGAAGGAAGCCGTACCGATCACCGTGTTCTGGTCAAAATTTTCACCCGTCAGCCCCACCTGGGTGCGGAAGTCGAGCATATCCGCATCGTAGTTGTGCACAAGGTAAAGTCCGAGGTTCTTGTTGGTATTCAGCGTGTTGCCGCTCGCCACGAAACCGTTGGTGCCCTGTCCGTCTTTCTCGAACTGCAGGGTACGCGGGAACACCAGGCGGGTATTCAGGTCGTAATGGTCGAGGCCGGCGCGAACGATAAAGTTGAGGCTTTGGTTCTCGTTTTCCATGAGGTGGGTGGTGAGCGAAGCGCCCGTGATGATCCGGTTGACGGATTCGCGGTTCGTCATTTCATCCACGGTTTGCAGGAAGTTGGCTGCTGCATAGGGGTTGTTCGGATAGTTGCCCTGCGCATCGGCGTGCAGTTCGGCCCACGGCGGCGTCGACGACAGCGCTATACTGTTGGTCGTGGAACTGTTGTCGTTGTTGAAGTAGCCACGATCGGCATTGGAACGGGAGTAAGCAGAGCTAAACGCCACGTCGAACCATTTGGACAGGCGCTGGTCGAGGTTCATACGGAAGCCGATACGGTCGTATCCGGTGTTTTTGACGATACCTTCTTCGTTTTTGTAGGTCATGCCCACGAAATACCGGGTGTCGCCGGCGCCGCCGCCCACGCTCACGCGGGTGGTGCTGAGCAGACCCGTGTTGCCGTAGAGTTCGTCTTCGTAGTCGTAAATTTTACCAGCGGCCGTGGCCTGATTGAACAGGGCCGCCTGAACGTCGCCGTTCGGGTCGGAAGTCGTGGCATACTGAGCGCGCACCTTGGCCTCGTCGTATTGACGGACGCCAAGGAGCCGGAGCGCGCGGGCGAAGCCGATGGATTGCGAGACCGTCACCTGCGGCACGCCGCTCTGACCACGTTTGGTAGTGATGATCACCACGCCCGTACCGGCCCGGGAGCCGTAAATGGCGGCCGTAGAAGCGCCTTTGAGCACTTCGATGCGCTCGATGTCTTCCGGGTCGATGTCGGCGAGGCGGTTGGAAGGGTTGTCCTGATCGGAGAACGTGCGACCGTCGCGATAGGCGCCCGACACGATGTTCGCCGCATTCGGGATAGCCGAGTTGTCGATATACACGCCGTCAATGATGAACAGCGGTTGCGAGTTGCCCGTCAGGGTGGTGATACCGCGGAATTTCATCGAAATACCCCCGCCGGGCGCGCCGGAGTTGGCATTGATGGTGGCGCCGGTGAGTTTGCCGTACAGGGCTCCGTCGACCGTTTGCTGCACCGTGGTGCCGGTGAGTTCGCGGCCGGTAATGAGCGATACGGCGTTGGCGGCGTTGGAGCGCTTGACGTTGGTGGCCAAACCCGTTACGACAACCTCGTCGAGGCCTGCGAAGTCTTCTTCCAGGACGATGGTGAGGGTCGGGCTGCCGGAGCTGACCTCCATCACAACAGATTTATAGCCCGTGTAAGAAAAGGTGAGGCGGGCGGAACTACCCGGAATGGCAAGCCGGAAATTGCCGTCGGCATCGGCCGAGGTCCCAACGCCGGTTTGACCTACGGCGGCCACGGTAGCGCCTGCAAGACCATCGCCGTTGACATCTGTGACACGCCCGGAGGCGGTGAACTGCGCCACAGCCGCGGACAGCGACGCGAGGAAGACTGCGAAAAGGAGCAGTCCCCGGTTTAAGTTTTTGTACTTCATACTAGGATAGTTTTGTGATAAAAAGAAAATGATAAGACGGTCTGGCAAACGTAATTCACTTTTGGGAATCCAATGATTTTTGGGTATCCAAATTTAAAGTGTGTCAAAAACATACGCAGCAGACGGTTTTAACCAAATGACATTTTACCAACACCCAGATTTCGGAAATCGCCGATCAGGCCTTCATCGACCATTTCCATCGAAAAAAGTCATTTGCGGGAAAAGCCTACTTTTGCGCCTTCCCTCAGGGGAACGACCAATTGTCCGAATTTTAACAGGATTCAACCCAACAGGCTTCCATCTGGCCGCGTTTGATAGGCCACCTGTGATGATACCTTAACCCGCCAACCGGAAGGTTGGCGTTACGCTATGCCGCAACACCTTACACCATTGCTCGTACTGTTCGTGCTCCTGCTCTATTTCGGGATGCTGGTGACCGTTGCCTGGCGCACGGGCCGCAACGTGGGCAACGAAGGTTTTTTCCTTGCCAACCGGCGCGTACCCTGGTACGTAGTGGCTTACGCCATGATCGGAACGAGCATCAGCGGCGTCACCTTTATTTCCATTCCGGGCAAAGTGGGAGGCTCAGGGCTCAACATGGCTTTTTCCTACCTGCAGGTGGTCATGGGTTACCTGCTGGGCTACCTGGTCATCGCTACGGTACTGATGCCACTGTACTACCGCCTGCAACTCACGTCTATTTACGGCTACCTCGAACAGCGCTTCGGCTCGAATGCCCACAAGGTGGGCTCGGCATTTTTCCTGTTGTCGCGCACCGTGGGCTCGGCCGGCCGGATGTTCCTGGCCGCCGCCGTACTCCAGACGTTTGTGTTCAACGCCCTGGGCGTACCCTTTCCGCTCACCGTGCTCTTCATGCTCGGGCTGATTTATCTCTATACCTACCAGGGCGGCCTGAAAACGATCATCTGGACCGATACCATCATGACCACTTTTTTCCTCGCAGCCGTGGGCTGGACCGTGGTCAGCATTGCCAAAGCCCTGAATTACGATGCCTTCGAGGTATTCAACGTAGTGGGCAACAGTCCCTACAGCAAGGTGTTTTTCTGGGAAAATCCGGGTGGCGACCCCAACCATTTCATCAAGCAATTTATCGGCGGCGCCTTTATCGCACTGGCCATGACCGGGCTCGATCAGGACCTGATGCAGAAAAACCTGGCTTGCAAAAACATCCGCGAGGCCCAGAAAAATATGCTCGTGTTCTGCATTTACATGGTGCTCATCAATGTGCTGTTCCTGCTGCTGGGCGCCCTGTTGTACCTCTATTCCAATACGTTCGGCCTCACGCCGCCCGCCAACAGCGACCACCTGTACCCGCAAATCGCCTTCCATCACCTCGATACGGCAGCGGGCGTGTTCTTTATTCTCGGCCTGATCGCCAGCACCTACGCCAGCTCCGATTCGGCCCTGACGGCCCTGACCACCTCGTTTTGCGTTGATTTTCTGCATTTTGAAAAATCGCATTCCGGCGTGGAGGAAGACGAGTATCGCGACGTCAGTGCCATGCAGACGCTGGCCCGGCAACAAAAAAGGACGCGTACCCTCGTGCACCTGGGCTTTTCGCTGCTCTTCCTGGCCATTATCCTGCTGTTTTATTATTTCACCCAGGACTCGGTGATCAATCTTGTGCTGAAATACGCCGGCTTTACCTACGGCCCTTTGCTGGGCTTGTTCGGCATCGGTTTGCTGACCGACCTCAAACTGCACCGGCGCTGGATAGTGCCCGTATGTGTAGCCGCCCCGGTGCTCACCTGGCTGATCGAATATTTCGCCATGCAATGGTATCACCTCAATTTCGGACTGCTCACCATCGCGCTGAACGGCCTGCTGGCCTTCGGGGGCTTGTGGGCGATTTCCTACCGCGAGGAAAATTTATAAAACATTTTGTTTTTTATTTTGAAGAAAAGTTTAGATTTGCTCAGAATAAAACCCAAGGAAAATGAGCAAGGCTGAAGAACTCTACCACCAAATTGCCGATGCGCTTCCCGAAGGGAAAAAAAGCAAAATGTTCGGCTGTCAATGCGTGAAGGCGCCCAACGGGAAAGCCGCTTTCATGTACTGGCCGAAAGGCGACGCGGCCGTGTTTAAACTCACCGGCGACGCCGAAAAAGACGCCCTGAGCCTCGACGGCGTGCATACCTTCAACCCCATGGGCGACCGGCCCATGAACGGCTGGATACAGGTACCCTTTCACTACGCCGCGCGCTGGCCGGAGTGGGCCCATTCATCCCTGGAATACGTCAAAACCCTCCGCTAGTCCGAATATGGACAAGAAAAGCATCTTCGAACCGGCGGAGTACGCCGCCATGCGCCAACGGCTCCACAACCTGTCGTTCGACGCCCCCAGGCAATGGGGCAGAATGGATGTCGCCCAAATGCTCGCCCACCTCAATATTCCCCTGGAAACAGGTCTGGGCAAGATCATCCTTCCGCGCGAGGGCAATTTTATCACGCGCCCGCTGCTCAAATGGTACGTATTGAGCAAGACGATTTTTGCCCGAAACCTGCCCACGCCCAAGTACTTTGTCGTCGCCGACCGCCGCGATTTCGAACGCGAAAAAGCCCGCCTGATCGCCAATCTCGACGAAGCCTACGACCGCAGCCTGAGCGGCCCCTGGGCCCCGCACAACACCTTCGGCACCCTGCGGCCGGAACAATGGGGCACGCTGACCTGGATGCACCTGGACCATCACCTGCGGCAGTTCTCCGCCTGAAAACCAATTTTTTATGGCGTACGACGAACTTCTTGCCGACCGCGTACGCATGGCATTGTCGGAAAAAACCGATTTTGAAGAAAAGAAAATGTTCGGCGGATTGTGCTTCCTCGTTGCGGGCAAACAGGGCAAATTTAGTCCATTCTTCAAAAAGCCTACCCTGCCAGATACATGCTCGTCAGCCCCAGACCCTTCACTTCCATCGGTTCGCGTTTTTCCGCCAACACCGAATCGCCCAGCAGCAGCCGGGTCGCTTCCGACATGTTGATTCGGCCCGCTACGCCGAATTGTTCCATCCGGGCGGCAATATTCACCGTGTCGCCCCAGATGTCGTACACATATTTGGTTTTGCCGGCCACACCGGCTACTACGGGCCCTGAATGCATCCCGATGCGCAATTGCAGGTGGGCGTAGCCGGTTCCGGCGGCGTCCTGTTCCACCCAGCGGAGCATTTTGCAGGCCGCTTCGAATATCAGGCTGGCATGTTGCGGATGGGGCTCGGGAAGGCCGGCGGCGCACATGTACGAATCACCGATGGTTTTAATCTTTTCGAGACCCGATTGTGCGATGATTTCGTCAAAAGCGCGGTAGTAACGGTCGATCAGGCTGACCAGCGCCTCGGGGGAAAGCGAATGTCCGAGCTCGGTAAAACCCACCAGGTCGGCAAAAAGTACCGTTACCGAATCGTGGCGTTTGGGCTGCACGCCGCCGGTTTGGCGCAGTTCGGAGGCGACGCTCACGGGCAGGATATTGTGCAGCAAGCGGTTGGTGCGCCCTTGGTTGTACAACACCATCCAGACCAGGGCGCCGAGCAGCAGGGCCATGAGGAACAAGCCGCCGGTGAGCAGTCGCTGCCGCTCGAGTCGCAGCGCCTGGGTCTCGCTTTCGCGGTTCAGTTGAACGATCTCGCGCTCTTTTTTCTCGGTTTCGTACAGCACCTGGAGGTTCTGAACGTAGCGCCTGTTTTCCTCGTTGATAATCGAATCCTTGTAGAGTTGGTACTGATTGAGCGCTTCGAACGCTTCTTTGAAGCGCCCGGTCTGGCTGTACACGTCGGCCAGGTTCAGGTAGGCGAGGCGGTAAAGGCCCTTTTCCCGGCAGGCAGCGAGGAGCGCCATGGCTTCCCGGTTGGCGGCCAGCGCTTCCTTGTACTTGTGCTGATAATTGAGAATAGTAGAGGCATTGAGAATGGCCCGGACGGCGCCGCCCTGATCGCCTGTTTTTTCACACAAAATGCGGGCCTGGCGGTAACAGTCCAGCGCCTGGTCAAAGTGCTCACCATATTCATATGTCACGCCCAGGTTGTTCCAGGCCCTCGACATGCTTCTGGCATCGTTCTGCTGTACACTGATTTTCAATGCTTTGCGGTGATACCATTCCGCGCTGTCGAGCTGGCTGGTTTCGGAAAATGCGGAACCGATGTTGCTGAACACCAGGGCCAGGCGGGTAGGAGGACCGAAGCGCGAGAAGTATTCCACCGCCTGTTGCCAGTAAGCGATCGCTTCCCGAAACTGGCTCAGGTGATAATTCAGCGCGCCGAGGTTTACCCTGGAATTGGCAATTCCGGAGCCGTCGCCCAGGGATTCATACATTCGGATGGCCCGCATCAGGAGTTCGGACGACTGCTGGTATTCCCCCAGGTCCATGTGCGCAATGCCTTTTTGGCGAAACAATTCGGCCAGAAGCCGGGGGTTGTCGGCCGGAATGGACGGAAGGAGTCTTTCCAAATGTGCGCACAAGAGTTGCGGAGACTGGGTCGTGGTATCGAACCAGGTGTGCAGGGCCGACCAGGCTGCGGTGTCGGAAGGTGTGTTTTTCAGGCGCCCGACCAGGTCGTCGAGGGCGACCAACTGTTTCGAAAACCCGAGCTGCGCAATCAGCAGGGCAAGGAATAACAAGGTTAAATGCTTTTTCACCGGTGGGATTTTTTGACCGGCTTAGATAACAGGGACGGGGAAAAGGTGACAGCAACAAGAGAGTTAATTTAAAAACAAATTGTTTTTTAATTTTTAATTTCCATAAATTCGCCCATCGTTTTGTGTCAACGTTTTTTCAAACACTCAAAACTCTCGTATTTTGGGCGCGACTTTCAAACCATCCAAGCCAAAAAAGCAAAGCCAACCCGGCGCTTTGCCCAAAAATCAGGCAGTAAAACCACCCATGACAGAGGTAAGGTATACCGAAGACGAAATCAAGTCACTCGACTGGCGGGAGCACATCCGCTTGCGCCCCGGCATGTACATCGGCAAACTGGGCGACGGCAGCACCCCCGACGACGGCATTTACGTACTGCTCAAGGAGGTGCTCGACAACTCCATCGACGAGTTCGCCATGGGTTATGGCCGCCAGATCGACGTCGCTATCAACGAACACGGCGTCACCGTGCGCGATTTTGGCCGCGGCATTCCACTCGGGAAGGTCGTCGACGTGGTGTCGAAGATCAATACCGGCGCCAAGTACGACTCCAAGGCCTTCAAAAAATCGGTGGGCCTCAACGGCGTCGGCACCAAGGCGGTGAACGCCTTGTCGGAATATTTCAAGGTTACCGCCATCCGTGAAGGCCAGGCCAAATGGGCCGAATTTCAGTTTGGCAACCTCAAAAAAGAGAGCAAAGTCGAGCCGACCAAGGAAGAAAACGGCACGATCATCCATTTCAAACCGGACAACGGAATGTTCCGCAATTTCCGCTGGATGCACGAATTCGTCGAGCAGCAGCTCTGGAACTACGCCTACCTGAACGCCGGCCTCAAAATCGCCTTCAACGGCAAAACTTTTCAGTCCAAAAACGGCCTGCTCGACCTCCTGGAAAAGAAAACCAACGCCGAGCACATCCGCTACCCCATCATCCACCTGCGCGGCGAAGACGTGGAGATCGCCATGACGCACGGCGACCACTACGGCGAGCAATACTATTCCTTCGTGAACGGCCAGAACACCACGCAGGGCGGCACGCACCTCAACGCATTCCGCGAGGCCCTCGTGAAAGTTGTCCGCGACCACTTCAAAAAACAGTTCGACGCCAAGGACATCCGCGAAAGCATCATCGTGGCCGTGGCCGTGCGTGTGGAAGAACCCGTGTTCGAAAGCCAGACCAAAACCCGCCTCGGCTCCGAGCGCATCGCGCCCGACGGCCCTGCCATCCGCACCTGGATGAACGAGTTCCTGGCCCGCGAACTGGACAATTACCTGCACAAAAACCCGGAGGTCGCCAAGGAACTGCTCAAACGCATCCAGCAGTCGGAACGCGAACGCAAGGAGATCGCCGACGTCAAAAAACTGGCCAACGAACGCGCCAAAAAAGCCAATATCCACAACAAAAAACTGCGCGACTGCCGCTTCCACCTCAATGAAAAAGGCACTGAAGAACAGCGGTTGAACAGCACGATTTTTATCACCGAAGGCGACTCGGCCAGCGGCTCGCTCACCAAAGCGCGCAGCGTGGATGCCCAGGCGGTATTCAGCCTGCGCGGCAAGCCCTTGAACTGCTACGGCATGACAAAAAAGGTCGTGTACCAAAACGAGGAGTTTAACCTCCTCCAGCACGCCCTCAACATCGAGGACTCGCTCGACGACCTGCGTTACAACCGCGTCGTGATCGCCACCGACGCCGACGTCGACGGGATGCACATCCGCTTGCTGCTGCTCACGTTTTTCCTGCAATTTTTCCCCGACCTCGTCCGCAACGGCCACCTGTACATTCTCGAAACACCCTTGTTCCGCGTCCGCGACAAGCAGCAAACCTTCTATTGCTATTCAGAATCGGAGAAGCAGGCAGCGATCAAAAAACTGCGCGGCAAGCCGGAAATCACGCGTTTCAAAGGTCTGGGTGAAATCTCCCCGAACGAATTCGGCGGCTTCATCGGTGAAGACATCCGTCTCGAACCCGTTTTCCTGCCCGAAGACACCAACCTCGACCACGTACTCGACTACTACATGGGCAAAAACACGCCGGAGCGCCAGGAATTTATCATCGACAATTTGCGCTTTGAGATCGATGTGATCGATACCCCGGAGGAAGAGGCGGCGGTGGCGCCGGAAGTGGCAGCGGAAGAGGTATAAAGTGGGTAAATGCCCTTATACCGAAAGGTAATACTCCAGCAATTTCAACAACGGCCGGTGCACCGGCATCAGCGTGTCCGGCTTCAAATTTTCCGTCTTGAACCAGCGCAGTTCGGCGATATCGTCGTCCGGTTTGGGGTGGCCGCCCGTGAATTCGCAGGCATAAAAATGGGTGATCACGCTGTCCATCGTACCGCGGTACCGCCAGTCGTCCATTTGCATGGAGCCGAGATAACTCAGTTGTTCCACCAACACGTCGCCGCATTCCTCTACCAGTTCGCGGAGCGCGGATACTTCGAAACTCTCGTCATCCGGATCGGCGAAGCCGCCCGGGAAGCGCCATTTCAGTTCGTTCTCTTTTCGCGCCAGCAACACCTCTTTGGCGTCATCGCGCAGCACGGCGATGTCGACGGTGGCATAAGCCGTCGAGAAGCGGCAAAGCATCGCATAAATCACGCCCGCCCGAAAACTCGCGGGATCGATACCACCCGGCGTCGTATCCAGGTCGAATGTGGCGCCTTCTTCCTTGGCCGAAAGCGTTTTGGCTGTATAACGACCGCTATACCTGCTCTTAAAGCCTTCTTTGCTACCATACAAAACTACCTCACCCTCTGGCCGCAGTTCAAGAATGCGGCGGTCCAGTTCCTGGCTCCAGATGCGGTCGTCCGGCGCGTCGGGGATTTCCGCCACCTCGACCACGCCTTTGAATTTTTCTGAAAAGGCCGATACGCCACTTGAAATCGAGCGGATTCAGTTCGCTGGGCGCCGGGTTGGATCTGGTCGACAATTCGTTTGTGGCGCCGCAATACCGTTTCGTGGCGGATGTACCGTTTCGATAAGGCATTCAGGCTGTAGGTTTGAAATCGGCTGATGATGATGCCGGTCCCGCTTTTTTCAGCCATGGTTTTGCTTTTTGAACCACAATTTGCGAAATTCAGCGAGGTGGCGTTTTTTGAATAAGGGGACAAATTTTTCAATTTCTGTGCGACCCGACAAGTCGTTTCAACATCAACGGGACGGAAACAGCCGGCTTATTCCACCAGTACAAAGCCGTATTCACCAATAAGGGATTAGGTAATTTTTCTGCATGGTTTGTTGCGCGGTGAAAGCATCCGCAGTGATTCTTTTTCCAGCCAGTTTTGATAAAAAAAAGTTGCATCAATTGCCGTTGTTCGTCAGGACTTGCCAAAGCGACACGATGAGAAGCACTGCCCCGCGATGTAGACGCCCGCTGGAGGGCCATATGTCCCTTCATACCATGCCACGTCGCCCAGACCCACTGCGCAAGCGGACAGGACGACCAGTTCGGTATTGTCGAGGTTCAGGGTCGGACACTTCGTAGGCGACCAGCGCATCCTCCTGGCCAGCAGACGGCGCTTGTTTTCCAGTAAAAATTGGCGGCAAGGCGGCAAAACCGGTGCAGAGCATCGGATGTTTGCAGTTTATAGACGGGTTAGGTTGTCAAAATACCTAAACGTATCGCCCAGGCCGGATAGGCGAACCGTAATATTGGCGGTGCAAGATGCGCGGCGACGGGCCATCCATCCCGGCTTTTTTAAGCCGCTCTTCGCTGGCGAAAAAGCCTTTGTGAACGTCCGTTTTGTAACCCGCATGGCGAAGCAGGGCGCCGATTTCGTCGGCTTCGCGGCCGGCGCCGGGCAATGCACTCCAGGTGCTGTCCGCGTTGCCGCCCATCCCTCGCTGAGCCCCGGTCGGCTCTTCCGCGACGATGTTGTGGAAGTTGCCGTCTTTGCCTGGGAGATACGGAGTGCCGACAGCATTAGGACGAGGATTGGCAGCAGTGAATGCGAGACTGTCCATATCATAGGTGATGCCGCCGTATACCGCGGCCGACACTTGACGTCCGTTCGGATCATGCTGATTTTGGTCAGGTCGGGCGAAAGAGTGGTCGGCCAAACGGGTGCCTATGGCCAATTCGCGGGTGTTTTCCAAGCGCACCCATTGACGGCCTTGCGAGATACAGTTACCCGATTCGTTCAACAGAGCAGCGGGATTGATGCGGTGCAGTAGCCCCGATGGGGAATAATAAACCGTTTTTACATCGCGCAGCCAGGGTTCGAGGGGTTGCCAAAGCAAGTGGGCCAACTCGCCGTTACCGTACAAGGTCTCAATCTGGATGAGGATCGAATCGCTTTGGTTGGATTTGGGCAGCAAGGGGGCGAGTTGTCGTTCCTCGAAGAGCGGCAGGAAATAAGGGGAAGTGGCGCCGGGGAGGAGGAGAAGGGCGGCGTACATCGTACTGTCGGTGAGATACGATTCGGGGTCGGAGTAAGCGTAGTGGATAAATTCTATAGCTGCTTCGCTGGGTTTGAGTTGTTCCTGTACGTCCTTCCAATGCACCTGCCGCAGGGCTTCGCCATAGCCGGCCACAGTTAAAGTGAGGTCTTTTTCAATAGCGTTAGCCTTTTCTTCCAGTTCGGCGAGGGTCATACTGTCCCGTTCGGCAGTTGGCTTGGCATACTGGATGCTTAGGCGGCGGCGATAACCTTTCAGGCGATTGAATTTATCAGTGAATAGGGAATCCGTATAGGCCAGGCGATTTATACGATCGACAGATTGGAGGAGGAAACCCTTATAAAAAAGGGCGTTATCGTAACAAACAGGGGCCAGATTTTGATTACCTGTGAGTTGGAGAAAGGAAAGGGTCAGGTTTTGGCTATCTGAAAATTTGGAAATGTAAATGCTTTGTTCTCGCTCCGAAAGGTGTTGCAAGGCTTTTCGCATGAGGGTTTGGTTGACGATGGACAGCTCGAACAGAAGCGGTTCGACTTTCTCATAATGGCCCATGCTTTCGTAAACAATCGCCAGGTTGCTCACGCTCGCGGCATAGTCGGGGTGCTCTTTTCCCAAGGTTTTTTCCCGGATGGATTTCGCTTCGAGGAAAAGAGGTTCCGCTTTTTCATACTGTCCCATATGATAATATAAAACCCCAAGGTTGAGTATACTCAGGGCATAAACAGGATGTTCTTTTCCCACCTTTTTTGCCAAGACCGCTATGGATTCCAGGTAGAGTGATTCGGCTTCCGGGTAATTCTGCATTTCTGCATACAAGGCCGCCAGGTTGTTTAAATTGCCGAGATAGTCGGGATGTTCCTTCCCAAGGGATTTTTCCAGTATGGATTTGGATTCGAGATAAAGCGGTTCCGCTTTATCCAATTGCCCCATGGCAAAATACAACATCGCCAGGTTGGTCAAGTTGGAGGCATAGTCAGGATGTTGTTTTCCCGACGTTTTTTCATAAATGGCATTGGCTTCCAGGTAGAGCGGTTCGGCTTTTTCGTACTGGCCCATGGCATAATACAGTGTCGCCAGGTTGGTCAGTACTGTAGCATAATTGGCATTTTTCTTTCCCTGTATAGCAGCCCAGGCAGTCTTGGCGTCAAGGTATAAAGGTTCGGCCCTTGCATAATCGCCCATTTGGTAATATAAGTGGGCTAAATTTCCGAGGGTTGAGGCGTAATTAGGATTTCTCTTTCCCAAGGTCTTTTCCCAGATGGTTTTGGCTTCGAGGTATAAATTTTCGGCAATTTCATAATTGCCTAAATCGACGTAATAGTTCGCCAGGTTAAATGTAGTCATGGCATAGTTGGAGCTGCCCTTGCCCGACTCTTTCATCCAGACATTCAGG
>JBGAJY010000140.1:0-15176 GCA_044224705.1 Saprospiraceae bacterium
ATGCTCGCCGATAAAAATGGTTTGGCTGCGGATGGATTCGATCTTGTCCAGGTTGACGAGGAACGACTTGTGCACCCGCAGAAATTGCTGTTCCGGCAGTTTTTCCGCTATGCCTTTCAGGGTGCTTTTAGTGATCAGCGGCTTTTTTACGCCCGACAGGTATATTTTCACGTAATCCTTCATGCTCTCCACGTGGGTAATATCCGGGATGCTCACCTTGACGAGGGAATACTCCACGTTGACAAAAAAGGCCTCTTCCTGCGGCTTTTGGTGCCCGGCTGCCGGCGGCGGAGCGTTGAGCGCCAGCTGTTTTTGCTTTTCTTTCAGGGCCTTCATGGCGGCTTTTGAAAAGCGCTCCATGCTGACGGGCTTCAGCAGATAGTCGATGACTTCCAGGTCGTAGCCTTGCAAGGCGTAATTGTGATAAGCTGTCACGAAGATGACCATGGGCTTTTCGGGAAGGCTTTGCAAAAACTGCGTGCCGAGCATGCCCGGCATCTGTATATCGAGGAACATCAGATCAACCGGCTTTTCCTGAAGTACCTGCATGGCCTCGAAGGGATTTTTACACACGCCTACCAGTTCCAGAAAGGGCAACTGCCGGATGTTCTCTTCCAGCATCTTCCGGGCCAGGCTTTCATCGTCGACCAAAATACAGTTCAGCTTCATCATGGCTCTACTCAGCGTTAGTTGAAGATCAACGGCGAACCAGTCGGCGTCGGTTTTGATCCTTAGCTCGTGCATGGAAGGGTAAAGCAATTCCAGTCGCCGGCGGACATTTTTCAAACCGATGCCCGAAACATTGTCCTTTCCGGCCGCCGTTTCCGGTGCGATTTTGTTTTTCACCGATAAATGGAGGGCATTGCCGTCGACGGTTAAATGGATGGAAACACTGGGGTCAGCAGCCATACCGACCCCGTGTTTGAACGCATTTTCAACAAAAGGGATCAGCAGCATCGGCTCGATATGTTGTTCGGCAACATCGCCTTCGGTTTGAAAACTGATTTGCACGTCGTCGCCAAACCGCAGTTTTTGAAGTTCGATATAGTTTTCCAGATAGGAAATTTCCTTTTCCAGCAGGATCTGGGCGCTTTCCGATTCGTACAGAATGTAGCGCATGAGTTCGGAAAGCCGCAAGGTGACAGGCTCCGCCAGATCCGATTTGGAACGGATCAGGTAAACGATGCTGTTGAGCACATTAAAAAGGAAATGCGGGCTGATCTGAAAGCGCAGAAAGGACAGTTCCGATTCCAGGCGTTCCTTTTGCTGCGCTTCGCGCTGTTTTTCCTGCCGCACGATGTAATTCAGCAAACCATATCCCGTGCTGATGGCGGCGACCAGTACCAGCGGGATAAATCCTTTCATCGTCCGGCCGCCCCTGACGGCGGGAGCGCCCAGAAAATCATTGACAGCGCCTAAAACGATGCCGTGCAAAAACGTGAACCCCAACAGCAGTACCGCCAGGGCGCCCAAGTAAAACGCAAGCCCTTTTTTATGCAACACTTTGGGAATCAGCCACTCCGTGTTCAAAACAAACAAGGGGATATGCGTCAGGAGAATGAGCGAACCGATGAGCACGGTCTTGTTGTACACCTGATCGGGTTCGGCGCTGGACACGGATAAATAGAGCCAGATGCTCCACAGTCCGGCATGGAACAAGACCTTTTTGAACGTATCCGAAATTTGCAAGCCCATCGCTGTTCTAGTTTAGGGTGTGTCTGAAAAATCTGCTTCAGGTCGTGAGGAGCAGACCTCGGAGCTTGGCGGCAAAAAGATTAGGAAAAATGGTCTATTACTACAATGCCGCCAACCTCCGAGGTCTACGCGGCCCGAGCATTTTTCAGACACACCCTAATTGCCAAAATCAGGCTGCTCTTCCACTTGTTTTTTGATCGATTTTTTGGCCAGCGAGGCATCGGCCTTGCCGAATGGAATTTGGACCGACAATTTATAGAATCTGGCGTCGCGGCGGCGCATGGTCTCCTGATAATAAGCGGGTTGCGAAAAAATCGTGATGTCCTTGCGGGTGTTGAACACGTCGTTGACGGAGAAGGTCACGCTGGCCGCGTTGTTGAAAAATGACTTTTTGACCGCAAAATCCATGTAGGCGATGCCCTGGCGCTTGCCTTGCGGGATGGGGCGGTTGCCTTCGTAAGCGCCGTTGATTTGTAAGGAAAAGTGTTCAGGCAGGCGCCAGTTCAGGCTGGCTTTCCCGTTGGCCGCCCAGCCGCTGTTGGTAAAAGTATCCACGGTGACGTTGTACCGGAACACGTTTGCGCTGAGCATCACGTCGACATTTTTGCCGAATTGCCATTTCAGCGTGTTGTCGAGGCCGTAGGTCAACTCGTTCTGTCCGTTCACAAAAGTGGTTATGAGCACCGTGGAATCGGCGGCGGAAGGCCGGATCAAGGGTTTTAGCGTATTGGTTTCATTGCTCAGGTACAAACTGGCCAGCCAGTTGCCCGCACCGAATATTTTGTTGAAATTCAATTCGGCCAGGTTGATGAATTCGGGTTCGAGATTGGGGTTGCCCATTTGAATGTTCTGCTTATCGTTGCCCTGGATGCCGGGCATGATCTGTCGGAAATTCGGGCGCTGGATTTTCCGGCTGAAATTGAGCCCCAGGTCCGTGTGTTCATCCAGTTTTTTCGTCAGATACAAGGCGGGAAACAAGGAATTCAACACGTCTTTGCCCGTCCAGCCGGGGAATTGGTACCCAAAATCGGGCGTCGTGGCCAGCTGGGACCTGCCGGTAAGCCCCGACTGCTCAAAACGCAGACCCGCCTGGTAGCTGATCCGGTGTTTCCACTGCCCCGAAAAGGTCACGTAGGCCGCATTGATGCTTTCCGTGAGGTCGAGGTTTTGGGAGAACTGGTTGTTCTGCACGTAATCGTTTTCGGCGTAATCGAATTCGTCAAAATAGTATTCCTGTCCGCGGGCGCTCCAGAAACTCCGGCCCCCCGTTTCCAACTTCGTGGAGTCGTTGATGGGCAGTACGTAATCCACCTGAAAAACCATCTGCCCGCTCGAATTGGCGCCCTCGATGTCGACCAGTTCAGGGTAACCGGTGAGCATCGCACCTGCGTTGTCGAAGCCCGTGGTGTTCCAAAAGCCCTTGTTGGAGGAGTTATCCCAGGCGTAGTTGGCCAATACCGTCAGCAATTTGCCCTTCGTCGGATAGGATTTCTTCCATTGCGCCTCGATGCTGTTTCGGTTAAACTGGTTTTGAGACAAGGTTTGGCGGACGCCGTAACTGGTTGCCTCTCCGCCGGCAGTCAAATATTCATAATTCTGAAGGACGGGAATCTTGAATGTGCCGCCCGAAACCGTACCGGCGAGCGACAAGGTATTGCGGTTGTCGAGCTGGTAATCGAGGTTGAGCCGGCCGGTCTGAAAGGTATTTTGGAACGTGACTTCAGAATTTTGATTGAAAAAACCGGTTATATCGCCCTGAGGGTTGAGGCTGGTCCGATAGACATAGGCGCTGGTGGGAGCATTGGATGAATTGATGCTGTAAAAACCGGAGGCCGACCAGCGTCCCTGCGTGGCATTCAGGTTGAGCATTCCATTGTAGCGGTTCTGCGTACCTACGCCCAAACTCAATACGCCATTATAACCGGACTGGTGGTTTTTCTTTAAAACGATGTTCAAGATGCCGCCCATCGTGGCTGCTTCGTATTTGGCGGAGGGGTTGGAGATCACCTCGACGGCTTCGATCTGGTCGGCCGGGATTTGATTCAAGGACATGAGACTCGGTTTTCCGTCCACATAAATCGTAGCGCTTTTGTCGCGCAGTTTGGCATTGCCGTCCATGTCTACGGTGACCGAGGGTACGTTTTTCAGCACGTCTTCGGCCGTTCCGCCGGCTGCTGTGATGTTTTTATCCACGTTGAATACCCGTTTTTCGAGGCTGAGCGTCGTCGATGATTTTTCCGCTGTGACCTCGGCGGCTTTCAGGAGGGTTGTTTCCGGCGTCATGCCCAAATTGCCCAAATCCTGCTCGGAATTGCCAGGGGCAGTCAGCCTCGCCCGCTTTACAACGTCTTTATTGCCCATAAAACTCGCCTTGACGTTATACGCCCCCATTGGCAACCCGGTAAAGTTGAAATCGCCGTTTTCGAGGGTCAGCGCGCCCGTGACCAGGCTATCCTGTCCATTGGGCAAGGTGTACAAAACCGTCACCGAAGCGTAGGCAACAGGGTCATTGGTGGCCGCGTCGATCACTTTGCCGTAGAGGCGCCCAGTGGCGGGCATGGAAACGTTAGGCTTTTGCGCAAAAAGCGGGAGGGAAAAGGCGAATAAAAGCAGGCACAGCAGATTTTTCATTGGGTCAGAAATTGATTGGACAGGCATTTTTTCAGAATTTTTGGTAAAGGTAGCGGCCTGTATTTCCTTCATTTTAAGAAGGCGACCATCCCGGCGATTGTGGAGATGAAAAGGCGGATTGTGCAGTTTGCACCGGCTGCGGTGGTACATTTACTGCCAGGGGATGACCCGTTTGCATCACTTTGCGCTTCAATAATCAATGACACAGCCGCATAGCGGCGACACTTTGGTAGATGTTGCAGTCGAATTGCGCTGGTTGAAAACCGCGTAGCGGTGGCATTTTAATCACCTTCCATAATGTCACCGCTACGCGGTTTTTATTTTCAAAAATGCACCTATGGGCTACCAAAATGTCGCCGCTATGCGGCTGTGTCATTGATCTTGAAGCGCAAAGTTTGGGGTACAATATGCGGATAGTCATTTTGAGTAATTTCAGTTCCCTCGCTTCGCTCGGGATGACAGATGTTTAACAATCAACTTGTTGTATCAGATTTCTCGCTTCGCTCGAAATTCCGCGAGGGCATTGGAAATTTCGAGCGAAGCGAGGGAACTGAAAACGATCAAATGTTTAAAGAGCGGTTATCTTCTCTAAACTCATGAGCCGTGCGCTGATAAACAGCCACTGAAAAAATAAGGCACAACACTCGATCTGCAGCAATGAAGTTTACCGGAACACACGAGGAGCTGCTCGGCGAAATTGGCCGGGGAAGCGAACCTGCGCTCGCCGAGCTCTATCAACTGTTCAAGGCCAGGGTATTCAACACGACCCTCGGCTATTTGCAAAACGCAGCCGAAGCCGAGGAGCTGACGCAGGACGTATTTGTCAAAATTTATCATTCGGCCGCGCAGTTTGAGGGCAAATCATCCGTCAGTACCTGGATTTACCGCATCACGGTGAACCTCTCGCTCGACCGGCTGAAATACCGAAAACGGCAAAAGCGCTTTGGATTCATGGTGAGTTTATTCGGCAGCGACAGCCTTGTGCCGAGACTGGAGCTGCCACAATTCGATCACCCGGGCGTCGTGCTGGAAAACAAGGAGAATGCGCGCATCCTGTTCCACGCGATCCAGTCGCTGCCCGAACAGCAAAAAACGGCTTTCATCCTGAGCTTTATGGAAGAATTGCCGCGACAGGAAGTGGCGGAGGTCATGGGCCTCTCGCTCAAAGCCGTGGAGTCGCTTTTGCAGCGCGCCAAAGCGAATTTGCGGCAACGGCTGGATGATTTTTTCCCCGACCGAAGGATTTAAGCAAGAACCTCGTCTAAGGTTTACCGCTATGGCGCGAAGACGCATAGCCTTCAAATTTCTCTGCGTCTTTGCGCCTTGGCGGTAAAAAACGCAACAGCCATTTTATGGAAAAAGAACAATGGAAAGATGAAGTCCTGCGCAGCCTCGAAGGGGCGCGGCGGGCCGAACCGGGCCCTTTGCTGTACGACAAAATCCGTGCAAAAACTGTCCTTGCCCCACCCATGCACGTCGTGCGTCCCGGCTACCTGGCCCTTGCCGCCGCTTGCCTGGCCTTGCTGGTCACGGCCAATGCCTGGGCTTTCAGCCAGAGCCGCCAGGAAGCTTCAACGCCCTCTGCATACCAGCTGGACAATACCAATTTTGACCTTTATTAATGCAACACATGAAAAGAGAATCCTTGCTAACGATCGCGGTAGTGGCGCTGCTGCTGCTGAATTTCGGCATTTTGGGCTTCCTGTTTTTTCGCCGTCCGCCACATCCGGAGGGCGGCGGGCCGGGGCCGCTGGACCGGCACATTATCGAGCGACTGCACCTGAACGCGGAGCAAAAAACTCAATTCGAACGGCTAAAAACGGCACACCACGAGCAGATGCAAGCCTTCGACCGCGCTCACCGCGATGCCATGGGCAACTATTTCGCCCTGCTCAAAAACGATACGGCGACTCCCGAACAACAGGATTCTCTGCTGGCCCTGGTCCAGAACATCCAGAAAAACCGGGCAACCGTGACCTTTCAGCACTTTACGGACCTTAAAGCGCTCTGCACGCCGGAGCAGAAAAAGGACTTCGAGGCCTTGCTGCCCGAACTGATGCAAGTGATTTTGCCGCAGGGAGGACGCCCAGGGCCGGGGAGGAAATAAGGATGGAAATGACCTGGAAATGCATCGTCTTATCGTATAGCATCGCTGCGCTTGGATCAGCCGCGTGGTCCGGCGCCGCGGACCACCGCATCGGATCGTGTGAGATCACCATTGCACCGCAATATGCCGGTCAACCGCTGGTGCTGCGCAATCAGCTGTACCCCGGTTCGGGCAGCGACAGTCTCTACATCGATTTGTTCAGGTGTTACATTTCATCGATCCGTCTTGAGGGCGCGGGGCTGAACTACGAAGAAAACAACAGCTACCACCTGATCGACGCGGAGGACAGCAGTTCCCTGACCATCGTTTTGAAAAATGTGCCCGTGGGAAAATACCGGTCAATCCGTTTCAACATCGGCATCGACAGTCTCACCAATGTGTCTGGCGCCATGGGCGGCGACCTGGACCCCACGCTGGGCATGTACTGGGCCTGGAACAGTGGCTATATCAACGTCAAACTGGAAGGCCGGAGCAAGGCCTGCCCTACCCTGCACCATGCTTTCGGCTTTCATCTTGGCGGCTACATGCCGCCCTGCCCTACCCTTCGAAGCGTCGTTTTGCCGCTTCATCAGGTAAAAATCAGGGAAAACGCTGCTGAAAGTTTGGAGGTCAATGCCGATCTGGCCCGTTTTTTCCGCCAAATCCCCCTCCGAACGACCAATGAAGTGATGATGCCTTCGAAGCTGGCCGCCGAATTGGCCGATTGTTTCACGGATGTTTTCAGTTTGCAATAGATGCATTTATCAATAAAACTGTTACTGCCTGGCATGGCCGGCCTTCTTTTCTTCCTGCCGGCCTTCACCGGCACCCACAGGGCGCTGCACTTTGCGGTGCCCGAAGGCTGGCCGGAACCCGTGTATGATTTTTCCCAAAACCCGCCTACGCCGGCGGGTATTCAACTGGGGCGGCAACTGTTTTACGATCCGCTGCTGTCGCGCGATACGACCATTTCCTGCGCCGGCTGCCATTTGCAGGCGACGGGCTTTGCACACGTCGACCATCAACTGAGCCACGGAATCGCCGGAAGAATGGGCCGGAGAAATGCGCCTGCGATCATGAACATGGCCTGGAGCAGGCATTTTATGTGGGACGGCGGCGTCAATCACCTCGATATGCAGCCCCTGAGCCCGATCACCAGTCCGGACGAAATGGGAGAAACGATGGAACACGTCGTCCGCAAACTGAACGAATCGGCCAAATACCGTGGGCTGTTCCAGGCCGCTTTTGGCGACAGCCTCGCCACCGGGCAACGCACGCTGCTTGCCCTGTCGCAATTCGTGCTGACGCTGAATTCATACAACTCGCGCTACGACAAATATATGCGCCAGGAACCCGACGGCGCCCTGACCCCGCAGGAACTGAACGGCCTGCTGATTTTCAGAAAAAACTGCGCGGCCTGCCACACCGAACCCCTGTTCACCGACGGCGGTTTTGCCAACAACGGATTGCCGATGGACACAGCCTTGCGAGACATTGGCCGCATGAAAATCACCCAAAACCCTGCGGATTCGTTGAAATTCAAGGTGCCAACGCTGCGAAACGTTCAATTTACCTACCCGTACATGCACGACGGGCGCTTCCGAAAACTGCTCGACGTGGTGAACCATTACACCGGAGGCATTCAAAACGGCCCCACCCTCGCCCCCCAGCTGCAAACGCCTATCGTGCTCCGTCACGAGGAAAAAATCGACCTGGTGGCTTTTTTACTTACCCTGACCGACCGGGATTTTTTATTCGATCCACGGTTCGGCTTTCCACGGGAATAATTTCCCCAACCACCGAAGGATTGGCCGGCAGAGGTCGTCTATGACCACAATTCAACAACCACTCGAACATGAAAAGATTCTTTCCCGCCCTGGCGCTGGTATGCCTCGCGTGCCCTGTATTTTCCCAATCACACCCCGCTATCACATCCTGGCTGCGCAACACGACGGGTTTGAAAGGCCGTCACTACGTAGCCGGCAATTCCACGCCGATCAATGACAACTACCCCGCCAATGTGCAAAAAGTAGAATATTCTCAAAACTGGGTATACGTGACCTGCAGTGGCATCCCCTCGTACGTCATCGGGCCTTACCTCGACGGCAACCCCTCGCAGGGAACCAACCAGAACAACATTTATAAAATCCCGCTCAACCCCGTTCCGAACACGGGCACGCCCTCCAACACTACCGGCGGCACCATCGGGGTGTTCATCAACGGCGTTTCGCTGTTCGACTACCGCGACGGCGTGTCGTACAACATCAACACCGGCTCCAACCAGGGCGGCCCCATGGGCGGCATGGGCAACGGCGTGTGGAACCGCGACGCCGTCGTGGCCGAACGCACGGGCTTCGACTGCGCCAAAGGGCACCCGGCCATGGGTAATTACCACCACCACCAGAACCCCAGCGCTTTCCACCTCGACCTGACGGTAATTTCCAATATCTGCGACCTGTATCTCTCTGATGCACTGTACGTTATCGACTCCGCGACGCATTCGCCCCTGCTGGGTTTTGCTTACGATGGCTTCCCCATTTACGGCGCCTACGGGTATAAAAACGCGGACGGGACGGGCGGCATTACCCGCATGAAATCCAGCTATTCCCTGCGCGATATCACCGTGCGCATATATTGGGATGATAGGCAAGCCAGCAGGTAACACTGCGTACCCGCTGGGTTGCCGCGAAGACGCAGTACAACACTTCGCCTGCCACACCCGACTACCTGGACGAGCACAACGGGCGCTTTTGCGTGACGCCCGAGTACCCCAACGGCACGTACTGCTAGTTTGCAACAGTGGATGAAAACTGGAATTCAGCATATCTACCGCGCAGTGAACCCAACTTTACCCGAGGTGAAAAACGTCACAAAAGTCGCTACGGTGAATGAGACCACCACTACTTACAACGGCCCGCAAGCCAGCGCCGCCACGGACGCACTGGACGGTTTGAAACTCAAAATTTTCCCCAACCCGGCGGCCGAGCTGATTCTCATCCAGTCCCAGACCCTGCTGCAAAACACCCTGCACCTGCAACTGATCAATGCAGAAGGGCAGGTAGTTCGGGAGACTGATCTCGAGCAGGGCAGCACGCTCGGACATTTTGAGACGGAGAGCCTGTACAACGGAACATACTTTCTGACGGCAACGGACGGCAAGAACAGCAAGACTTTTAAAGTCATTATAAACCGTTGAAAGCCAGGGGCTATCTGTGAAAATTACAGATAGCCCCGGTATCAAATTCAGGATTTCTCCTGGCCGCCTTTCCCGATCCAACCCAGGTGGGTGTGTTTAAAATCGTCGCCGAATTTCAGTCCGTAGCCCAAAATCCGGTCGAGCGAACTGTGCCCGAACAAGACCAGGCCCGCGAATTGCAGCGCGGTGTTTTGTGTCAGCAAACCGGCCAGGGCAACCCCAAGGGCCAGGCCCTGGTGGTGGAAAAGGTTGTACACCACTGCCCCGACGCGGGTGTTGACGGCATAAGCCAGGATACTGATATCGGGGGCAAGCAGCCACACCCAGAAGCTCCACCAGTGGAAGCCCAGTTCGAAAGTGAGGAGATAGGAAGCCGCCAGTTTTGCGAGTTCTTCCAGTTGAATCATTGTTTTCATTGCCCGAATATTTCAAGTTAAAGTTGTGTCCAGTGAAAAATTTCAGAACCGGTAGCCCAGGTGAAAGGTCGCGAAAAAGCCCAGGTTGCCTTCTTCGTAGTTATTGAGCCGGACCTTGTCGTACACGTGGTTGTAGCTGATGCCGGCCCAGGGGGTCAGGTAAAAACCGTTCAGCATATTTTTTTGCCGGGGGAAAAGAAAGAAGCGGTAGCCGAGGTGGGCGCCTGCACTAAGGTTGTGACCGGTGTCCTTTTCGGCGGTTTCCCTGGCCGTCACCTCGTTGGCCGCATAGCCGAAATCGATGCCTGCATAGGCGCCGTTGACCCTTTTGATCAGGTAGTTGACCTTCAACCCGTAGCCGCGGGTCATCACTTTGAAGTCTTTTTTACCGGTCAGGCTCGCGGGCTGTTCTATGCCGAACACGCCGAGGTCGAAGCGCAGGTGGTCGTGGTTGTACACGCCGTGTACGGAGTAGCCGTTGAGCAGGTAGGCCAGCGGGTCCACTTCGATTTCCCAGGTTTTTTTGATCGCGAGAGCATCCGTTTGAGCCATGGCCTGGCTGCCAATGAGGGCGAAGAGCAGAATCAGTTGTTTCATTTTTTTTGATTTTTAAAATTTTTGATGGGGCAAAGGTGCAGGGGCATACGGCGGCCATCGTCCGCTTTGGCCCAAAGCGGACGTCCGGTTTTGCAAAGTCGAACGTGGAAAAGGTTACTGGCGGCGGAACTCGGAGGGCGTGCTGCCGGTGAATTTTTTGAACGCCGAATTGAAGGACGACTTGGTATTGAACCCGCAATCCATGGCGATGCCAAGGATGGAATAATGCGAAAAGGCGGCGTCACTCAGGCGTTTTTTGACTTCCTCGATCCGTTTTCGGTTAATAAAATCAAAGAAAGGCTCCTTGAATTTCCGGTTGATGAGCTCGGAAGTCTGGTAGGCCGGGACGCCCAGTTTTTCACTCAGCTGAGCCAGGGAGAGATCCGGTTCGAGGTATAATTTTTCCTTTTGAAAAAGCGCTTCGAGTTTTTTGCCCAGGGTTTCACATTGTTCATCGGACAAATAATACGTGCTGCGCGACCTTTCATCAGCAGCATCTCCGGCGGGAGCAGGGGCTTTTCCGGCAGGTGCAGGGACTACCTCAGGCGGCAAATGCACGTTGACATTCCGGTTCCATGCCGAATATGCGAGGGCATAAATGACCACGCTGGTCATCAGACTGATGATGTTGTTGGTGACGACAAAGTTCAGGTGAACAAAAAAACCAACCACGTACATGCAAAGCCGGAACCCCGAAAAAGCCATGAACCACTTGAGCAAAATCGCTGCCTTGTCGAGGTTCATCTGATGAATATCCGAGTAGTTGTCTTTCAAAAACCGTTCGAATTTCCGGAGCAGCAGAAAGGAAACGACCACGTACGTGAGCACATGGACGACCCTGATCAGTTGAATAACAACCACTTGCGCGTTATTCTGCTGGTCCAGAAATACCTTGTCCACAAAGGCAATTTTCTCGGCCCCGCTCATGGCATAAAACGGCAGAAGCGAAAGGAAGTAAGCGCCGAAAGGCAACAAATGCAACCCGTACCGGCGCGGCAGCCCGCCTTTCGTCAATACGTGAACGTAGAAATACAGCAGCGGACCGAAGAGCAGCACCAGCGGATCGCCGACCCGGACCAGGTGCGGCAACTCCCGGTAATATCCGGACAGCCCGAGCACGGCGCCGAGCATGGCCAGCGACATGGACAGCACCAGCAAAGCCAGAATTTTGTGCTCCGTGGAGTCCGACTTTTTATTGATCAGCAGATAGGCGAGGAAAAGGCCTTGTACTGCCGCTGCAAAATTGATAATGGCTAAGACCTACATGGCGCCATGAGGATGAAGGGTAGTTGATTCCACCTACCCCATCCGAACGTGCCGAAAAGTGTTGCTGGAGGGTCGGAGGTTTCGGCGCGAAGAAACCAATTTCCGAAATATCCGGAGCTGCAAATTTCTATGGTGGATAAGGTCCGCAGCCCAAATCCAGGGCTATTTCACCACAGCCCCTTCCATGATCACATCGTATTTGTACCCTGCGCCGAAGTCTTTTTTCAAGGCGATGGTACCTTCCAGCGTAACCACGCTTCCGAGGTCAATATTCTCGCCGGTCGTGATGGTCAGGTCGTAATTATTGGCGGTGCCATCCTGCAGGTGCACCCAGTTGCGGCCCATGATCATTGGATTGACCTTGACGCATTTGCCGGTAATTTTGACCAGTTTGCCTTCGTATTTGCCGAGGTGCCCGGTCAGTTCAGCAATAGTGATAGCGCCCTTGGCGGGCACCACGCTGGTCGGGCCCGGAACGCTGGACGGCGCGCCCTGCGATGGAGACAAGGCTTCATCAATGGCTGAGCCCGAGGCGTTCAACGGCTGGTCGCTTACGTCGGAAACCAGGTACACCGTTTCAAAAACCCGGTTGAATTCCTGGCTCTGGAAATTGCGTTTCAGCAAACCACCCTTGTAGTAGTAGGTGCCGCCCACTTTCACGTCTTTCTTTGGAATGGCGATCCAGAAGTTGTTGGCATCTTCGGTCACGTTCAGGTAGGTATATCGCTGCGTATTCAGCGCTTCTTTTACCACGACTTTGTGTTCCTGTGCATCAGCGCTCAGTCCAGCGGTGGCGTTGTCCATAACGGAAGTGTTGTCGCTCACCGTCGGCTCGCTCTCAATCACTTTGGGGCGCGAATCGCAGGCTGCAATCATCAGGCAGAACAGGATCACGATGGAAAGGGTCAGGTATCTCATTTTGGAATATTCAATTTTTTTAAAATTAAAACCGGTAGATCAACTTGGTATTTACCCTTTGGTAAACTTTGTGTTGATCCTGGAATGTTCCTTCGTAGTAAATGAAAAAGGACAGTTTTTTGGAAATCCTCCAGGATAAATCTCCACCTGCGACATGTTGTTGTATCTCGTACTCGCTGGTTTTGTACCGGTAGTCCACATACCGGTAGTTCAGTTCGCCGTTCAGTTTTCGTGGCACGATTTCCCTTGAGAGCCTGATACCGAACATTTTACTGTCGAGGTAATTGGTTTTAAGAAGATTTGCGGAGACCGTTGCGGACGCATTCAGCCAGGGTAATCTGGAAAATGTGATATAACTGTTGAGGTTTTTGGAGTCATTCAAACTGTTTTTCTGGAACCTCCAACTGGTATTTGCACCCCAGCTAATGGTTTTGAACAATCTGATATTGGCAGAAAGCCGGAAGCCCTGGCGGGTTTCATCTTCGATGAGCCGGTCGATAAAACTTTTGTAGGATTCGTAGTAAATGATATTTTTCCTGTTATCGTACGAGCCGGAAACGCTCAGGTTTTTGGTTACTTTATAGCGCAGGGACAAATACAGATTGGTCAGACTAAGGGTGTTTTGAGCCTGGTTATCGATGTTTTTATAAAGGTCCATTTCAAATGACCCGAACATGTTCAGGTTTTTCAGCAGGTCGTTGCTGTGCTGAAAATAGATGAAACGCCGGTCGATCTTCGCCTGATTCCGCTGTTCAATAAAAGCGAAGGTGCTTTGTTGGTATTTCTGCGTTTTACCGGATACATGCCCAATGTAGCCTCCATATTGGAAAAGATTGGGGTCGACGCTGTAATCGGTGTAATCGGGTCTCGATCCGGCGAGGGCGCCAAAGAGAAAGTGCTTAATGCTCTTTTCAAATTGTATCCCGTCCACAGCCCCCATGCTCGCAATTTTAGGGTTGATTTTTCTTCCCAGGGTCACACTTGCCGTATTGCTGAAATCGTATTTTACGGCACAGGAATACACTTTTAATGCGTTGGCCAGGTTGGCCCTAACAGCATCCCATTCACCCAGGGTATGCCGGAAAGTGATATAATTATCGATCGAAAACCGGGAGTTGCCGATGTTGTTTCCCGTGAGGGTAAAAGCGTACTGCATCCTGTGTTTGTCGCCCAGGCCCGACAGACTGCTGTACGACGCTGCGGAAATCCGGCCCTTGATCTGTTGCCGCGGAGCTTTTTTTTCCGGCTGGGCAATGGCGGCCGTGTTATCCATTTTAGTTGAATCTTCAAGGACGGGTTCCGGAACTATCGCAGGTTTCTTTTTTTCTGCTTTTGCTTCTTTGGCGGGGATAAGCACCCTGGCAAAAAACTCGTCGTTCACCTTTACGGCCTGCCCGGCCGTCATACGGATACATACACAGGAGACGGATGATTTATTATTCACCACCAGGGCAGGCGCCATGGCTCCTGTAATATTTGAAAAAAGGGTGTCGCCGGTTTTGATGTATTCGGTCGATTCGAATTTCACATACACATGCTGTGACGACACGTAAGAGACAACTCCCTTCACAAGGCTGGTTTCCTGCCCTAAAAGGCCAGTTGCAAACCCTGCAAAAAACAATATGAAAAGCGCGCGTTTCATGGAACTGAAACTAAAACTTGAAACGGATGATTAATTACTGCCATCGGGATGGCAGGAATAGCACGCGTTGCTGTTATATGCGTATCCAGAAACGCCCTGGTGTTCATTCGCCAGTTCCGATTGGTTATTGTGACAAATGATACAACTGAATACGGAGAAGTTGCCAGGTGTGGTGTGGCAATCGGTGCATTGATCCCAGGCATTCTCGTGAGCGCCACTGTATATCGGGAAATATTGACCGTCATGATTAAAGGTAGAAGGTACCCAGGCCGTTTCCGTATGGCAGCTGGCACAGGTGGTCGGGAACCCTGCCGACTGGTGGTTCGGATCGTTCGCAGAGTTGTAGTCGGCCTGGTGACAGCCGTAACAGGTATTGGGCGTATTGTTGTAATTGCCGTTGTGACAGGCCGCACAATCGTTGGCAATGGCGGCGTGCGCACCATTGAGGGGCCAGTATGAATTGTGGATCGGGAAAGTAGCCGGGTTCCAGTCGGGGTCGGTGGTATGGCACATCGCACAATCTGTGGGTAAAGACAGCGCGATGTGATTGGGATTAGTGGACTGGTTGTAATCGGGGGTATGACACCCTGCGCAGGTGTTGGGGGTATTGGTGTAATTCCCGTGGTGACAGGCATTGCAATCGTCGGCGATCGGGATGTGCGCGCCTGTAAACGGATACACTGCATCGTGGTCAAATGTCGAAGGCACCCAGGCCGTTTCATCGTGGCA
>JBGAJY010000141.1:0-14920 GCA_044224705.1 Saprospiraceae bacterium
TGAATGAACTATTCAATATTTCTTTACCAAACTTTTTTTACCAGGCCAGGTTATTCACTCATTCACTCATTCACTCATTCACTCATTCACTCATTCACTCATTCACTCATTCACTCATTCACTCATTCACTCATTTCCTTGATGAAGACCGCCGTCATTCGCCGCGCCCATTTCAATGCCGCACACCGGTTGCACAATCCGTCCTGGTCGGAAGAGAAAAACCGCGCCGTGTTCGGTCTGTGCAATTTGCCCAACTACCATGGCCACAACTACGAACTCGAGGTGCGCGTCGCCGGCGAAATCGATCCCGAAACCGGCATGGTGGTGGACCTGGGTTGGCTGGCCGATCTGATCCGCGAGCAAATCGAACACCGCTTCGATCACAAAAACCTGAATGTGGACACTGAAGAATTCCGCCACCTGAATCCGACAGCCGAAAATATCTGCGTGGTGATCTGGAATATTTTGCGGAAAAACGTGCCCGAAAAGTTCGATTTGCAGGTTCGGCTCTTCGAAACGCCACGGAATTTTGTAGAATATCCGGCCTGAAGCCTGCTTGGGGGAAATGTCTACGATTGGCAAGGCATGTAATATTCCACCCGGAAAACCCGTGACGGGCGGATTTCCTGCTCTAATTTTGTTCGGCGGCCGTATTGAGGGTTATCTTTCAAAGCGCGGTCGTTTTCAAACCATACCATGAAGAAACGGCCGGTCTTTATCCTTTTTTTGGCGCTTTCCCTGCGACTTGCCGCCCAATTGCCCACTGGCGCTATCGCCCCGGATTTCACGGCACAGGATATCAACGGCCAATCCTGGCACCTGTACGACCTGCTGGCCGACGATAAAATTGTCGTCCTTGAAATATCCGCTACCTGGTGCCCTCCCTGCTGGTCCTACCACAACGGGCATGCTTTGCAGGACCTCTACGCCGCTCACGGCCCCGCAGGCGACGACCGGCTCCGGGTGCTTTTCGTCGAAGGCGATCCGAATACGGAAGTCGATTGCCTTTACGGTCAACCCGGATGCAGTTATTACGCGCCGGGCAACTGGGTCCAGGGTACCAATTTCCCGATCTTCGACAACGCCGCCATCGCCGACTCTTTTCAGATCAGCTATTTTCCAACCATTTTTATCATTTGTCCGAATAGAAAAACCTACGAGGTGAACCAACTGGGCGCCGATGACCTTTGGGGAAAAGCGCAGGCTTGCCCGGTGGCTTTTGGAGCCAACAATGCCGGCCTGTACGAATATTCTACCGGCTCGGATTTGCATGAAATTTGCACTTCTCTGGATGTAGCGCCGTCATTTTCCCTGATCAACCTCGGTGAAAACCCGCTCACCAGCGCCAGTGTGGAACTGCGTTGGAACGACTCCCTGGTCCAGACCCTGCCCTGGACCGGCTACCTGCCGGTGTACGGCGAAGTGCCGCTCAGCTTCGACGGCCTCCCGCTCGACGTTCCGGGAACACTTACGGCCACGCTGACCACCGTCAATCAAGTGGCGGCGGATGAGGACACGAGCAACAACCTGCGCAGCAATGAATTCTTCGTGGCGCCACAATTCGCTGACCAACAAATTTTGCTGAAAATCAAGACCGATCAATACGGCTCGGAAACCTATTGGGAACTCCATGACGACTCCGGCGCGGTGCTCGACCACGGCGGCAACCCGGAAGTCGGACCCAATGGGGGGGGCGCATTCCCGGGCAGCCCGCCCCTGGCGCCGGGCGCTTATTCGAGCAATACCGTGATCAATGAAATCCTGAACCTTCCCGGGCCCGGATGCTATTCGCTCCATTTCGTGGATGCCTACGGCGATGGAATTTGCTGCGGCTATGGCAACGGTTATTACAAACTGTACAATTACGACAACCCGAACCAGCTGATCATGAACGGCGGTGTGTTCGAAGCCTACGACCACCGCGCATTCGGCGACGGAACACCCGCCGTGGGCACCCTGACGGCCAATGCGGAAGCAGCCCAAGTGCAGGTTTTCCCCAATCCGGCTACGGAGTTCGTAACGGTTCAATGCAGCCTTCCAAATGAAGACATAAGTGTTTCAGGGCTGGTTGTCAACAGTTTAGGGCAAATTGTTTCGATCCTGCAAGAGCAAACTGGCACTGCCGGCGAGCAACAATGGCAAATCGACACGGCTGCCTGGCCCTCGGGGATTTATGCCATTCGGCTGCAAATAAACGGCCGATTGCTGCTGCGCGCTTTCGTGAAACAGTGAACTGAATTGAACCGCAAAGGCCAAAAAATTCGCGATTCCCTTTGCGTCTTCGCGCCTTGGCGGTCCAACATTAAACTTCTTCTATCAAACTTTTCCCGGTCATTACCTCGGGCTGCGGGATGCCCAGCAGGTCCAGCAAGGTGGGTGCTACGTCGGCCAGGCGGCCGTTGCGGAGCCGCACGGTATCGCCGAGGGTTTTGCTGACGAGGATGCAGGGCACCGGGTTCTTGGTGTGCGCCGTGTTGGGCGTTCCGTCCTCATTGATCATGTAATCCGAGTTGCCGTGGTCGGCGATGATGATACAGGCGTAATTGTGCGCCAAAGCGCGTGGGATGATCTGGCTTACGCATTGATCCACCGTTTCTGCTGCTTTCATGGCGGCGGAGAATACGCCGGTGTGGCCCACCATATCCGTGTTGGCGAAGTTCAGACAAATGAAATCGGGGGTATTGTCCTGGATGTCCTGCATGATCGCTTCGGTGATTCCGAAAGCGCTCATTTCGGGTTGCAAATCGTAGGTAGCCACCTTCGGTGAAGGGATCATCAATCGACGTTCGCCTTCAAAAGCATCTTCCCGGCCGCCTGAGAAAAAGAAGGTCACGTGCGGATATTTTTCCGTTTCGGCAATGCGGACCTGCGTTTTTCCACGAAGCGAAATGACTTCGCCCAGCGTCATCACCACGTCGTCTTTTTCATAAATCACCCCGATGTTTTTGAAATGATCGCTGTACCGCGCCATGGTCACGTAGTGGAGCGGAAGGGTGTGCATACCGGCGTCGGGCATGTCTTCCTGGGTGAGCACCTGGGTCAGTTGGCGCAGGCGGTCGGTGCGGAAATTGAAACAAATGACGACGTCGCCGGGCTGGATGGTCGCGGGTTGCGGGTGCTCCTCCGTGATAGCGACCATGGGTTTTAAAAATTCGTCGGTTACGCCTTCCGCGTAAGATTGGCGGATGGCGGCAGGGATGTCGCCGACGGTCTGACCCAGGCCATTCACGAGCAGGTCGTAAGCCAGTTTGACGCGCTCCCAGCGTTTGTCGCGGTCCATGGCGTAATAGCGGCCAATGACCGAAGCCACTCTAACCGGCTTGTTTTGAAGGTGTTGCAGCAGATCTTCGAGGAAGCCCGCTCCGCTTTTAGGGTCGCAGTCGCGCCCGTCGGTGAAAGCGTGCACGCAAGTGTTGGTACAGCCCTGTTCCACTGCGATGTCGCAGAGCGCTTTGAGGTGTTCGATGTGGGAGTGCACTCCGCCGTCGGATACGAGGCCCAGAAAATGGACGGTTTTGCCCTGCTTTTTGGCGTAATCGAGTGCGGCGAGCAATACTGGATTCCGGTTCAGTTCTTTCTCCCGGATGGCCCGGTTGATGCGCGCCAGTTCCTGCCAAACGATGCGGCCGGCTCCGATATTGAGATGGCCCACTTCTGAATTGCCCATTTGCCCTTCGGGCAAGCCCACGTCTTCGCCAAATGTGGTCAGCGTGCTGTGCGGGTACAAGCTCATCAGGTTGTCCATGAAGGGTGTATCGGCCTGGCGGATGGCGTCGGCTTCGGGTTTCTGACCGAGTCCCCAGCCGTCGAGGATGAGCAGGAAGGCGCGTTCGTGCGGATGCATAATGAATGAGTGAATGAGCGAATGAGCGAATGAGTGAATGAGTGAATGCTTACGCGATTCAGCTAAGGCAGGGCAAAAATCGAATACCCAGGCGGCAATTTTTCCGACCTGCACAAAATAATAAAAGATCAAGCCACTACCGCCCTCCATTCGCTCATTCACTCATTCACTCATTCACTCATTCACTCATTCACTCATTCACCCATTAAAAAACCCGCCGGACTTGCGTCCGGCGGGTCAGCGTTATTTTGTGTCGATGTGTCGTCTGTGGCAGTTGGATTACTTGCGGCCGCCTTTGAGTTCGGATTGCAGTTTTTCCAGTTCGGTCGTTTTGCCGTCGCGGGCCAGAGCAGCCTGTTTGGGCCAGGTGGCCGGGTCGTGCATCTGGAATTTTTTGCCTGCAGCGTCCAGAATGGTCTGGATGGCAGCGGGTTTTGCCTTGGCAAGGTCAGCGAAAGTGACGATACCGCCTTTCACGAGCAGTTCGGCGATTTTCGGACCGATGCCTTCGATGAGGGTCAGGTCGTCGGTTTTCGCAGCTTTTTTCACCGTGGCTTTGGGAGCCGGGGCGGCTTTCGGGGCCGGGGCGGCTTTTTGAGCCGTGGCTTTGGTGGGTTTTTCGGCGTCGGAGCTGGATTTTTTCGGCGCTGCGGGAGCCTTCTTGGTTTCAGCGGCGACTTTGGCCGGCTTGGTCGAAAGCGATTGATTCAGCAGGTATTGCTCTTCGACCACTTTGCCGTCTTGCCATACGCGGCGGATCACTTCATTGAACACCAGCGGCTGGCCCTGGCGGTTGGTGAAGTCGAACACAAATTGTGAACGGGTTTCCGTGCCGTCGACCTGGCTGGCCAGGCGTTCGATACGGTTGAAAGAGGCGATGTTGGAGAAGAACCAGCGCAGTGCCTCGGCTTTTTGGGCTTTGGATTGCGTGATGTCCTGCGGGTTGCTGTGGGTGATACAGGTGTCGGCGAAGAATTCGTCGAAAGCGCCGAGGATGTCGCCGGCGAGGATGCGGGCGTCCAGCGATTCGAGTTGTTGTTGCAGTTTCATAATTGTTAAGTCCGGTTTTTAACGAACGTTTGTTGATGCGGCAAAGGTAAAACACCTGGCGCTCCAAATTATTATCCGAAACCGGCTTTATTGTTAAGAATTTTTAAAACTTAATTTGGGCGACAACTTTAAGTGGGCGACCCATTCATAAAAAAAGCGGGTAAAATGCCAGACTCAGCACTTTACCCGCATTTTTGACAAATTAAATTTCAAAAAACCACCCTTTACTTATCTGCGGCCATTATTCGAACCAAACTGCAACCCGATCGTGAGCCCGATTCGCGCCATAAACGCCACGCGGTCGTCTTTTCGGTTTTCCAGTAATACGTTCTCGTACAGGAAGTTATCCCGCTCGCCAAAGGCGTCATTGCCCCGGTCGAAAGTGTTGTAGGAAGCCCCGGCGCTGAAATACAAATCGGCGGCCAGCAGACGCCCGTAGGTGTGTATGCCGCCGTTGAGCATCAGGATGTACCGTTTCTCCACCGGCTCGAAATTCTGGCGCCCCTGGTACACATTGGTCACGCGGTCGTACACATCGGACTCCAGCAGATCGTATTCCCGCACGTTGTAACCCATAAGCACACCCGTGTAGGGCCGCGCGCCCCGTCGGCTCGACTTGCCAATGCCGTTCACGGCCAGGTGGGCATAATAGCCGTTCCAATATACTTTGGTCTCGTCGGTATTGTCCACGTTGCGAAACCGGAGGTCGTACAGGCGGTCGCGGTTGTCGTTTTCGCGTTGGTACGAGGCCTCGATGTACACTTTTCGGGTCATGATACCTGCGACGGCGCCCCAATCCCTGCGGAACAAAGGAAACACGTAACCGCCGAGATAGAGGCCGAAGTCCCGGTTGGCGCGAGCCTGTGCATTGCGTTGTTTGCGTTCGCAAGCAGTTGATTTTGAGCGCCATGCATCGGCTTTGGCGCGGTCGCCCAGCAGCTCGTACTGGCTGGCGAGTTTGGCCAGACCCGCGCAGTCGTCGGCAGCCGTCATGCCGGCGAGGCGTTCGGCAGCTTGGTTTCCGAGGTTCCGGTCTTTGGCAGTGGCCGCATCCGTGAGGGTCTGGTTCAAAAATTCGCGGTCGCGATAGCCGGCACGGATGGCTTTGCCGGCAAAGATACGGTACTGTTCGCCGCGTCCTTCGGCGCGCAGCACCCTGGCCGCGCGGGCGTATGATTCGCCGTTGGCCTGCATTTCGGGGTGTGCAATGAGGGTATTGTCGATCAGGTCAGGCGCGATGTCAAGGATTTTTTTGAGGTCCTCGCCGGCAGCCTGACGGTCGTCCACTTCCAGGGCGTGAAAGTTGTCGAGGGCATTCAGGGCGGCGTCGAGCGCGATGCGGTCGTATGTTTTTTGTTCGGTTTTGATCTGAATGATCCAGTAATTGTTGAGCGTTTTGAGAAAATCACTCAAAAAAGCGGCGTTTTCATTGGCTTTGTTGGCATAGGCCAGGGCGTTGGAATAGTCCTTTTTATTGTAAAAAAACTCGGCCATGCTCACGTTGTATTCGCCCTGTGTGGGGGCAAAGTTTTCCCATTTGATCACATAATTGCGGCCTTCATAGCCGTATTCCAGCGGAAACCGGCTACTTGCAAAGCCGTTGATGTCGGCATCGAGGGTACGCAGCAGATCAAAAGATTCAGTCCGCCGGCCCTTCATTCCGAGGAGGAATCCCTTTTCGTACAGAAAATTCATGCGGAAATACCGCGCGACCTCGGCCACCTTACCGGTTTCATTTTTGATGATGGGATCGAGCAAAGCCAGCCCGTCGGTGACATTTTTTGAGACGGTGGCGATATCGGCGTCCGTGATGGTGGCGGGCTTGAGCGCATCAGTGAAATCACGCATGGTATTGTACGTGCGCACCGCCGATTCGAGGTCGCGTTCGGCCTTGGTTTGTGCCCAAAGAGGCGCCGCGCCCCAAAACAGGACCAAGGCAAACAGTAGCTTTTTCATGTAAGAATGAATTGAAAAGTGGGTCAATATTTGGCGGCAAAAATACCCGCCTGACCCATTTGCAGAAATAAAAAAAGGCGCCCGCGTTGCAGCGGACGCCCCATGCGACAGGTAATCCTGGCTTAAGTGGGGAAAATTATTTGATATCCTCGGTCTTTTTGCCGGCGGCTTTTACAAGCATAAACAACACGAAACCAACGATGATGAAACTGATCACAGCATTGAGAAAATTGCCGACCATGACGCCGCCTATAATCTTGCTCGGATCTGCCGGGTCCGCTTTTCCACCGATGACGATGCTGGAAAAATCCGGATTTCCACCAATGATCCCAATGATGGGCGTGATCACGTCCGTCACCAGCGAATCAATGATTTTTTGAAAAGCACCGCCGATGATCACGGCAACAGCGAGTGCCAGCACATCGCCGCGCAGGAGAAACCCTTTGAATTCGTTCCACATAAGATTGACGTTTTGTTTTGAAATAAGGACGCTAAGGTAAAAAATCACCGATTTTCCCAACTCCTGTAAACGTTAAATCTGTACCCGGCAATAATTTGTTGAGTTAAAAAATCGGCGCCATTCACCAGATGCCCGGAACCTTATTTGCTATTTTCCTCCCAAAACAGACTGGCCGCAATCCCGTCGGCGAGAAACTTGCCCTCTGCACTGAGCCGGTAAACACCCGCTTCGAACAGCAGGGCGCCGCCGACCAAAAACGGACGCGCCGTTTTTTCAAAATAGCCCAAAAAGTCAGGACCCAAGGCGGCCAATTGCTCCTGCCGCACTCCCCATTGGGTGCGCAAACCCGTCATTACCAGTTCGTTGTAACGCTGCGCCGGGTTCAGGAGTTCAATGTCAAAAGGAACCGTACCGCCTTCGACGGCGCGGATGTACTGCGCATTGTTCGCCACATTCCACTGCCGCGAAACGCCGTTGAAGGAATGCGCCGAAGGGCCGATACCGAGGTAGGATTCACCTTGCCAGTAGCTGGTGTTGTGGCGGGAATAGTAGCCCGGACGGGCGAAATTCGAGATCTCATAGTGCTCATAACCAGCCGATTCGCTCATCGCGACCAGCACATCGAAGTGCCGCGCGGCGCGCTCTTCGTCTACTGCGGGCGCTTTGCCTTTGGCCACAAAATGCGCCAGGGCCGTGCCTTCCTCTACTGTGAGGCAATAACAGGACAGGTGCGGCACGCCGTGGTCGATGACCGTTTGCAGATTCTCCCGCCATTGCTCGTCGCTGGTGGTCGGAGCGCCGTAAATCAGGTCGACGGTGAGGTTGTCGAAACCGGCGGCATGGGCGTTGCGCAGGCAGTCCAGGGCGTGCTCTGCCGAATGTGCGCGGTTCATCCAGCGCAGGTCCGCATCGCTGAACGACTGGATGCCGATGCTCAGCCGGTTGACCGGCGTGCGGCGGCGCAGCCCGGCCAGGTATTCGGCCGAAAGGTCGTCCGGGTTGGCTTCGAGGGTAATTTCCGCATCGGGAGCGACGCGGTACAACTGGGCTATCTTATCGAAAATCAGTTCCAAATCGCCGGTACCGAGGTGCGAGGGGGTGCCGCCGCCGATGCACGAGTTCATCTTTCAGCCGCAAGGAGGTTGAAAAATGAAAATTGCAATAGTGGCAAGCCTTTTTGCAAAAAGGGATGTGGAGGTAAAGATGCAACGGTTAAAAGAACCTTTTAAAATCCGGTTCGAGGCTTTTGAACGTGGCTTCGTTGAGGTCGAGGTTGCCGTACCAGACACGTTCGAAAGTACGGGTAGCCGTGCGGAAAGGCTCAGCCATCGGGTGCGTGCGCATTTCGCGGAGGTAGTCGCGGTTGGTTTTTTCTTTAGCCCAATTGATGGCGCCCTTGGAGGATAAATCCTTGATGATCTGCAAATAATACAACCTCAGGGCGAGGGCATAGTTCTTTTCGGCCAGGGCAGCGCGCAGGAAGCGGTCGAGGTCGGTTTCGTGCAGGTATTCTTCCAGGTTGTCGAGCGTAATTTCCACCCCATCGCGGGCCAGGGCACGGTTGCGGGGTTGTTGCAGCATTTTATAAATGCCAAAAGCGATCAGGGCAACGGCCAGGATGATCGCCAGTACCTGGAGGGCATAGCCCCAGGCGCCGGTGTTCAGGGTCCAGTCGCGGGCGGAAGGCGCCGGGCCGGATACCGGAGCGGAGCTTCTTTTTTTCGGTTCTTTCCACTTGTCGTCGCTGTAGTCGAGCGTGCCGGACGCATCGCGCCAGCGGCCCTCGCTCACCGGTCGCAGGACCACCGGAGGCGCTTCCGACGACCCATCCGCCGGACTCGTCTGCGCCCAAACGAGGGTATTCACCCCCCACAACAAAACCAAGACTATCTGAAAAACCTTCATTTTCAAAAAAATAAAAAACTCAAAAACACTCTAAAATCCTTCTAATCCTCTCCATCCCAAAATCCTGATTCAAACCTCACTCCCGCGCCAGCCCCCGAATCTGCCGGGTCGTGCCGATCCGCTCGATGCCCTCCCGCAATTGCGCTGCATCGGTCACCTCACGGCCTGAAAAATATTGCAAAGCGCCGCCCAGCAACAGGGTCAACAGCATAAAATAGGTCACCACACCCGCAGATATGGCCGTTGCAATGGCTACGAAATTGCGCATGTTGTCCCCTCCGGAAGGCACCAGCCAGCTGAAAAATCGCAGGATAAGGTCCCAGATTTCCGAATCCAGAAACCAGTACAGCAACACACCCAGGCTGCTCGCCAGAAAACCCAGCAAAATGGCCTCGCCCCAGCGGATCAGGGAAAACGTGCGGCCCAGCGCCGTGAGCGGATTGTACGTTTCAAAATAAAGGACCGCACACCAGAGGGCAAAAAAGGGATAAGCGAACCAGATCAGCAGCCAGGTAAAAAGGCTGGCATCGAGACGGAAAACAAACAAAAACAGCGGCATAGGCAGGGCCATGACGAGGGCGTTCAAGGCCCAATTCCCTTCGGGAAATTCCTCTTTCAACGCCTCGGGCATTTCCGAACGCACGGCCCGGAAGGCCGCCATGGCGATCAGGACAAACACCACGATTTGCCAGTAAAACAGCCAGCCCATTTTTTCGGTGCCCATCATTTCCTGCACACCGTCGAGCACGCCGAGCCAAGAGCCCGTAAAACTGAACGTATCGCCGGGCGCATCCGGAGAGAGCAGAAAAGCCGGTAATAGAAACAGTGCCGTCGCGCCAAACAGCCCGAAAACCGTGGTGCGCGGATGGCGGCGCAGCATGGTAAAGGCGTCGGAAAGTATCTCGCCGGCGTTTTTAATGGCCGTAAAATCAATGACTTCCGGGCGGTCCGGGGGCAATTCCTTGCCCTGTTCAGCCCCTTGAAAGCTGCCTTTCCGGGCTTTGTGCCAGGGCAGCCAAACGAAATACCACAACACAAAAAACAGGGAACAGGCGATAAACGCGCCGCGAACTACATTCGGCGTACCCGTATATCGCGTCAAAAAACCTTCGAAGAAAGCCGCCAGCAGGAACACCGGGATCAGGCCGATGAAGATTTTCAAACCGCGCCGCATGGACAACTGAAAAGCCTGCATCCGCCGGTAAGTTCCGGGAAACAGCAAGCCTGAGCCTGCCACCAGGCCCGCGGCGCCTGCAATAATGATCGCACTGATTTCCAGGGTTCCGTGTATCCAGATTGTCAGAAAAGACTCCCAAAACAGTCCTCTCTCGATAAAAAAATATTGAAAAGCCCCTACCATGATGCCGTTGTACAAGAGCATGAACACAGTCCCGATAGAAGCGACCACGCCGAAAATGGCCACCCGAAGCGCTACAAACAGGTTGTTGGCGGCTATTCCGACCGACATGCCCAGCGGGCCATTGTCTTTGTAAACAGCCATCGGATCGCCGTTTTCGATGTTGGTCAGGGTCATTTCCACGTAATCGTCGCCGAGGATGATCCGCGCAAAATCGGGGTTGATCATGCTCGACACTACGCCGATGGCAAAGGCTACCACGAAAATACTGAATGCCAGCAGCAGGGCTTTGCGCGACTCCCACATTACCTGAGGCAGGTCGTCGGTCCAGAACCGGCGCAGACGGCCGGCCGGGAAGCGTTTTCCGCGATAAACGTTGTGAAAAACCCGCTGCGCAAGACTGTTCAGGTACATCCGCACCGAACGGTTGGGGTAAAACGTGCGGGCATAGGAGAGATCGTCCGTGATCTGGATGAACAGATCGTTCAACCGCTCCGGGTCGCGATGGTTGTCGCGAAGCATGTCTTCAAACTCCGACCATTTTTCCTGGTTCTGTTCGATGAACTTGGTTTCTCTCATGGTGGGCAAAAATACAGGATTTTACTTCAGAGGCTGTTTGAGTTATTCTTACCTGGTCAAAAACAAGGGATTTTTTCTTTGGTTTTTGGCTTTTTGAAGGAGCATAGCCGGGTGCTACGTGACTGAAAAAAGAGGAAAAACAGAGGGAAAAGACCTGTTTTTGAGCCGGTAAGAATAACTCAAACAGCCTCAAAACACCGCCCGCACCTGCGCCCGCGCCACGTGCACCACTCTCCCGAATTCCCCGGTCTTGCGGCCTTCGTAACTCAGGTTCATTTGCAGCGATTTGGACAATTGCCGGTCGAACGTAAGGCTCCACAAAAAATTCCGGCCGTTTTGCAGGCCTTCGAGCATCGTATAAGCCACCGGTGTGTTCGGCTCGCCGGTATAATTCACGTCGGCGTAGGTTCCTTTTATCCGGATCGAAGTAGCCGGCCGAAAACCCGCAGCATTCGGGCGGCCTGCGGGATTCCAGCTGATTTCAGTGTTCCAGTCGGTCTGTGTGGCTTTTTCCGCCGCAGGCAGGATGTTGCGGATGTTTTGTCCCGAAAAAAAGGCAGCGATGCGGAAGCTTCGGTTGGGGAGCCAGCTCACTTTGGGACCGGCCTGCCAGCCCTGCAGGTCGAAATCGCGGCTCGCAAACACCTGGTTGTCACTGATTTTCCGGTTGCGCACCAATTCCGCTTCCACGCTCCACTGCCGGCTCAGATTGACCCTCGCATGGACCGTCCAATCGGCCGTTCGGCGGCTTTCGGCGCCGGTGGTCAGGGCCACCCTCGACCGGGCATCGCCCTGCGCGATGGAAAAATCCCAGGCCGGGTCGGCGCGATTGACAAATAATACGTTGCGCACGGTGGAAGCCACCGTCACCAGCGAGGTGTCGGCTACTTTCAGTTCAAAGGGGTTCCAGGGCGAAATGCCTTCGGCACCGGCGTACACGCGCCGGTTGATCTGCAATGTGCTTTGGGTCGAAAGCCGCCGCCCGACGCGCCGCCAGCCGCGTTTGGCGCCGGCCCAGAGTTGTCGCGGTTCGAGGCGCAGGTTTTGGTTGAACACGACGTTGTTTGTCCGGACATAGTCGGTCGTGGTCACGGCTACGCGAACGTAGGTCGCCTGGTCCTGAAACACTGCTACCTCCATTTCATCCACTTGAAGGATGCTGTCGCGGTTGCGGTCTACCCAGGTGTACGTGCCTTCACCAGGGTTCACCTTGACGTAGCTGAATTCGAGGCGTGGGCTTTGCCCGGAGCCGATTTCGTAGCCGGTGGTCAGGTTCAGGGCATTTTTCCAGGCAAAAAGGCTGTAATCCACCCGGCCCAGGTAAGTATTCTGTGGATCCTGAGTGGTCAATTCCGGGTCGAGCACCCGAAGTTTCCGCCAGCTGAGGTTCCAGGAGAGCGACTGCCGGGCAGGGTCGCTCATTGCGCTGGCAGCAGGTGTATTTTGCCAACGGCCATTGAAATTGGCTTCGTCGGCCGCGGTGTTTTGATGGAAAAAGGCTTGTACCGGAGCGAAATCGGAGCGATGGGTAAAACTGCCGCCCAGTTGGATACCTCGCTGATTTTCAGGCAATTCAAAATAAAAACGCCCGAGGTCGTACCAAAAACTTGTCCGCGTCAGGGTATCAATTTGCGCGGCCCGGCGTTCGTTTTTTTCGCGTTCGGCATACAAGCCGATCCTGATCAGCGGCATCTTGCCGGCACTGTCATTTTTGATAAAAAACGTTTTGGAAACGTCCATTTTCGGTCGGGAAAAACGGGTGTTTTCCAATGGCGCTTCGGTTTGCAGCAAATTGGCTTCTGCCAGAATATCGAACCCGGCATGTCCGAATTTTACCTGTGCCAGATGACGTTGGCCGTCATAATTGCCTTGCCGCACAAAGCGCCCGAACTCGTAGCGACCGCTCCCCCACCCTTTTTTTTGTGCGGAAAAATCACCCTTTGCCAGGTGTTCGGCAGCCTTGACAGGCAGAGTGCCGAGGTTCCAGTCGCGGGTAAATTCCGCTGGCCGGTAAGGGTTGAGCGGCGAAAAAGTTTGCCCCGCAAACTCGTAGTTGCCCCGCAGTTGCGCCTGCCAGCCGCCGGCATTTTTTTCGGACAATAAAGGCTGGCTCAGCCCCACAAACACCGCCGCCCCGGCATCATCCCGACCGTCGATGGGCGAAAAACGGTTCAAATCAAACCTGCTCAATGCAGCTTCCGCTGTAATTGAGGTTTTCTTAAAGGCCAGAAAATCAGCGCCCGCGGCAAAAAGTTGCCGCGATTCCGGCGCCACCAGACGCACGATCGGTTCAAAATTTCCCTGCGGCTGGCAACTCAGCGGGTCGGGCGGCACCCAACGAAACACGCGGCCATTGGCTGCCGTAAATGCCTGAATGTAGTTGCCCTGCCCTTGTGCCACTTCGGTGAACCGCGCAGCATATCGCGCACTGTCGTTATTCGTGGAATAGACCAAAACTGGCGTCAGCACCCCGCAAACCACGGTGTCAACCACCTTGTATTGCACCCTGGCCGGGTCGTAATCGCTCAGCGTATCGATGCCCGACGCATAGGCGTTGCCCAGGCTGTCGCCCACCTGCGCCAGTCGTTGCCGCTCAGCCGGTGAAAGGTCTTGCGCGCCGCCGCTGTTGCGGCTGTCCTGTTCGCTGTACAGGTTCACGTACGCCCGCCCGCGCGGCATCCGCCATTCGGCATTGCCGGCCATGGTGGCGCGCAAGTAAGTCTGCACGGCGTATTCAAACTCGACGATCAGGCGGCTGTCTTTTGAAATGAGGCGGCGGGTGGTGAAAGTCACTTCGCCGAGGTTGTAGTCGATAATGTAGTCGTCGTCCAGCCCCCGGCGGAGCAATTGCCCATCGAGAAAAACCTTTTCCGTACCCGCTAAAACGATGATAAAACGCTCGCCTTCCGCGCCTTGCAAACGGTACGGCCCCTGATTGCCCTCCTGCCCCTGAATGGTCTGCCGGGCAAATTTGCCCCTCGAAACGGCCGCCGCGGCACGAAACAACAAGGTATCCCTGCCTTGTTCCGGAAGCACCTGTTTGCCCGTAATCATGCCGCCTTGCAAACGTTTGAAATAATTGGAAAAATAGCCTCTTGGGCGGGTAAGGTCATAATCGCCGGCAGTCAGCGCCAGGTCTTTCCTCCGCAGTTGGATGAAAATGCGATCGAATTCCTGCAATTGCCGGGTTGTTCCGTCCGGTTGCAACGGGATAGAGTTGTCCGAAAGAGCGGCCGTGAGTTCCAGGTCATTCCCGAGCCGGCCGTCGAGCTGTAAATTGAGGTTGGAATTGAAGACGAGGTTTTGGTTGTTGCCAAACGATAGACCACGGGTGTAAGCCCCCTTTGAGCGCAGGTTGGAAGTTTCCCAAATGTTTCTAGACGGCTCATAAGGGGAATAATCATAGCGGATATCATCTTCCGGCGCTCCGGCTTGGCGGATGGCGGCAGTATCCAGGCGTCGTATTGGGAAGGCAAGGTCGAAAGGCAAAAAACGGTAGGTTACCTGCAAGCGCGAACATTCCGGGCAAGCGAGGCGCAATTGCGCCGTGTCGATGTGCAAGCGGTTGTTTTGCAGGGAGAAAAACCGCAGATCGATCTGGCGGCCGCATGCCGAATCGATCACGGAATACAATGGAGCAGCAACGGTGAACGAATCCAATAGTTGTAAGGGCTGACTGGCATCCAGCGTACGCAAGCGAAGGTTGGAGACCTGCCCGATCAAAAAAAACGGAAGGCACGCCATGACGAAGCATAACACGCCCGGCACC
>JBGAJY010000142.1:0-14842 GCA_044224705.1 Saprospiraceae bacterium
GGGCTCATCATACAACGCATCGATTGCCCTAATCCCGGGCGTCCAATTATTTTCAATCCCTGCCACCCAGGGCTTCCCGTCGATATAGCAGCCAAAAGTATTCTCCCCTGTCATCGTGGCACAGGGCAAATCGGGAGGACAATCCCGGGTGTCTTCTTTTTTGCAACCCCAAGGGAAAAGTAGCCATCCCAAGGCCGGCAGGGTGAACAACAGTAGTAATCGAATCTTTTTTTTCATAGGTGCGACATCTTTTTGATGAGGTGGGCGAATTGAAAATTCCCTTTCACAAATTTATCCCCGAAAAATTTAACTTGTCAACCAGCTGAAAGTGCTAAAAGGCCTCACCCAGGAAGCGTTTGCCGAACGGCTCGGCTTGTCCCAGAACAGTTACAGCAAAATCGAACTCGGGAAAACGCGCCTGAACCTGGAGCGCCTCCGGCAGATCGCCGACGCCTTGCAAATCGACCCGGTCAAGCTAATGGAGTTCGATGAAAAAGACTCCTTGGACAAACATCGCGACCAGGAGGCAGACGGCGTCGGTTCGGCCGATCAATTACTGGAAACCCAGGCCGAAACCATCCGGAGGCTCAGGGAACAAAACGCCTTTCTGCGACGTCAGATCGAACGGCTGCAAAACAAAAGTGACGATCTCTCCCAGGCCCGGTGAAGCGCTTCATCCACGGTCGCTACCCCGAAAAAGGTACCGAATGTTAAAGTTCGTCCGCTTAACCGGGAATTAACCGCTTACGGGTTGCGCGGCGCTTCTACTGCGACTACATTTGTACACCCCTTGATACTCCGAATCCGATTCACCTTTTTTAATCCTTTCCAAATGAAAATTTTCCAAAACCCGGCCGAGGCTTGCCTTTTTGCTTTCTCTCCCTTTCAGTCAATCCTTGCCGGATGCACTGAACCTTCCGATCCTCCTTTCTTTTTCCTGAAAGTTGACGCTGCCGACGCTTCGCGTTTGCCTTGTTCGGGATTGTCCTGTTCAAGGCCTTAGCTCGTTTTGCCGTACGGTTTTTTCTAAAACCGCGACTGCGTCCATTCCGTCTGCCCGGAAAACCCCTTCGTTCTTTTGATTACCTTTTGAAACACTACCCGCATGCCGAACAAACAGGAACTCATCGCCCGTCAGAATGCTTTGCTGGCCGTTTATCAGGAAGTCAGCGACGAACTCCTGCAATACCCCGGCGTCCAGTCGGTCGGCGTCGGTTTGAAAGAAACCGGCGGTAAACTCACCGAACAGATCGCGTTCCGGGTATACGTCGACGAGAAAAAAGACCCGCAAACCCTGCTTGCCGAACAGTGCATTCCCGCTACCGTCAAAGGTTTTCAAACCGACGTGCTGCCGGCATTCGAGCCCAGGCTCAACGCGGAATTCGTGGAACGCCGGGAAATCGATGAACACCGCCCGCTGCAAGGCGGCATCACCATCATGACCAAGGCCATGAGCGAGGTAGTGAGCGTGCTGGGCGCCAAAGGCGAAGTGGGCACACTCGGCTGGTTTGCCCGCAAGAAATCGGACAACAAGCGCGTCATCCTGACCAATTGCCACGTGTTGTACCCCGACATCGAACCCGATCCGCTGGACCCCATCGTGCGCACCCAGGTCGACAAACTCGCCCAGCCGATTTACAAACACTCCTGTTGCTGCGAATGCAACGTCGTCGGCCAGACGATTATCGGGCTGAAAAATGAATTTGTGGATGTCGGCATCGCCTATATCAACGACGAGGTGCCCTGGAATTTATTCATCAACAACAACAAAACGGCCACCACGCTGCGCGTCGACGGCACGGCCGTGGCCGCAGTGGGCGACATGGTCCGCAAAATCGGCGGCCGCTCCGCCTATACCGAGGGAAAGGTGATCGATATCGGCGCCGGACCCAAAGGCTCCGAATTCACCATGCCGAACGGCAAAAAAACGCACACCCGAGTCCACCAGATCGTCATCTGGCCCGCCGATTCGGAGACCTACATCGACGACTCTTTCGGCGGCATCGCGTTTTTTAACGAAGGCGATTCCGGCTCGGTCATCCTCGACAGCAACAACAAAATCGTCGGTCTGGGTTTTGCTTCGCACCCCTTGCCCAACCACTCCCTGTGCATCGCCAACCACATCGACAACGTGCTCGAACACCTCAAAAACAACGGCCACGAAATCATTCTCGAAAAATCGCCGGCCGGCGGCGACCCGCCCGTGCTCGCGTTCCGGGGTCCCAGAACCCTGAACGACCTGCTGGCCGACTGCCCGCCGGCCCTGAACGAACTTGTGGAAAAACACCGCCGCGAAGTCTCCGACCTGATCGAGCACTGCCGCCCGGTCACCGTTTGCTGGCGCCGGAATCAGGGCCCCGCCTTTGCCGCCGCCATCGTGCGCAGCAACCGCGAACCGGATTTCCGCATCCCCCGCGAAATCGGCGGTATCAAACGGCAGGACCTGCTGGAACGACTCGCACAGGCTTTGTCGGAAAATGGCAGCGAAGCCCTGCGCCTTGATTTGATGACACACGGCGCAGGACTGATCGCCGCACTTTCCCAGGGCAGTACCATCAAATCCATGCTTGCAGTATTTCAGCAAATGCCTCAGGGAACCCTTTAAACCCAAGATCGCTGTCCTGCTTAATCCTTTCCCAATCAGGTAAATCTTGTTCAAAAAATGAGAACAAAAGAAGAAACCCGGCGCCTCACCGAAGAAATGCTCCGCCTTCACCCGGCGGTCGAAGCGGAATTGAAACGAATTCCCGGCGTCGTATCCGTCGGCGTCGGATTGAAAGAAGTGGCCGGGTCCCTCACGGCCGATCTTGTCTGGCGGGTGTACGTCAAAGAAAAACGAAAGCCTTCCGAAGTTCCGGCCGGTGAAATGATCCCTTCCGAAATCAAAGGCTTCAAAACCGACGTGATCCTCATGCAGGACACGCGCCCGGCCGCCGACGAGGACAAATACCGCCCCCTGCGCGGCGGCATCCAGATCGGCAACGGCTCCGGCGCCGTGGGCACACTGGGCTGCCTCGCTACCCGGCAAGACGGCACCGGCGACTGGGTGGCGCTCAGCAACCACCACGTCATGCTGGCCGGCGGAAAAAGCGTCGGCGACAATGTCCGCATCGGCCAGGCCGATGTCAGCGGATGCTGCTGCTGCACCTGCGGTGAAATCGGCACCGTGCTGGCCGCGCACATCGGCGGCACGACCGACTGCGCCATTTGCTCCATCGACGGCGACGTCGGACACAACCACGAAATCCAGGGTATTGGCACCGTGAGGGGCTGGACGGGCGCCCTGCCCGGCGAAACGGTGCGCAAACGCGGCCGGACCACCGGCCTCACCACCGGCACCGTATCGGACGTCAATTACAACACGACTTCCACCGCGGGCGATTCCTTCAACAACCAGCTGCTCATCGCGCCCATCGCCGGCACGGCCAACATGGTGCTGCCCGGCGATTCCGGCTCGGCCGTCGTCGACGGCGACGTGAAGGTCGTCGGACTCATCTGGGGGCAAAACGGCGCCAACGGCGTAGCCAGCCAGATCAGCTTCGTGCGCACCGAAATGAACATCGACATTCCGGGCGACATCGGTGATCCGCCTGCCTACGCCATGCGCGAAAGACGGCCGCCCGCAACGCGCCTGGAAGCCATCCGGCGCCAGTTCAGCGATACGCCCGCCTTCCGCGTGTTCGAACGGCACCAGCCGGAAATCATGCATTTGATCAACCACAGCCGCCCCGTCATGGTGGCCTGGCAACGCAAACAGGGGCCGGCCTTTGCCGCGGCTTTCTACCGGAGTTTGAAAGAACCGCACTATCGCATTCCCTTGCTGATCAACGGCGTACGCGCCGAAACCCTGCTCTGGAATATGGCCGCCGTGCTCGAAGAACATGGCAGTGAACGCCTGCGCCAGGCACTGGTTCAATTTGCCCCGGCCGTCATGCAGGCGGCGGCACTCGATTGCTCCCACGCCGAACGCCTTTTGGAAAACCTCGCTGCCTTGCTCCAACCGCAAGCCGCACTCTCTTTTTAAAGTCCTCGCTACAAACCCACGCATACCATGACCGAACAGCAAGGCACATTGGAAACCATCGCGCTCGAACTCGCGCACCTGCTTCGCCCGCTGGAAGACCGCTTCAATGCCGGCGAACTACGCGACCTCTTCCGCGAGTTGGGGTTGACGTTTTCTCCGGCCCTCGACGCCCAGGCCTCGCTGGCGCCCAAGCTGCAAAGCGTAGTGAGCGCGATCACCCAGATCCCGCCGATGGTAGCAGCCCTCGTGTCGGCCGTGCAAAGCGAAAACATCGGCCAGATCATCGACAAGGGCGCGCAGATGATCAACCTCGTCAAAAATTTCATCGACGGGGTGGTCGGCACAGCCAATATCCTGAAAGGCCTGAACGCGGGCACGCTGGGCGTCAGCCCGGCCGATTTGCAGCAATTCGCCGATCACCTGCCGGAAAAACTGTTCGACTACATCATCGTCCGCAACCTCGAACAAGCTCCCGGCCTGGCCGATGCCCTGGACTTCCTCGGCGTCGTGGAGCGCACGGCCGGTACCCTACCCGACGACCCGCTGTACATCGCCCGCAAATTCCGGGTCGACAAGCTGTTCGACCTGTTCAAATCACCCAAAAACCTGCTCCAGACGCTTTACCAGTGGGGCGACAACAGTTTCAACGGCGCCGCAGCCCTGCAAAAAATCGAAAGCCTGCTCCACAACGCCGGCGTTCCGGCCCTGCTCGATACGAGCGTGACGCCGAACGAACTGGACATCATGTTTTTGAAAATCAAGGCCAAAACCGACGTGACGCCGCCGGCCTTGCTGATCAAATTCGACGAAAAACTCGAACTCGACGCTTCGCCCCATTTCGAACAAGGCGACATGAAGGTCGAACTCGTGTTCAACAACACCTTTGCCGCCAATACGGAAATCATTGTCCACCCGACCGGCCAGATCGAATTCAAACCGCCGGCCGCCACCATCGAGGGCGACAATTTTATCCGTATCACCCTGGGAAAGGCCGATGGCGAGCCCATCATCCTGATCGGACAAGCCGGCGGCAGCCGCATCGAACTCAAACAAGCCATTGCCCAGGTGGGTGCAGGCTTCGCCTGGGACAGCGGCGCCGGCAAGGGAACGGGCACGTTCAAAATCGGCGCCGAGGTCAAAAAGGCCAAAATCGTCATCAATTTTGGCGACGGCGACGGCTTTATCCAAAAAATACTCTCCGGCATCGGACTCGAATCGGAGTTCGACGTGGGCATGGGTTTTTCCACCCAAAACGGCTTCTACTTCTTCGGCAGCAGCGTGCTCACCATCCAGCTGCCCCTGCACCTCTCGCTCGGCCCCATCGAGATCAACGCCCTGTCCATCTCATCGGGCTTCAAGGACGGCGGCATTCCGATCATCGCAGCCGCCAATTTCAAAGCCGCCCTCGGGCCTTTGCAGGCCGTGGTGGAAGAGATCGGCATCGGCGCCCAGATCGCGCTGCCCGACAACCGCAAGGGCAACGCCGGCCCGCTCGATTTTTCCATCAAATTTCAGCCGCCCAAAGGGGTCGGGCTTTCCCTCGACGTGGGCGTGGTGAAAGGCGGCGGCTACCTCTATTTTGATTTTGACAAGGAAGAATACGCCGGGGCGCTGGAACTGTCGGTGATGAGCATCGTGACCGTGAAAGCCATCGCGCTCATCACCACCAAAATGCCCGACGGCAGCAAAGGTTTTTCGCTGCTGATCATCATTTCGGCTGAATTCACGGGTATCCAGCTCGGCTTCGGTTTCACGCTCAACGGCCTCGGCGGCCTGCTCGGCCTGAACCGCACGATGCAACTCGAAGAGATCGCCAAGGGCGTTCGGACGGGCGGCATTAACAGCATCATGTTCCCGAAGGACGTGATCGCCAACGCGCCGCGCATCATCAGCGACCTGAAAACCTACTTCCCGCCGCAGGAAGGACGGTTCCTGATCGGCCTGATGGCCAAGATCGGCTGGGGCACGCCCACGCTGGCCAGCCTTTCCCTGGGCGTCATTGTGGAAATTCCGCCGGGCAAAGTGGCTATTCTCGGCATCCTGAAAGTGGCTTTGCCGACCGAAGACGCGGCGCTCATCGTCATCCAGGTCAATTTTATCGGGGCCATCGAGCCCGACAAGGAACGCCTCTGGTTCTTCGCCGAACTGTTCGAGTCCCGGGTGTTGTTCATCAGCATCGAAGGCGGCATGGGCCTGCTCGTGGCCTGGGGCGACAACGCCAATTTCGTGCTCAGCGTAGGCGGTTTTCACCCGCGTTTCAACCCGCCGCCGCTGCCCTTCCCGGTGCCCAAACGCATTGCGCTGGACATTTTGAACACGCCGGTGTCGCGTATCCGGGTGGAGGGTTATTTCGCGGTCACGTCCAACACCGTGCAGTTCGGCTCGCGGGTGGAATTGCGGTTGGGCCTGGATGAAATCGGCATTTTCGGGCACGTGCAGTTCGATGCACTGTTCCAGTTTTCGCCTTTCTATTTCATCATTGAAATTTCGGGCTCCGTCGAACTCAAAGTGTTCGGCATCGGCCTGTTCTCGATCCGGCTCGAATTCTCGCTCGAAGGCCCGACGCCCTGGCGCGCCAAAGGCAAAGGCACTTTGTCGATCCTCTTCTTCGAGATTTCCGCCGATTTCGACATCACCTGGGGCGACAAGGAAGACACTTCGCTGCCGCCGATCCCGGTGATGCCTTTGCTCAAAAAAGAATTTGAGAAAGCCGAAAACTGGCGCGCCGAGCTGCCCGCGGGCAACAACCTGCTGGTGTCGCTGCGCAAAATCGACGAGGCGGCCGGACTCATTCTGCACCCGGTCGGTACGCTGGTCGTCAGCCAGCGCGCCGTGCCGCTCGACCTCGACATCGCCAAAGTGGGCAGCCAGAAAGTGGCCGAAGCCAAACATTTTTCGGTCAAAACCAGCACGCCGGGTTTGGGCAAAAAAGGCGATCACAAGGAGCAGTTTGCGATGGGCCAGTTCCTCGATTTGAAAAACGAGGAAAAACTCAGCCGCAAAGCCTACGAACTTCAGAACGGCGGCCTCGAACTCTCCACCCAGGGGCGTCAGATCGCTTCCAGCCGTGCCGTGAAACGCATCATTCGTTACGAAATGATCGTGATCGACAGCAAGTACAAACGCAAATTGATCAAGTTTTTCCTGTTCGCCGGGGCGCTGTTCAACCACTTCCTGCGCGGCAATTCGGCGGCCAAATCGGCCTTGTCGCAAGCCACACAAAAGATGTTCGTGCCTTTCGACGACTCGGTGACCGTGCAGCAGGAGGGCTTCGTAGTGGCCTTCAACTACAACAACAAGCCGTTCAGTGAAGACAAACTGTATTTCGACAGCGAAGCCACGGCCTACGATTTTATGAAAAACCAAACCGCTGCCAACCCGAATCTGGGAGAAGTGCTGCACGTCATCCCGGCGCACGAGGCAATTGGACTTTAAATCAACATGGCGACACGGAAACACGGAGTTTTATTTCTCCATGTCTCCGTGCCTCCGTGGTTAAAAATAAAACGAATCATGGCCGCACCCATCGCCACATATTCCTTCCTTCCCTGGCTCCGCCAAGGACTCGCCAACCAGATCCAGGGCGACCCCACGAACGTACGCGCCACGGTCAAGATCAAACTCGACATCCTCGGCACCGGCATCGATGCCGACGACACCGATTTCGTCGAGCGCGACGTGAGCCTGTACGGCCCGGGCGACATCGTGGGCATCGACTCGAAAGCGATCATCCGCACCGAACCGAGGCACTGGATCACCAACTTCGAGCCGAACTACCTGCCTTTTGTCGAGTTCTACGACGAGGATTTTCCCTGGCGCTACACCCCCGCACCCGCCGACGGCGCGCTGCACCGGCTGACGCCCTGGATCACCCTCGTCATCCTGGAAGAAGGCGCCGAATTCGAAGAAGGAAAAAACATCCTGAACCGCCCGCTGCCTTTTATTTCCATCAAAGGCGACCCGACCAAGGTGCTGCCCCGGCAGGACGAGCTCTGGGCCTGGGCGCACGTGCACGTGAATGAAGGCCTGAGCGGCTCTGTGGCTACCAACGACATGAACGGCGTGCTGGGCAACCTGGAAAATGTGCTGAACAAAAACCCCGACCTCGCCTACTCGCGCCTCATGAACCCGCGCGACCTGGCCGAGGACAAAACCTACCACGCTTTCGTGGTGCCGACCTATGAAACCGGCCGTCTGGCGGGACTCGGCCTCGAAATTCCCGACAACCTGCCCGCCACCGCCCCGGCCTGGGGTGGCGCGCCCGGCCCCGAAGCCGGCAGCCTGCCCTATTATTTCCGCTGGCAATTCCGCACCGGCTCCATGGGCGATTTCGAGTACCTCGTGCGCCTGCTGGTGCCCCGGCCCATGGATACCCGCGTCGGTCAGCGTGATATGGACATCCAGAACCCCGGCGCCGCACTGCCGAATCTGGGGGTCTTAAACGACATCCTGCGGCTCGGCGGCGCCCTGCGCGTACCCTATTCCACGATGCTGCCGGCCGATAAAGCCGAATTCGACAAATACGACCTTTGGGCCACGCCGCCGGCCAACCCGTACCCGCAGGTGTTCCAGCAACGCCTCGCCGCCCTGCTCAATCTCGCCGACGACTACGGCCAGGTAGACGCCGAAACCGCCAACACCGACGCCAGTCAGCCGCCGGCCCCGGTCGACGACAGCGACGACCCGGTGATCACCCCGCCGATTTACGGCCGCTGGCACGCCGCCCTGAGCCGCGTGCTGAAACAGCGCAACGGCACCGATGTGCCCTTCAACCAAAACTGGGTGCACGACCTCAACCTCGATCCGCGCTACCGCGTGGCCGCCGGCTTCGGCACCCGGGTCGTGCAGGAGAACCAGGAAAACTATATGGACAAGGCCTGGGAACAGCTCGGCGACGTGCTCGAAGCCAACCGTCACCTGCGCCGGGGCCAGTTCGCCCTCGCCGTGGGGCGGCAGTGGCATGCGCGCTACGTGTCGGCCATGGCCGAAAAACAACCCGAAAAACTGATCCTGCTGGCCGCCCCCGTGCAGCGCCGCGTGATGGCCGAAGGGCTCACGATGGGCTACCGCATGGACATCAGTCCGATGACGCGCACGGCCGCTTCGGTTTCCATGCGGAAAGTGCTGCGGCCCAATGGCCGTACGATGAAACTGTCGGGCCTTCGCGGTGCCGTTCCGGCGGTGAAAAACCTGCTCGTCCGCATGAACAACGGCGAAATCGCAGCGGCCCCGCCCAAGATACTGGCCCCGGGTTTGGCGACGATCGACCAGGTTTCCACGCAGGTTCAGCCTAAAAACGTGCCCGACTGGCTGCTGCATTTTTTGAAAAAAAATCCCTGGCTGCCCTGGGCGGTCCTGGGGCTGGGCGTGCTCATTCTGCTGCTGCTGCTCCTGTTTATGGGCGTTGGCGCTGCCGCCATCGGGATCGGCCTGGCCATCGTCGGCGGCGCGTTTTACCTGTTCCGGTTGATGAAAGGCTGGCAAAACAAGACCCAAATCGCCGACCGCCTGAGCGAAAAAGGCCGCAGCCCCGAGGCAGTCGACGACATGCCGAAAAGTTCGAATTTCCGCCTGTCGCTACCCGGCAGCGGCTTCAAGGCCAGTGTGGGCGGCAACACCGACAGCGTGGAAGCGGCGAATTTCAAAACGGCTTTGCGCGGTTTGTACACGTTAGAAAAAGCGGTCGTGAACCTCGCGCCGGAGCCAACGCCGTTGCAACTCAATTTCTCCGCCGTCGTCAACGCCACGGTGCAGGCCATCGAACCCTCTAAAACGGTGCCCGCCAAAGTGTGGAGCCAGATTGTGGTCCCTCAGCGCATCCTCGATATTCTCCTGTTCGATTTCGACGACATCATGGAATATCCGAAGATCGATCAGCCGATGTACGAGCCGCTGCGCGACATTTCTTCCGAACTGTTTTTGCCGAATATTCACCTGATCGAGCCGAATACGATCTCCCTGCTCGAAACGAACCAGAAATTTATCGAAGCTTACATGGTGGGGCTGAACCACGAAATGGCCCGCGAACTGCTCTGGCGCGAATTTCCGACCGACCAGCGCGGCAGTTATTTCCGCCAGTTCTGGGACATCCGCGCCTACCTCGACCCGCACGATCCCAAAGCCGAGCAACGCCGCGAACAACTTTTCGACATCGAAGAAATCCACAAGTGGCCGAAAAACTCGGATTTGGGCAAAAACGACCCGAAAGACGCCACCTCGCCGCCCAAGGAAGAGGTCGTGCTCGTGATCCGCGGCGAATTGCTGAAACGCTACCCGAACGCCGTCATTTATGCGCACCGGGCCGACTGGCACCACGTGGGCGACGTGCCCTCCGGAGCCATCGACCGCAGCCGCCCACGTCTGCTGCTCGATCCTTTATCGAACGTTGAAAACCCGCCGCGCACCGAGGTGAAAACCCCCTTGTACAGCGCGCAGGTTTTCCCCGATATCTATTTCTTCGGCTTCGACCTCACCATCGACGAGGCCAAGGGCGAAACGCCCGACAAACCCGACGACCCCGGCTGGTTTTTCGTGATCAAGGAGCGCCCCGGCGAACCGCGTTTCGGGCTGGACGAGGGCTCCAATTCGGTGTTCCGCACCTGGAACGACCTCGGCTGGGGCAACGTGGCCAAACAGGATAACACTTTTCTGCGCGCCGCCCAGAGCAACCTGCACATCACCACAGGCGGCCCGGACGACCCGCAAGGCACGCTGACACAAATGAATGAAGACAAGGAGATCCAGTGGACCGGCAATTCCAATGCCGCCGACATCGCGTACATCCTGTACCAGGTGCCGGTGCTTGTTGCCGTCCACGCTTCCGAAATGCTTCCTAAACCCTAACGCTGGCGCGAGGCTATGCCTCGTGTCAATTATTGGCGGGGCTTAGTCCCGCAGAATCCAGGCACTAGGCCTAGCCTCGCGCCAGCAACAGCCAGCAACCAAAAAAATATCATGGCCGATTTTCTTCAATCCCGCCAACAACTCAACCAGGCCCGCGACGCGCACGACGCCGCGCGTGGCGAACGCGACGCCGCCAAACGGAAGCTGCAACGCCTCGACGCGCAAATAGCGCAACTGCAACGCCACGCCAACGGCAACAACCCCGCCGCCAGCCACCAATTGCAGGAACTGCAAGCGGACCGGGTAAAAGCCAGCGACGCGCTGCAGCACGCCGAAAGTCAGCTGTTGGGCACCGGGAAACTGCTCGACAGCCGCTACAACGACTTTTTCTTCTTTACCAATCCCATGGAATTTGTAGGCCGGCTGAATGACCAGGTACCTTTCCTGCTCTTCCCGGTAAGGATCGAAACGCGGTTCAAAGCGACGACAGGCAACATCGCCGGAGCCGGCGGCCAGCCCGAACTTTGGGTGCGCATTTATCCCGACGACTGCCTGATCGACACCTTCGAAGCGACCTTGTCGGGCACCGAAATCACGGCCGCACGGCGGTATTACATCGAATCGTGGAAGGCGGCCGGCATCGAGGCGCAGGAACGCGGCGCCTGGCGCGGACTCGTCGGCAGCGTGGGAGCGGGGCGCGCATCCTGGATTTTGCAAAATTTCGCGCCGCACAATCCCGTCGACAAACCCGGTAAAGCCACTGCCGACGACGTAGTGCTCATCATCGCCACCGACCAGGCCATGCCGGTGGCGCAAAACGCCGTTTTCATTTACTGGAAAGCCGTTTGGGCAGCCAAAGGCGATGCCGCTTTGCTGAATACCGCTTACCAAAACCTGCTCGCCGCCGCCGGCGGAAATGCCGCGCTGGCCGATCAGATCGTGCAAAATTTTGCCCCGGACAACATCCGGGAATGGGCCACTTCGGAAAAACCGACCGCGGAAATCGCCCTGCTTCAATTCACGCCTTACCCCGACCTCGACACGAAAAACTTCTCCTGGACGCAGCCGCCCAAGGTGAATTTGTTCCCCGACCGCTTCGTCTTTTTGGGCCAAAACGCTGGTCAGCCCACACTGACCCGCTTGTTCAATCCCATCGTACTGCCGCTTACCGTGGGCCCCGACCCGACCGATGCCCAGCAATTTATCGAAAACGACGGCGACCTGGACCTCGGCGACGACATCCGCTGGATGACCGATTTTGAAGCCGCCGTGCAAAAAGGCCTGGGCTTGAAAATTCCGCTGACTGCGCAGCAGTTTGCGGCGGGCTTCGAGCGGATTTTTGTCCTCGGCGTGCGCCTGAGTTCGGACGAGGAAAAGAACGCCACCGACCTCGAAAATTTGCTCAAAAACCACCTGTACAGCCGCAGCGGGTTCGCTTTGGTGCCGCAGGGCACGCCGACCAACAACACCGAAGAAGTCACCTCCGCCTTCAACCGCACCGACGATGCCGACGACAGTTTTGACGTTTTCGTCAATCATACCGACCAGTTTGTGCCCAGCACCGACCCGCACCTGAAACGCGACGGCCAGTGGTTTGCCGAATGGCTGGGCCTCGATCCGGTGGCCCTGCAACAGGTTCCGAACGCCGGTCAGCCCGACCAGTGCGAGGCCCGCGCCATGAACACCGCGCTCTGGCCGGCCACCTGGGGCTATTATTTTGAAAAAATGCTGCACCCGGTGCTCGACGGGCAATCGATCCGCAAGACGCGCCAGTTTTTCAAGGAATTTGTCAGCGCCCGTGGCCCGGTGCCCGCCCTGCGCATCGGCCGGCAGCCCTACGGGGTATTGCCGGTGGCGCCGTTCCGCTCCCTGGGCTGGATCAACCAACTGGATGCGAACAACCAGATCACTTACCTCGGCCGCCTCTATCAGCTGCTGTTTCAGCTCGACGACATCTGGCGCGGCAAGGCTGACGTTGTCCCGCAGGTCGGCCAGGCAGGCGATAAGGACCCGCAAGGCACTTTGCTGCACATCCTCGGCCTGCACCCGATTACCGAAGAGATCCACACGATCCTGGGCGAGCCGTACAATGTGAGCTACAACACGGTCGTGATCAACGGCCTCGACGGCGAAACCGTGGGCAAACAAACCCCCGATGCCGCTGGAGGTAAATTCCTGCAGGACCTCGGCTACTCCGGTTTCGACATCCCGGAAATCCTCTCGCGCAGCTATTTCGGCAAACCGGTCCTGCTGCACAAAAACGTGGTGGACGACGTGCCGCCCTCCGAAACCGCTCCCGTTCGCGATTACACGCCGCAACCCGACCCGATGAATTACCTGGAATGGCTGCTGAAAAAAGCCAAAGAATCGATGGACGACCTGCGCAAGGAGGTCGGTTTTACGGACAACAAACCCCCGAACGCCGTTTTGTACCTGTTCCTGCGCCAGGCGCTGCTGCTGGCTTACGAAGCGGCGGCCCGCGAAGCGAAACGCATCCACGTCAGCGCGGAGATTTATCAGGGCTGGAAAAAACCGCAGAGTTTTATCCACATCGCGGCACAGGAAAACCGCCAGGCGCAGGAGTCGGAGAGCCCCTGGGCGCACCTCTACCTCGATTTTCCGCAGGTGACCGACCGGACGAACTATCCTCTGGCGCAATACATCACCGACAACCTGAACACGCTGAGCGAAGCCGCCGAACTGCGCGAACAACTCGCCGCGCTGGAACACCTGAAAGATACGCCCACTGCGCGGCTCGAACGCCTCTTCCGCGAGCACCTCGACCTTTGCCACTACCGCCTCGACGCCTGGAAATCGGGTCTGCTGAACATGCAACTGACGTCTATGCGGCGGCTGGATCAGGCGAACGCCGACGGCCAGAACGCACCGCGCCGCGGCATCCATATCGGCGGCTACGGCTGGCTGGAAAATGTAAAACCGAGCGCCAAACAGCTCTCGGCAGTGCAGCTCAACGACGAATTGTCGGCCATTTTTAACAACAAAGCGGGTCAGCCCCCGCTCGTGCGCGACAGTACGAACGGCGGTTACATCCACGCGCCTTCGCTCAACCACGCCGTCACGGCAGCCGTACTGCGCAACGGCTACCGCGCCAACGCCACCCCCACGGACCCCGATCTGTTATCGGTCAATTTGTCGTCCGAACGCGTGCGCCAGGCCGTTGGGCTCATCGAAGGCATCCGCAACGGACAAAAACTCGGCGCCCTGCTGGGCTACCATTTTGAACGCGAATTACACGACGTGGGCACGGGGCTGGACAAATTCATCCTCGAACTCCGCAACGAATTTTCCCTCAACGCCCAAAAACTCAAAACCACGCAAACGCCCAACACGCCGGTTGAATTTATCGAAGCCAACAACGTGGTCGACGGTTTTGCGCTGATGAATTTTTTGGATAAAAACAAAAACAACCCCGACCCGCTGGCCTCCGTGTTGCCGGGCTCCACGCTCCCGGAGCGCAACATCGTGCTCAAAGCCGCCCGCAAACTGTTCAACCTCGCCGACGGCGTGGCCGACGTGGCCACGGCCGAAAGCGTGCACCAGGTCGTCATGGGCAACTACGAGCGCGCCGCCGCCACCATGGACGCCTACGCCGCCGCCAACCTGCCGCCTGAGCCCGAAGTGGTGCGCACGCCGCGCAGCGGCCACACGTTGACCCACCGTGTCGGCATCCATCTGAAAGCCGGCGCGACCGCCGGCCCGGCCGACAACCCGCGCCGCCAGGCCGAGCCCAGCCTTAACGACTGGCTCTCCGAACACCTGCCGACCTCTACCTCGCTGGGCGTCGTGGTGCGTTACCACGATGCGGCCGGCAACCCCGTTCGGCGTTTTGTGACACAATCCGAGCTCGGGCTGGCCCCGATCGACCTGCTGTTTACGGTGAATGAAGCGGCTACCCAGGCCGCCACGGAACTCGACGACCTCGTGCTGGCGCACGTGGCGGCCACCGCCACCCTG
>JBGAJY010000143.1:0-14730 GCA_044224705.1 Saprospiraceae bacterium
TTTTACCTTATGTGCCCTAATGTGTCCTTATGTGGTTAACAAATAAAACTGCTGCGGTAGAAAAACCTGTACTATGCCTGTTTCATCCGGTGCAGATTATTGTTGGTCGTTAATTCTGGCGCAGCCCCCCACGAACTCGCCATGTTTGTCCCATTCAAACCAAGCCATGACCGCTCCCTCCTCCCTCCGCGCCATTTCTTTTCAAAAAATCAGTTATTTTTTGGTGCTGTTCGATCTGGTGGAACAGGAGCGTCATTTGTCCAAAGCCCACACCATGACGGAGTCTGAAAAACAAACCAAAGCCACCGAAATTATCCGCAACCACGTCGGCTTCTCGCTGGGCGCAGCGCTGGTGCCTTTTCCGGGCGCCGACCTGCTTGCCGTGAGCGCCGTACAACTCAACATGCTGCGCCAGCTGGCCAAGCTGTACAACGTAGGTTTTCTCGATACTCTCGGAAAAAACATCATTTCCGCCGTCGTCAGCGGCGGTATGGCCCGCTTGGGCGCCAGCCTGATTAAGGCCATTCCCGGCGTAGGCACCATCATCGGCGAACTGAGCATGCCGGTGCTCTCCGGGGGGTCCACCTACGCCCTGGGTCGTGTGGTGGCCAATCACTTCCATATCGGCGGCACCCTCGACGACCTCGACTTGAAAACCGCCCGAAAGGAGTTTGAAGAAGAAATTGAAACCGGTAAAAAAGTCGCTGCCGATTTGAAAAAAGAAACGCCTGCCGAGCCCGACGCCACCGACGAAACCCTGGCCAAACTCAAAAAAATGGCCGAACTCCGGGATGCCGGCGTGCTCACCGAAGAAGAGTTCCGCGAATGGAAGTCGCGCTTGCTCGCGCAAATCTGAACAGAGTAGTAATACGTTCACATAGAATGGGAGAGGGCTCGCCGTAAGGTGGGCCCTTGAATTTTTCAGCCCTTCAGAATTGTACCTTTGCAGCATGTTGTTCGACAACCACGGCCGGGTGCTCAATTACCTGCGGCTTGCAGTGACCGACCGCTGCAACCTGCGCTGCCACTATTGCATGCCCGAACACGGTCTGCAGTGGCTCTCGCGTACCGAATTGCTGAGCTATGAGGAAATGCTGCGCCTGTGTCGCATCCTCGTACGCCTGGGCATTCAAAAAGTGCGGATCACCGGCGGCGAGCCCTTCGTGCGAAAGGATTTGATGAAATTCCTCACCGCGCTTTCCCTGCTCGACGGTTTGAAGGAGATTAACCTCACGACCAATGGGGTGGCTACGGCGCCTTTCATCCCCCAACTCAAACAGCTGGGCATTCGCTCGGTCAACCTCAGCCTGGATACGCTCGACCGCGAACGGTTCTTTCAAATTACCCGCCGCGACGACCTGCCCCGCGTCATGGACACGCTCGGCCGCCTCCTGCAGGATGGATTTTTCGTTAAAATAAACGCCGTCGTAATGGACGGCCAGAACACCGACGACCTGATCCCGCTCGCCGAATTGACCCAAAACCTGCCGCTCGACGTGCGTTTTATCGAAGAAATGCCCTTTAATGGCGGCGACCATGCCGCCTCGATTCGCTGGGACCATCAGCGTATCCTGCACACGCTGCGCGAGCGCTGGCCGAATCTGCAAAAAACTGCCGACCCGAATTTTTCGACCGCCTCGAACTACCAAATTCCCGGTCACCGCGGCCGCGTGGGCATCATTGCCGCCTGGTCGCGCACTTTTTGCGGCAGTTGCAACCGCATCCGCGTCACCCCGCAGGGCGTCCTGAAAACCTGCCTGTACGACAACGGCGTGCTCAACCTGCGCGACAGCATGCGCGCCGGGCTGAGCGACGAACAACTCGGCGCCCAACTCACCCAGGCTTTCGGGCAACGCCACAAAACCGGTTGGGACGCGGAAAAAGCCCGCCCGAACAATCCCATTCATGAATCCATGGCAACCATTGGCGGTTGAAAACGGTTTCACTCCACGTCATGATCAGCGTCGCCGAAGCGGAACAAATCATTCTTGCTCACCGAAAAGATTACGGTACGGAACTGCTGCCTTTTTCCGCAGCTCTGGGCCGTGTTTTGGCCGAAACCGTATTGACCGACCACGATCTGCCGCACTTTAACCGGGTGGCCATGGACGGGATCGCCATCCGTTTTGCCGACTATCAGGCCGGCTGCCGCGTGTTTCGCATCGCAGCCGTCCAGTCGGCCGGCGAGGCGCCCCTGGCCGACCTTCCGCTGAATGCCTGCGTGGAAATCATGACCGGCGCCGCACTGCCGCCTGCCACCGATACGGTGGTTCCATACGAACACCTGCGCATCCGGGAAGGGCTTGCTGAAATTATTCAGGAACCGGTCGTTCCCGGAAAAAACATCCATTTACAGGGCCGCGACCGGCGCGCCGGCGAGCTGGTCCTTCCGGCAGGCCGCGTGATCGGACCACTGGAAGTGAGCATGGCCGCCTCGGTCGGCCAGATAAATCCCAGGGTCAGGAGACTTCCCCGGGTCGCTGTGCTGTCGTCCGGCGACGAACTGGTGGACCCCCTGGAACAACCCACGCCCTACCAAATCCGGCGCTCCAATACTTACGCTATCCAGGCCGCGCTGCGGCGCTATGGGATCGAAGCGGAGATGTTTCATCTGCCTGAAAACCTGGACCTTACGCGACAAGTGATCCAGTCTTGCCTCGATCGTTTCGACGTTCTTTTACTCAGCGGCGGCGTGTCGGCAGGCAAATTCGATTTCGTACCGCAAGCCCTGGCCGAATGCGGGGCATCACCGCATTTCCACAAAGTCCGCCAGCGGCCGGGCAAACCGTTCTGGTTCGGAACCTTTGGAAAAGAAGGCGTAATATTCGCCTTTCCGGGTAACCCGGTCTCGACTTTTCTTTGCCTGAACCGCTATTTTTTGCCCTGGCTCGATGCTTCCCTGGGGATTCCGCCACGTCCTGCACAACGCGCCATACTGGACAAAACGATCCGCTTTGAAGCGCCGTTGCAGTATTTTTTACAAGTCAAATTGAGGCAGGACGAACACGCCCGGCTCCGCGCTATGCCCTTGGAGGGCAACGGTTCGGGCGATTTTTCCAACCTGACCGAGTCCGATGCCTTTCTGGAATTGCCCGCCGAACGGGCGGAATTCAGGGAAGGAGAAATATTTCCGGTATGGTCTTTCGGTTAAACTATTGAACCATGGCTTTTTCACACCTCAGCCCCGACCACCGCGCCTTCATGGTGGATACCAGTCAAAAAACACCCACGCTGCGCAGCGCCACCGCCCGCAGCATCGTCGTTTTGCCTGCGGAAGTGCTGGCCCAATTCGGTGCGGCCGGCGAGCTCCATTCGCCCAAGGGCAGCGTTTTTCAAACCGCCGTCCTGGCCGGTATCATGGCAGCAAAAAAAACCGGCGAACTCATTCCGCTGTGTCACCCACTGGGATTGGACAATTGCCGGATCGATATTCAATTGAATGAAAAACAACAGGTTGTGATCGATTGTACGGCCACCGTGACCGCCCGCACCGGTGTGGAGATGGAAGCCCTCGTGGGCGCCAGCATCGCCGCGCTCACCGTTTATGACATGTGCAAAGCCCTGTCGCACGACATCGTTATCCTCGAAACCAAACTCATGGCAAAAACCGGAGGCAAACATGATTTCCAGCGCGCACACTAAACACGCCAAACTCGCCCGCCCGGCCCTGGGCCGCTTCGGCCGCAACGAATGGGCCATTCTCGGCGCCAACTGCGGGGTCATTCAGCAAATCGCGCGGGAACTGATCGGCGCCTTGTCCGGACGCTACCGTTGCGCTTACCTCGACGCCGAACACGCGGCTGCTGACAAATCCGCCGGACTGCCAGGCATGCTGGCTGCCGGTGCGAATTTCGAATACACCGACCGGCAGCACAGCCGGGAGCTGCTTTTGTCCGGCGCTCAAAGCCCTCATCAGTTTCGCCAGATGTTCAACGAGGCCGACCTGATTCTGGTCAATGGCAACCACCATGAAGCCGCCGCACAAATCGTGGTGATCGACCCGGCCAAGGAAAATTCGCTGCGCAAACGACTGGCCCAACTGACCGATGTGCGCCTTTATCTGCTGCCCGACGATACCACACAAGTGTTTGATTTTCTGGAAAATGCGCTGCCTGGCTCGACCGATATCCCACGCCTTCGGCTCGACGACCGGGCGGGCATCCTCGCCTTTTTTGAGCAGGCGCTGCAAAAGGCCGTAGCGCCGCTCAACGGCCTCGTGCTCGCCGGCGGCCGCAGCCTGCGCATGGGCCAGGACAAGGGCGCGATCGCCTGGCACGGCCGCCCGCAACGCGAACACCTCGCCGATTTGCTGAAGCCCTTTTGTGAGGAAGTGTTCTTGTCGTGCCGGCCCGGACAGGAGATTGAAATCGATTCAGCCTGCCCGGTGTTGCCCGATACCTTTACCGACCTCGGACCCTTCGGCGCCATCCTTTCAGCGTTCAGGAGCCGGCCCGACAGCGGCTGGCTCGTGCTCGCCTGCGACCTGCCCCTCCTGGATGCCGCTACTTTGGATTTTTTGACGAAACGCCGGCGCCCGGCAGCCGTTGCCACGGCCTATGAAAGCCCTTCTGACGGTATGCCTGAACCGCTTATTACGATCTGGGAACCAAAGGCTTACGCAGTCATGTTGTCGTTTCTGGCGCAGGGCTATTCCTGCCCGCGCAAGGTGCTGATCAATTTGGAAACGATGCTTTTGAAAGCCCCTGAACCAGTTGCATTGACTAATGTGAACACACCGGAAGAGGCGGAGCGTATTGGATGGGACTTCGGCGCAAAGGCGCAGAAGCGCTAAAACCTCTGTGTTCCACCCTATGCACTTTCGCGTCTTAGCGGTGAAAAATTTTCAAACCATGCAGATCACGATCCTCAGCTTCGGCATTGCCAGAACGATCATCGGCGAAAAAACCATCCGTATGGAGGTGCCGGAACAGGCCACGGCGGGCGATTTGCACCGGCTTTTGGCTGAAAAATACCCCTTGTTGGGTGAGTTGGCCGCTTTCATGCTGGCCGTGAATGAGGAATATGCCTTGGATGAAACGTTGATTAGCGAAGGCGACGAGGTAGCGATAATACCGCCGGTGAGTGGCGGGTAGCCTGTCTGCCTGCATCCGTGTCTCTGTGTTGGGTTTTTCCCACGGCGGCGCGGAGGATTTTAACTTTCGAAAAATGACGACCGACCTGCAAATCATTGATACCCCTCTCGACATCACCGCCTGTATCAGCAGCGTGTTGCATCCTGCCAGCGGCGGAATTGACGTGTTTATCGGCACCGTTCGGAATGAGACAAAGGGCAAACCTGTCGTCCGTCTGGAATTCGAAGCCTACGAAACCATGGCCTTGCGCGAAATGCGCAAAATCGCGGATGAGGCGCGCTCAAAATGGCCACTGCATGCTTTGGTGCTGCATCATCGTACGGGCGTGCTGATGCCGGGGGAGGTCGCTGTCGTCATTGCTGTCTCAGCCAAACACCGCGACTCGGCTTTTAAAGCCTGCCGTTTTGTGATCGATACCCTCAAACAGACGGTTCCGGTTTGGAAAAAAGAGGTTTTTGAAGACGGAGAGGTTTGGGTGGCGGCGCATCCTTAATGAGTGAATACCCTGGTATTCAGCGGATTCTAGCCATTCCAATGTTTCCAGAGCACTTCGATGCCGGCTGCAAAAACCAGCAGAGCCGTGAGGCGGCGGATGGTCACGAGATTGAATCGTGTCTGACTCACCCGAGAGCCTGCCTGGCCACCGATGAAAACTGCTGCACAGAGCAGGGCGATGCGTTGCCCGTTCAAATTTTCAGGCAAATGGCTCAGTTGCCCGGCGATGCCTGCAACGGAATTGACGAGGATAAAAACGCTTGCTGCTGCGGCAATTTTCCGGGCGCTGTCCCATCGCAGCAAGTGCAGCAAAGGCGACAAAAATATGCCTCCTCCTATCCCTACCATACCTGATAACCAGCCAATTACAACGCCCAGTGATCCGTCGCGCAGCGGTTGCGAAGGGGCAGGGGAGGGGCTGGCCGGGCTTTGCCGGGGTTGGAGCCAGAGGAGCACGCCGGCAATCAGCAGCGTAGCGCCGAGCAGTAAAAAAAAAGCCGCTTCGCTGATCTTCATCGTTGCGCCCAGGAAAGCAGCGGGCACACTGAAGAGCACCAGTGGCAGGATTTTCCGCCCGTCGAGTTGTTTGTATTGAAGAAAAAGTAGTGTTCCGCCGGCGACGACGATAATGTTGCAGAGTAAGGCAGTGAGCCGGATTTCCTGAAAAGGCAAACCCGCGAGCGCGAGCAGCGCCAGGTAGCTCGATCCGCCACCGAAACCCACGGAGGCATAAACAAAAGCGATGAGGACAAAACCCAGCGCAATTCCCCAATCCGTCATGTTATTGATTTTAAGCGCAATAATACGCGCCGGCCGTCCAATATTCCCTTCGCGATAATCCGGTCGACACGGTTATTTTTGCGATGCTTGCCATCCTGCCGGCAACGAACAATATGACTTTTATTCGCCCAAAAGAACTCCGAAACGCTGCCCTTAGCATACCGCGCGCCATGCAGATCTTTCAGGTGCTGCGCGTCGGATCGGTGCTGCTGACCAGCATCCTGCTGGCTAAAAGCCGTCTCACAATGGGCGAGATTGGCGTGTACGAAACCCTGTTGTATCTGGGCACCGTTGCCGCTTTTTTTTGGGTCAACGGTCTGTTGCAAGGGCTCACCCCAGTGTATGCACGCCTGGAAGAAAGTGGTCGCAAAAAATTTATTTTCAACACTTTCCTGGTTTTTTGCGCGATCGCCGCGGGTTTGTTCCTGCTGCTCTTGCTGGGCAAAAACCTGGCCTTGCCACTGCTCACCGGGCGTGAGGAGGTGCCCTTTTTTACCCTGTTCTGCGGTTATCTGCTGTTCAACCTGCCGACCCTGACGGTGGAGTACTACCACCTGTTGAACAACCGTGCGCAACGTATTGTCACATGGGGAACCGTTACATTCAGTGTGCAAATCGCAGCGCTTTTTTTGCCGGTCCAGCTGGGTTGGGGCCTTGAAGGGGGGCTTTTTGTCTTGTTCGTTCTGGCCGTGATGAAGTGGTTTTGGGCGCTTGGCGTGGTGCTCCGCTATGGCGAGACCACGCTCGACCCTGGTCTCATCCGGCATTACCTGATCTTCTCCTGGCCCCTGATTCTCAATACCTTGGTAGCCAATCTTACCCCTTTATTCGACAATTGGCTCGTGGGGTGGTGGTACCATGACGACGCCACATTCGCTCTTTTCCGCTACGGTTCGCGGGAGCTGCCGCTGGCTACCGCACTGGCCACGGCGCTGGGCACGGCCATGATTCCCCGGCTGGTGGCCGAACCGGATAAAGGACTGGAAGAACTGAAAACCCGCAGCCGCCGGATGTTTCACCTGTTGTTTCCATTGACGATCGTACTGCTATTTTTTTCCGAAAAAATATTTCCGCTGGTGTTCAATCCCGGCTTCATCGCCAGCGCAGCCCTGTTTAATATTTACCTGCTGCGCACGGCCAGCCGGGTGTTGTTGCCGAATTCGGTGGTGCTTGCCAGGGGCGCTGCGCGGGCTATTTTGTGGGTAAGCGTCGCGGAATTTGCCTTAAAAATCGTGCTGAGCCTGGTGTTTATCCGGTATTGGGGCCTGGCCGGCGTGGGCTGGTCGGCCGTGCTGGCTTTTTGGGTAGAGAAACTCGGCCTGATCTGGTACCTCGAAAGCCGCCTCGATATCCGCACGCGTGACTGGCTCGACTGGCGTTGGTACCTGGGATACACTGCACTGATGTTTGGGGCGTATTTTTGGGTGAATTTTAGTTTATGAAGGAGTTTAAAAACTTTGCAGAGTTCTATGAAAGCAGAGTGAAGCCACTGGCTTTACAGCGGCAGAAGCGACTGAACGGGAAAGTAGAAGGCGGCAGCCAGACAGAATTTGCACGTTTCCGCTATCGGTTTAAGACATGGAAAGTAGATGAAGACGCCCTTGTGGCGCCACTCAAGTTGGCTTATCTGGAAATTCAAAAGGGGAATGATCCCTTTGAGATTATTCAAACGGAAAAAGGTACTGACCGACTTACTCTGAAATCGGATGTTCCAAAAGGAACAGAAGGACTTTATATCTATCGGATCAGTTAGTTCACTCTTGGACTCATTTTGTTGCAGCAGTCATGGTCTCCCTGATCACCTCCTCACTACTTTCCCAGTACCACCATTCGAGTCCCGGAATATCGCCACCTGGATTTGGCTGCACAACTTTCCGCCTGCCGGTCAGGTGAAACTCCTGCGCTCCGGAAGCGAGGGCGATCATGCGGATATTTTTCGGCGAAATACCCGCACCGGGCATCACCGTGATACGTCCGGCAGATTTTTCCACCAGTTTTTGCAGTAAAAAACGCCCTTCGAAGGCCGTAGTGGCCTGTCCGGAACTCAGCACACGCCGAAAGCCCAGATCGATCAGGATATCCAGTGCCCCCATCGGGTCGCGGGTATAATCGAAGGCGCGGTGACAGGTGACGTCGAGCGGTCCGGCGGCGTCGCGCAGGGCTTCGAGGGCCGATATGTCGAGATCACCCTGCTCGCCGAGGGCGCCCACGACTACCCCGGCTGCACCGGCGTCGCGGCAAAAGCGCACGTCGTCGAGCATGATGTCCAGCTCGGATTTGTTGTAGCAAAAATTGCCCTCCCGGGGTCGGATCAGCACGTGCGCAGGCAGACTGATCTGTTCAACAACCGCCCGGATGATACCGGGAGAAGGCGTCAGCCCGCCCCCGTCGAGGGCAGAGCAGAGTTCGAGCCGGTGGGCGCCTGCGCGTTCGGCGGCCTGGGCGGATTGCAGGTTGACGGCGCAGATTTCGAAGAGCATGGGGCTGGACAAGTGTTGTTTTTTAACGTGATCGACGGGATTTACAGGATTAACAAAACGTATTCAACCTGAAAATCCCCTCGATCTTGTCTGAAAAAGATGGTTGCTAAGGCGCTGCGCGCCCACGGCGGCAAAAATAGTTGTTACCTTCGGGCATCGCTCAAACCGCCCGGCGCCTATGAAAAATTCTGTTTGCACCTGTCTCCTGTTGCTCGGAATGATCGGGCAATTGTGCGCGCAGGATCTGCATTTTTCGCAATTTTACCAGCATCCCTTACATTATAACCCTGCACAAACGGGTGGCTTTCAGGGTGTTTGGCGGGCGGGTGGCATTTACCGCGGGCAATGGGTGAGCGTGCCGGTCAATTACCGGTCTTTCGCCGGAACCTTCGATTACAAGCTCGTTCGGCGGGAGAAAAGCCTCCTGGCGGTGGGTATGCTGCTTCAGCACGACCAGGCCGGAGATGGAGGGCTCAGTTGGTCGCAGCTCGGATGGAGCGCCGCCGCAAGTCACGCGTTGGGCGAGTTCCAGGTGGTTTCGGTGGGCTTCGGATTGAGTCTTGCACAACGCGTTTTTGACCTCAGCGGCCTGAAATTTAAAAATCAATGGACGGGAGATGTATTTGACCCCGCCCGCCCCACAGGCGAGCTGTTGAACCGCGCCTCGGGCATTGTGCCGACACTTTCTGCCGGATTGAACTGGCAATATGTTTCGGATGAAAACCGCAACAGCGCCGGTTTCGGGATCGGGGCCTCGCACCTGAACCGTCCGAAGATCAATTTTGCTGATGACGCTGTGCAACGGCTTCCTATCCGAATGGCTGCAACGGTGCAGGGTACGCTTCAGATGAATGACCAATCCGACCTTGTGGGTTTCGGGTTGGCCCAAATCATGAGCAAAAACCGCGAAATCACGGCCGGCGGCGGTTTCAGGCGCTGGCTGAACGCGACTACCGCCGTGCAATTCAGCCTCGCCATGCGATGGAGCGATGCCGTCATTCCGGCGGTGCAGTTGGAACGAAACAGCTGGACTTTCGGGCTCAGCTACGACTGGAATATCTCCCGATTTGACCAAGCGACAAAGGGCCGCGGCGGCGTTGAACTGTCGGCCGTATACCGCGCCCTGCCCGCGCCGCCCGTAAAAAACCTGAAAACCTGCCCGATTTTTTAACTGGTAGCCCGGAATTTATTCCGGGTAAAAAACCAAACTATGGAAAGCCCCGCTCCCGCACTCCGCCCGCCCGACGTTGGTCTCCGACTGGCCATGATGCTGCTCGACCATGTCATTTTTTCCGCCCTGGTGGCTTTTTTGGTCGTCCCCTTTTGGTTTTTCTGGATATTTCAATCCATGGGCACACTGCAGTCCGAGGAATTTCCGGTGCAGATGTTCGACAAGTTGTGGATACTGATGATCCCGTATGTCCTCGCCATTGCGTTTTACCTCAATAAAGACGCCCTGGACGGCCGAAGCCCCGGCAAACGCATCATCAAAGCCCGGGTGATCAATGTCCGCACCGGTGAGACGGCCGGTCCGCTGCGCTGCTTCGTGCGCAACCTAACGCTATGGTTCTGGCCTGTAGAAGCGCTGCTGGTCCTGATCAACCAGGATCGGCGCCGGGTGGGCGATTATCTGGCAGGCACCCAGGTGGTGATGCGCAACCCGGAGGAGCAGGGCGGCTGCATCCAGTGGGGCGCCGTTCTGTTGTCCTACGGATCGGCCGTGGCGCTGATGGCGGCCGTGATGGTCCCGTTTTTTTTCCTGTTTCAAAAAATTACCAGCCAGATTCCCACGTTTCCGACTACCCCGTCGAGCGGTTACCAGGAAGAACGATCCTGGGATTTGGAGCCCGATGTGCGCCGCGCCTTGGGTGAAAATGCGGAATTAGAGACACTTAGGGTGTACGAACGGGGAGCACCCGTGCCGGGTTGGTTTGTAGAGGTCAATGTCAGTGTCGATGAGGACCGGGTGGACGATCAAGATTTGCACAACAGCCTCAGGACCGCCGTTCGGGCGGTTCTCGAAGAACAATTGAGCGATTTGCCGGTTCAAGGCCGAATACGACTGCGCGCCGGGGCCCGGTTCAGGTCGATCATTCTTTAATCATTTCCTTTGCCCCGCTATGCTTCACACACCTCCTTATTCCTCCTTTGCGCCAGTTACCGTGCGACCAAATGGCCTTTCTTCTGGTTTAAAAATATGGCTGCTGACCAGTCTGATTTTTGCGTTCCTGATGCCGGCGGTGCTGTCGGCCCAGTCGGCCCGAACCTATGAACGCGCCGGCGACCGGGCCTTCCGGCAAAAAGATTACGGTGCGGCCATGCAGCAGTATGCATTGGTTTTGGCAAAAAAAAGCGGTAAAACGGCAGTGCAATGGAAATACGCCGAGAGCGCCCGGCTGATCGCCGCATTTGCCGAAGCCGAAAAAACCTATCGGAAAATCGCCGAATCGCCCAGGGAGAAATCCGGATACCCGCTCGTCGATTTTCGACTCGGCGAACTGCGGCGCAGTCAGGGCGACTACTCCGGCGCCATTGTTTTTTTCGAACAATTCCTGAGCGAGAAACCCCGGGCCGATGCCGTTTTTTTCGAACAGGCCACTGCCCAGATTGCCGCTTGCCGTTGGGCACTCGAACAACCGGCGAAACCCTCCAATGGTCTGGAAATCATTCATCCGGACCAAAAAATCAACAGCCCGTACAGTGATTTTGGAGCCGTGACGGTGGGCGACACCTTGTACTTTTCTTCCTACCGTTTCGACAAAAAAGGCGACCGCTCACAGCCTAAAAGCAAAATCACCAAGATCATGCTCTCGATTCGGGGCGGTCGTTCGAGGGAGCCGGCCAGGGGATTTCCCGCTGCGGATTCGGTGCATTTTGCGCATACCGCTTTTACGCCCGACGGCAATTTTCTCTTTTTTACCCTTTGCAAAAACCTGAATGCCAGTGATATTCGCTGTGAACTCTGGCTTACGCTCAAGGACCGGCGCGGGCGCTGGGTGAAGCCGCTGCGTCTGCCTGCGCCCGTGAACCTGCCGGGTTACACCAGTACCCAGCCCTCGGTGGGTTACGATGCGGATGCCGAGGGTCCTGTACTTTGGTTTGCCAGCGACCGCCCGGGTGGCCTCGGCGGGATGGACCTTTGGTCGGTGCCGTTGGACACCATCTGGTTTTGCCCCTGCACACTGCCTGAAGGCGGTAAAAAAATGACTCACCCGCCCGCATTTGCGGCGCCGGTGAACGCCGGAGCGCCCGTCAACTCTGCCGGAAACGAGATCACGCCGTTTTTCGACGGACGCAGCCAAACCCTTTGGTTCAGCGACGACACACGAACGGGTTTTGGCGGGTTCGATATTTTTTCGGCAAAAAAAACGGACGGCCAGTTCAGCGCGCCCCAAAATGCGGGTGCAGGACTGAACACCAGTTATAATGACCTTTATTTTTACCTGCGTCCCGACGGATACGGCGGGTACCTGAGCAGCAACCGGCCGGGATCGTTTTTTCTCGACGCGGCCAATCAGACCTGCTGCAACGACATCTTCGCTTTTCAATACCCGCTGCCGCCCGATACCACGACAAAGGCTGCGCTGCCACCACCGACGCCCAACACGCCGATACAGCGCCGGCTGATCCCAGTGGAAAGCCTGCAGGAGCCGGATGAAACGCTCACGCCTGTGCTGAGTGATTTTGTGGGGCTGCCCCTTTATTTCGACAACGACGAACCCGACCGCCGCACCCGCCGCGCGACAACCCGTAAAACCTATGAAGAAACGGCGCTGGCCTATCTGGGCCGTCAGGATGAATACCGCGAACGTTTTTCACAAGGCCTCACCGGCGACCGAAGGGAGGCCGCCGAAGCCGCCGCCGACGCGTTTTTCGATGACGAAGTGCGCCGCGGCTATGAACGCCTGGGGCAAATGAGCGAACTCCTGCTCAGTCAGCTGCAGAGAGGGACCCGTATCGAGATCGTAATAAAGGGATTTACCAGTCCGCGGGCCGAAAGCGACTATAACCTGCAACTCGGGCGCCGCCGCATCAGCAGCGTGCGAAACCATTTCACCAGTTGGAACGGAGGAATATTGCAAGATTTTTTGCGTTCCGGACAACTAATAATCACCGAAACGAGTTTTGGCGAAACTACGGCGAGAAAGAACGTCAGCGACGATTTGCGCGATGAACGCAACTCCATTTACAGCCCCGACGCCGCGCGGGAACGTCGTGTGGAAATCATTGGCATTCAGGTTCGGCAATGAGCCGGCGGCGCGAAAATTTTTTTGTCGTTTAAAAACCCATTCGTTTAAATTTGCCGCCAACGGAACAGTCGCATCCGCCACGGTTTTATTCTTAGCGCACTGATTATCAATAACCAAATATCCCTACCCTTGGCTAAAAAACGCGTTGTCAAAGATTACGATGCCCTGCCGGAAGATATCGTCCGCCTGGTAAAAATGAAATACCCGACCGGCTACGCCGATCACTTGCTATATTATACCGACAAGGAAGGCAAAAAAGTTTCTGCTCTTCCTTTCGAAACCGACGACACCTACTACCTCATCCGCATGACGGTGCTGGAAGCTAAAAAACTCGTCAAAGACGACGAGGATTATGACGATGAAGGCGTGCTCCGCGAAGATTTCAATGATGTGGAGGTGGAAAGCGAGTTCGACGGTCAGGGTGAAGATGATGATGAAATGACGGATGGCACTTCCGATGAAGACGATCACATCATCGTCACGCGCCGCCGTGACGACGATGAGGATGATATTCCGGATGATACCGAATATTGAATCACTCCGGCTTTTTTTTCAGGAACCCGGCTTGCACAGCAAGCCGGGTTCTTTTTATGTGGTATAAACTCTGCTTTCATTTTTTTCCATCTTTGCCACCGGCATCGGGGAAATTTTTTCCGGTAAAAAAGAACGATTAACAAACGAAACATTCAAAACCGCTACATGGCTGGTTCTACTTTTTCTGCTTCTTCCGGCATGGCGCACAAGCCTTTGCTTTCGGTGCGCAACATCTGGAACATGAGTTTTGGCTTCCTAGGTATCCAGGCGGGTTTTGCCCTGCAAAACTCCAATGCCAGCGGTATTCTCCAGCGCTACGGCGCCCATGTGGAAGAATTGCCCAATTTCTGGCTGGTGGCGCCCATCGTCGGGATGATCGTTCAGCCGATCATCGGTTATTATTCCGACCGTACCTGGGTGAAAATGGGCCGTCGCAAGCCTTATTTTTTATCCGGCGCCATTCTCGCTTGCTTCGGCATGATGCTCATGCCCAACGCCGGAATCCTGACCGGCGCCCTGCCGCCCGTACTCATGGGCGCCGGCATGCTGATGTTGATGGATGCGTCTTTTAATGTGGCGATGGAGCCTTTCCGCGCCCTGGTGGCCGACAAATTGCCCACCGAACAACGGACCCTCGGCTTTTCGGTTCAGACCGCCCTGATCGGCATCGGCGCCGTAATTGGATCCTGGCTGCCCTGGTTTCTGGCGCACAAAGCCGGCGTAGCCGACACCGCCGAACAAGGCCTTGTGCCACAGAATATTAAGTTGGCTTTTTATATTGGAGCGGCTATTTTTCTGTTCGCCATCTTGTGGACGGTTACTACCACCAAAGAATATCCGCCGGAAGAGCACTCGCGGTTTTCCGGAGAAGACAGCAAGCACGAAAAAGGCGGCCTGGGTCTGATTGCCAAAGACTTCGCGGCCATGCCGAAAACCATGCGCCAATTGGGTCTCGTGCAGTTTTTTTCGTGGTTCGGCCTGTTTTCGATGTGGGTGTTCACCCATCCGGCCATTGCGCACAACGTGTACGGCTGCGCCATCAACGATACTACCTCGCAGGCTTACAGCGACGCCGGCAACTGGACGGGTATCATTTTC
>JBGAJY010000144.1:0-14634 GCA_044224705.1 Saprospiraceae bacterium
ACAGTCATGCAGCCGAGGACAATCACGCCTCCATGGGCAGTGGAGTCACCCATGCGTGCTGCCGGTTTTCCGCCGATGAGCACGGTGGCCGATCCTTTGATGATCGAATCGGGCGGCCCGGTGCAAGTGACCATGTCACCCAAACGGGCGGCGGGAGCCCCGCCGATAAGCACGGTTGGTTCGCCCGGCGGCATAACGGGGCCGCCCACATGTGGTACGGTGCCCGTGACCATGGGACAAACGTGGTTGTCGCCGACTCTTGCTGCTGGAGGCATACTGTAAGCGGGTTTAGTTGATTTGTACAAGGCTGCCTTTCAATACCGTGACGGCCGAGCTTTTTACTTCCATGCCTGCTCCGCCTTCGGCTTTGAATTGAGCCTGCGCTTTCTGTTCGATGTTGACGCCTTCCATCTTTACGTCCTTGGTAGCTTTCAGGATCAGGTCTTTACAGCTTTCGATCGTGATACCTTTCGAGTCCAGGACGATTTTATTGTTGTTCTCGTCCAGGATGCTGATGTTGCCCTGGTCTTCGTCGAGTATGATTTTTTTACCCGCGGGCGTTTCGAGGGTCAGAATTTTCTTGTCGTCGTCAAAATGCACCTTCATTTTGCTGCGCGTAACGAGGCCTTTTTCATGGTTCTCGTCTTTCGCTTCGATGGGTGCGGCATTGGCGCTGCTGTGCAGCATGCCAAGTACTACCGGGTAGCGGGGATCGCTATGTAAAAAGCCCACGATAACTTCATCCCCTATCTCGGGCCGAAATACCCAGCCGCGGTCCTTGCCTGCATCCAGACTGGCCAGGCGGGCCCAAATCCCGTCACTTTGCGCATCTGCAACCGGGAAGCGAACCTTGATACGAAATTCGCTGTTGGGGTCGCCCTGCAGAGCGGTGACGATACCGATTTGTAACCCGTGCACACCCGGCATGAGGCCGGCGGCCGCGCTATCCATGGTTTCGAATTCCTCGTGAAACCAGGCCGGCAGACGACCGAACTGGATGTGTGTGTACCAATCGCCGGCATTCATTTCATGCCGGACGGCGGTGACATATGCTTTTCCTGTAAAATGGTTGCCGACGCCTGAAAATGCCGCGAGCTGGCCGGGCGATATGTCCGGGAAGCCGCGCAGTTTGGCGCGACCGACGATTTTGGCGAGGTGGTTGCGCATGAGCTGGGCGTCGGCCCAGGATTTCAATTCACCACCTGTAACGATACCACCGTGCTTAAGGTCGTATTTGTCCAATCCGATCACTTTGGCCAGGTCGCTCTCCGACAGGTCGCCCTGCGGATTGGGGGCCGGAGGGGCGCCACTTTCGCTCAGGATGCCCTGAGTGGCCGGGTCCCATGCCGTGCCGCTGACTTCCTTGTACTGATGCCGGGCGTCCATTTCCGCTTCAAATTCGTAGAGGGAGTCGCCGAAAATGAGGGTTATGGCTTCCTGGCCGCTGAAAACGGGTTTTTTGATCGATATTACTCCGTCGCTGACGAGTACGACCTGGCTGTTGGCTTCGGCACGCGACAGGAGGAAGTCCCAATCGGTGCAATGAAACTGCACCAGTTCCTTGTGTTTCAGCGTGGTCGCTTCCGTTTTGGAGGTCAGCCCGTGTCCATCGATCAATTCGCTCATGGCGTCGCTGTCTTTCACTTCGGCGAAAAACTTGTTTTTCCGTCCCAGGGTCATCTTGACGCTTTTGTCACGACATTCGATTTCCAGAACCGAGCTTTGCGCTTCGCGTATTTTAATGCCGTGCTTGACGATAATCCCTTTGAAAATGGTGGCGTCTTTCGAGTCGTAGCCTGCCTGAATCTCGACCTCTTTGCCGGGGCTTAGTTCGGGCGCATTACTGGCTTCAAAATCCTCTTCCGCCGCACTGCCGTCCCGAAAAACGAGTTTGGCGAAGGGAATACGGTTGACTTCCTTGTGCGTCGTCAGTGAATACAACTCGAAACTCATGGGCAGCTCTTTCCCATCGACCAGGATTCTGTACGTGACAGTGCCCGTAAAGGATTTGACCGGTGGCGTTCGTCCGTCGCTCATGAGCTGGCTTTTTCAAACGGTGGAAAGAGGATATCCTGGCCGGCGGGAAGCCGGCGGAAATTGGTCAGACGGTTGGCCTTAGCCACTTCCAGGTAATATTTTGGGTCTTTGTAAATACGGTAGGTCATCAAAGGCAGGTTGTCGCCTGCCTTGACCATCCGCACGTGCGTGAGGTCGGGAGAGCTTTTTCTTTCTTCTCGGACTCTTCGCTCCGTCTCCTTGTAGTTCAGAAAGGTGGCGCTCAGTTTTGCCCGGAGCGGAGTTCCGTCGGGTTTGAACAGTACGTATGTAATTTGCAGGTCGGTCAGGAAGCAATCGAAGGAGATGCCAAGGCCAATGATTTTGAGAAATTTGGGCTGGTGGATCTCTCCGGTCAGTGTGTAAACCACCGATTTGAATTCCTGGATCTGGTCCGGCACGCTCGTGCCGAGGTATTCGTAACCGTAAATCGAATCGGTGCCGTCGAAAACGAAATCGAGCCGGAGTTCTTCAGGCGCCGAGGATTTGAACTTTCCCTCCACGCCCTGAGCGCCGTGCGCCGGCTTGGCATCGTATTCGACCTTGAATTTCTGCGCCCATTGCTCGGGGTTCACGGGCAATACGAACTGTGGATGCTCGCCGTCTTGTTCGGTGAGCTCCCGGTTCTTGAAAGCGTAGATCACAATTTTGTTCGGATGGCTTTCCATGATCCTGTTGGCGGTGCGTCAGCGCTCCGTTTTCTGTTTGAGGATTTCCAATACTTTTTCCACACAGGCGGCGATAATGGCGTCCTGGTCGGCCGGAGCCGCAGGCGTGGCCGGTGGTCTGGGCGCTTCGCCTCCGCCGCCCGGAGAGGCGGAGCCTACCGACACCCGGATGTGCAATTCTTTGATTTCCAGTGGCATATTCAGTCAGTTAAAGCCAGGTATTGAAAACGTTAGGACGGATTTGAATGATTGACGTTGAAAAAATTGTAATTCAGTTCAATCGTTTCTACCAGTACGGAACTTTGTGAAGCGTTCATTTCCGCGACCGACCATTTCTTCGGCCAGGCGTGAAAGAGGCGCCATTCGACGAGCGGCTCATGCGATTCGTTGAGCAAATGAACCAGTACCACCGTCGGTTCCACTTCGAACTGCTCGATGGCTTTGCGGCACCAGCGGATCACACCCGAGTCGACCAATACGCCGCGTTTGAGCACCAGATCGGTGTATTTGCTGCGCACCGGAACGGTATGCACAAAGCGGTTTTCTCCGCCTTCTTTGATGACCTCCGTTTCCAGGGAGACATTCAAACCCGATACGGATTGAAAAAGAATGTCGTTGTCGGTGGTCTGAATATCCGGAAATTCCACTTTGAAATGGAAGGACGGAGGCGGATAGTAAAAAGCCATGGTCAGTCGTTTTGTATCGTAAGACCTTCGTGCACCAGCTCGATGGATTCGATGGCCACCTCATTGCCGTCTGCTTTGAGGTCGGTGGATTGGACCTTTGCCGCGAAGGCATTTTTGACCTTCCAGACGACGATTGGCTTGTGCTCTTCGTTGAGCAGGCTGATGGTCAGGTTGCGGCGGTACTTCGAGCCGGTTGAGTTGCCTTCCTGGAAGAATACGTTTTCTTTCCACCAGTTATAGTATTCGTTGTCAGACTGGAAGGTGCCGCGCTTGAGGGTAATGTTGCTGAATTTGGTCAGCCCAGGCATTTTGGTTTTGTTGTATTCGGGGCTGGCGCCGTGGCGGTATTCGATGATCTCGGTTTCGACATCGAGTCCCGACACTTCTGTGAATCCTATTTTGGTGCCGCCCCATTCTACCTGAAAATGAAACTTGGGCAAGGGATAATCTGCCATGATCTTAGTTGTTTTTAAATGGAAAAATAATGGTTACGGAAGGCTCAGGACTCCTGCATTTTATGCGAGAATTTGAGGATGATAAATTCTGCGGGGCGCACGACAGCCATGCCGACTTCGACATTCATACGGCCTTCCAAAATATCGAGCGCCGTCATCGTAACGCCCAGCCCCACGCTCACATAGAATGCCTGTTCGGGCACGGCCCCGGCCAGGGCTCCGGCCCGCCATTGCAGCAAGAGGAAATTTTCGATCATCGCGCGGACTTTGGTCCAGGTGTTGGCGTCGTTGGGTTCGAATACAAACTGTTCGGCAGCTTTTTTGATCGATTCTTCTGCCATATTGAAAAACCTCCGGACCGGGACGTAGCGCCATTCATTGTCGTTGCCGGCGAGGGTTCGGGCGCCCCAGATCAGGGTGCCTTTGCCCGGGAAGGAACGGATGGCATTGACGGATTTGCCCGAAGAATGCACGTTCAGATCCTGCTGTTGTTCATGAGTAATCTTGATTGCCGGTTCGATGACCGAAGCCAGCGCCACGTTGGCAGGGGCTTTCCACACGCCGCGATTGCTGTCGGTGGCCGCATATTGCCCGACTACGAGGGGGGCGGCAGGCAGTTCCAGGGCCACACGGTCGATGGCTGCCAGCGTAAGGTTGTACAGGATGGCATTGCCTACCGACGGGTCGTTTTGGTCGGGTTTGAATGCAGCCAGCGTTTTCGCGGTATTTGTGCCATTGACGGTGTGATTAATGACTACCGTATCGTCAAAAACGTAATTGAAAGTTGTCATGACGTTCGGGGTATAGGCAGCACCGTACTTTAGAAAATCCAGGGGAAGACTTTCATTGCGGAAATTGTCCGCCGCATCCAGGATCGTCTCGCCGGTACCTGGCGGCAGGATATCCGTGACGACGAAGCGATCCTGCAATTTTCCGCACTGATTCAGGGCCTTGGTGACGACGCCGGCAAGTTCGGAAGCGCCCAAGGCCTGTATTTCCGGAAAAACGATCAACGTAACCTCGTCTTCTTTTTCAATGGCATCCACCCCCGATTCCAGCGCGGCCTGCGTGATGGTGGGCGTTGCCGACATGGCGCCGACGGATACGATGTAGCACGGCCCCCCGCCATTGGCAAAAAATGCCTGCATGGCATAATACATGTTGTGCAGGGCGCGACCGGAATTGGTCGCGGCCACCGTGCGCGCGATCACCTTGCCCGCGGCGGTGCCATCATCCGTTGTTTCGTTTATGGCAATGGTGAGGCCGCTGTACGGGAGAGTGGTGCCGAAATAGGTTTCATATTCCAGCAAAGAGGTGATTCTTTTGGGCTTCAGGTTGAGGGATCCCAATTCATCAGCCGCTTTTTGAGTGTACCCGATAAAGGCGGGGATAGCCGTCTCAACCTGGGCCACTGAAGGCGGAAATTTTGAAATTTCCTGGATGTAGACTCCTGGTGTTCTGTAATTCATATCGGTTTGTTTTTACTGACTTTTAATGAAATGGTTAAATGTCGACTTCATTGATTCCGGGCAATTTGAACGTCCGGATTTCGGTGAAGAGCCGATTGGGCGGACGTGGACGCAGCAAGTTGGGTTCTGCCTTGGGCAAGGGTAGGACAGGGGAGCCCGCGCTCGGACTTCGGATGCCCATACCCAGGAAAGAAAAAGGCTGCGGGGCAATGGTGGATAGGTAATTACCGTCGAGCTCCAGGTATTCGGATGGGTGCGAGGGTGGCGGTGGCGGTGGCGGCGGTGAAATGGGAGGGATTTCGAACCGCCGCATTTTTAGATAGGGCTGGTAGGTCCAGTAGGTCCTGCGGCTGCGCAGGCGTATTTCGAAGGTCGGCGGAATAGGCCTGCCGGCAGGATCGGTGTTCAGGTTGCGAATTTCTCCGTTGGGACCCAGTATGCGATAATCCGGGGCGGTTTCGTCGAGGTTGATGTGGACAAGGCCGAAAGCAGGTTTGCGCAGGTTTTCAGTGAGATAGATCTCGTAGGTTTCCTGCAATGGGCCTGCGTCGATTTGAAGCTGGTAGGGGCCCTCGGCCAGAATAACCGGCGGAGTGCCCGCCCGGAGGTCGACCTCGACTACGGACAAAGGCTGTGTTCCGTTCAATAAGACCCGGGTGATTTCCGCTCCGCCACCGGCTGCGCGGAGGATGAAAGCTGCCGATTGAATTCCGTCAGCCGGTGCGAAGGAATAGACGAATTTTTTTGGCAAAGCCGTGCGGTCGCTCCGATTCACATAGCCATCGCCTTCTACCTTCGACCATTCCGGGTCAGGTCCCGTCTTGCCTGTGGATTCCTGTAAAATGCCGTTTACGACGGCCAGTTCGCCCATTTCATACCACCTCGTGGGATCAAGAGCCGCTGTCGGGACAGACATGGTTTTGAAGCCGTTACCATTGACTGCCACTGGCCGGTTGCTAAAATAATATGCAGCAGACAGGGCCGGCCCGCGAAGAGGGAGCGAGGTGAAATTCTGAAAAAGAGGATTCCGCACGGAAAGGATAAAATGCAAATTCACTCCGGGACCTGGAGATATTGCAGGACGATACGCCGGCGATCCATTGTCCAGTTGCATGGGCTCGCTTTTGGCAGCCAGTGTAAAACCCGCTGCCGTTGTCAAAAAACGCCAGCCCAGGTTTTTCAAAATAATGCGGGTCTGCTCGCTGGGTTCTATGGCAACATCATGTTGCAATCGGTACTGATTGGCTGCGACACGCTTTCGGAACAATTTCTCTCTATCGTTGTCCGGCAAGTCGAAAAATGACAAGGCATCGGGCCCGAGTAAGTAATACTCGTGCAGCAGTCGAACTTCCAGGAGTCGTTTGTATGTCAGTGAAAATGACATATTTATGGTTTGGTATCGATGTGGCCCGTGGAGCCGTTAATGGTTTCGATGGGGGTGCCTTCCATGATATTGCGGCGGTCGTAAATACTGGTCAGGCGCGCTTTGTACATGACGAACGGCAATTGCCGGCCGCCCAAAGCACCCCATAAATGGTTCAGCTGTTCGAACGTGAGCGTGTAATGGTCCAGGGTCAATTTGAGCTGATGCAGGTCTTCCGGTTCATTGCTGCCGAGCTGAGCCAGCAGTGAGGGTGTGACCGTGAAAGTGTTTTTGATCTGGAAAAAGCGGATGATACCGCTCAGGCGACCGAGGGCGTCGCGGTATTTTTCAGGGAAGTTGGCGCATATCAGCACATACAAGTTGAGAAATACGGGCGGATTGGCGTAATCGATGCCCGAATCCCCTGATTTCCTTACAGCGGGCACATTTTTCAGGGCGCTCTCCTCCTCAATATTAACGAGCGAAATGACGATACCCTGCAGATCGACATTTTGGTTGGTTTCGAAAAGAGCGACGTTTTCAAGCCGCACTTCCGTGTTCGGATCTACCTGAAGATGAATATAATTTTCCAATTCATCCCGTAGCAGCATTAAGGCAGCATCAATCATGGACGATCCCGGTTGGTTGGATAGAATTGTTCACCATGCTTCGGGTTTACCACCGAAGCACACAGACAGTAAGTATTCCCTTGACCGAATGAAAGGCGCACGGGTCAAGCCATGCGTTGACACAACAGGGAAAAAACTGGGAACCGAAAATCGCAAACGTTCAGGACTGAAAATTCCGGGGTAGCGGCGAGACTGACAGGTTTGTCTGGAAGGAAACGTTACTAAAACATGCTCAATTCAGTAGAGTAAGAGCACAAAAACATTGGTTCGTCTGAGTCGGGGTACTGGCAGGTTAAGGTAAATCTATTCGGTTCGGGTATGTATTGGCAAATGTAAACGATTGATTCATATTGCCAAATTTTTGACAGGATTTTTTTCTTGAAAATCCGCTGGGCACTTCAAATTACCGGTTTCGAAAATGCAGTTCGCGACCCGACTAGCCTCGCTATCTTTGCCCCGGCTCCATTCGGCCCATTCCGCTCCCGTAGCAATCCGCAGCGGTTTTATTTCGAAATCCATTACCGCATTTTTCCGCTAAAAATGACTAAAAAACGCGTCCTCATCACCGGCGCCGCCGGCTTCATCGGTTCGCACCTCAGCGAGCGCTTTCTGGCTGAAGGTTATTCCGTCATAGCGATGGACAACCTGCTCACCGGCGACCTTGCCAATATCGAACACCTTTTTAAGGAGAAAGACTTCGAATATTATCACCACGACGTGACGAAGTTTATTCATGTGCCGGGGCCCCTGGACTACATCCTGCATTTTGCCTCGCCGGCCAGCCCCATCGACTACCTCCAGATGCCCATTCAAACGCTGAAAGTGGGCGCCCTGGGCACCCACAACTGCCTGGGCCTCGCCAAGGAGAAAAACGCCCGCATCCTCGTCGCCTCCACCTCCGAAGTGTACGGCGACCCGCTGGTGCACCCGCAAACCGAAGAATACTGGGGCAACGTGAACCCCGTCGGGCCGCGCGGCGTGTACGATGAGGCCAAGCGGTTTTTGGAAGCCATTACGATGGCTTATCACAACTACCACAACGTGGAAACACGGATCATCCGCATTTTCAACACCTACGGTCCGCGCATGCGCGTCAACGACGGCCGCGTGCTGCCCGCGTTTTTCAGTCAGGCGATCCGGGGCGAAGGGCTGACGGTATTCGGCGACGGCTCGCAGACGCGATCTTTTTGTTATGTGGACGATCTGGTGGAAGGAATTTACCGCCTTTTGCTGAGCGACTACCACCTGCCCGTGAACATGGGCAACCCCTCGGAGATCACCGTCCTGCAATTTGCCCACGAAATCCTGGAACTGGTGCAAAACCCCAAAGCCTACATCGACTACCGCCCGCTGCCGGTGGACGATCCCAAACAACGCCGCCCGGATATCACCAAAGCCCGCACACTACTGGGCTGGGAGCCGCGCTACAACCGGGAACAAGGCTTAAAACTGACCTACGAATACTTTAAAAAGGCTGTAAAAGTTTAACTGCAGTAGACTGAGCCCTCTTTTTCATGAAAAACATCCTCATCACCGGCGGCGCCGGTTTTATCGGTTCGCATGTGGTCCGCCATTTTTTGCATCACCATTCCGATTACCGGATCGTGAACCTGGATGCCTTGACTTACGCCGGCAACCTCGAAAACCTGCGCGATGTCGAGCACTTGCCCAACTACGTTTTTGAAAAAGGCGATATCCTCGACGCAGATTTTTTGCAAAGACTTTTTGAAAAATATCACTTCCAGGGAGTGATCCATCTTGCTGCGGAAAGCCACGTCGACCGCTCGATCAGCGATCCTGTGGCCTTCGTGCGAACGAATGTACTCGGCACCGTGACCCTCCTGCACACGGCGCGCAGCGCCTGGGCCGGCCGGTTCGAAGGCCGCCGGTTTTATCACGTGAGCACGGATGAAGTGTATGGTTCCCTCGGCGCCGAAGGGTATTTCACGGAAGAGACGCGTTACGATCCGCGGTCGCCCTATTCGGCTTCCAAGGCCTCCAGCGACCATTTTGTGCGGGCCTATTTTCATACTTATGGTCTGCCGGTGGTGCTGTCCAACTGCAGCAACAATTACGGCCCGAACCATTTTCCGGAAAAACTTATTCCGCTGGTTATCAACAATATCCGCGAAGAAAAACCGCTGCCGATCTACGGCGACGGGCAATACACCCGCGACTGGCTTTGGGTAAAGGACCACGCTTCGGCCATCGATGCAGTGTTCCACCGGGGCCGCAACGGGGAGACGTACAACATCGGCGGCAACAACGAATGGACCAACCTGGCGCTCGTGGAAAAACTTTGCGACATCATGGACGAACTGCTGGATCGCCCCGCCGGCTCCTCCCGCCGGCTCATTACTTTCGTCAAAGACCGGCCCGGACACGACCGTCGCTACGCCATCGATGCTTCGAAAATCCGCCAGGAGCTGGGCTGGACCCCTTCCATCCGTGCCGAGGAAGGCTTCCGCGAAACGGCGAAATGGTACCTCGACAACGAAGACTGGCTCCGCCACGTGCTCTCTGGAGCTTACCAGGATTATTACCGCGAACAATACGCAGCACGTTGAATGCAGTTTTTGCAGATAATTTATCTCCTGAGGGCTCATCCTGATCCATCCTTTTTCCATCAGGCTAATCCTGTTCTAAATCAATCCATCCGCGCGGTTGAGCTTGTTATGAAAAAAATCCTGCTTGCTCTTTTTTTCCTCCTTGGAGTGTTTTGTTGCGACAAATTATCAGCGCAGAATCCCGCAACGTTTACGCCCGATCAGATCCGTGCGGAGGTCGTTCGCCGTGGATTTGACCCCGCAGAGGTGGAAACCCGGATGCGCGCCCGCGGCTTTGATCCAAACAATATTACCGAATCGCAACTGCCTGCAGCGCAGCAGGCTTTTTTGGAAATTATCCGGGAACTGGAAAATGCGCGCGATTCCAACGGACGTCCCGCTCAGGCGCCCTCTGCTCCGCCCGTTCCTGAAAAAATATCGCCCCCCGATCAACAGTTTCCGAATGAGCCAGCCGGTTCCCGAAACACTGCTTCGGGCCCCGCAGCCATTTATGGCCAGCAATTATTCCGCGACCGGCGTCTGTCAATCTATCGGCAGACCAGCGAACTAACCGTACCCGAAGATTATATTCTGGGCCCAGGAGACAAGCTGGTGGTCTCGATTTGGGGTCAGGTAGCCGCTTACAGTGAAGACCTGGAAGTTAATTCTGAGGGTTATGTCATTCCAAAAACGCTGTCCAGGGTATACCTGACCGGCCTCACCTACGCGCAGGCCAAAGGACAATTGCAGGCGGTTTTTGCCCGCCGCTACCCGGTGGACCGTACCAATTTTGCAGTGAGCCTTTCCGTGGCCAGGACGCTGGATGTTAACATCACAGGTGAAGTTTTTGACTACGGCTCCTTCCGGTTGTCGGCGCTCAATCCCGCTTTCAACGCCCTGGTCGCTACGGGCGGCCCGACGGACATCGGCAGCGTGCGCAAGATCACCTTGTACCGCTCCGGGCAAGCCCCCAGGCGACTGGATGTGTACGAGTATCTGCTCGACCCTTCCGGCAAAGGCAATACGTACCTCCAGAACGGCGACAATATTTTCGTACCCGTGGCGGAAAGGGTAGTGGAGGTGGACGGCGCAGTGCGACGCCCTGCCCGCTACGAACTGATCGCCGGCGAACAACTTCGCCAACTGCTGGAATGGGCCGGCGGGCTGCGCGGCGATGCCTACACCACGAGCATCCAGGTAGCCCGCGTGGTGAATCAACAACGTACTTTCCTCGATGTTAACCTGGCGGATTTGCTCACCAAAAACCAGGATTTCGACCTGCTCGACGGCGACGTCGTTACCATCAGGGATATTTCCGCTGCCGCGGAGAATTTTGTCAATGTGGAAGGCGCCGTCGATTTTTCCGGCAGTTACGCTTTTTCCAAAGGTTTGAAAATCACCGACCTGTTGGCCCGCGCACGGCTCAGAAAGGAGGCCCGCACCGACTTCGCCTACCTTCAGCGCAGCAGGATGGACGGCACAACGGAGTACCTCTCGGTCAACCTGGCCGCTGCCCTGGCCGACCCTTCCGGAACGGCCAATGCTACCCTTCAGCCCCGCGACCGACTCATCGTTTTTGCCCAAAGCCGTTTTGCCGATGCAGCCAATATCCAAAGCGAAGGCGCTCTGCGCGAATCGCGGACCCTGCCTTACGACGCCAGCCGCACCCTGCGCGTGAGCGATCTGATCGACCTGTCGGGTGGCCTGCGCCCCGATGCCGCCGATTTTGCTTACCTGATCCGAACACGTCCCGACAACCCGGAAGAAAAAAGTTATATCCGGGTCAATTTGCGCGCTATTGGAGCAAATCCGGCCGCGCCCGATAATATGGTGCTGGAACCCTTTGACCGGCTGACGGTGCAATCCAAATCCTTGTTCAGTGATGAGTACACCGTGCAGGTGAAAGGCGCCGTACGCAACCCCGGTGAATACCATTGGGACCAGTCACTCCAGTTACAAGACCTCCTCTCGCTGGCGGGTGGGTTGCGCCGCGAAGCAGCTTCCGACAGGGTAGACATTTTTCGCGTCGTGATCAATCAAAACCAACCGACGTCGGTGGTTGTGGGCACGTTTAAAATTGACAGTCTGTTCAATGTCTTGAACAACAACATCTTCCAACTTCAACCTTACGATATCGTCGTGGTACGCTCAGTGCCCGAATTTGAACTTCAGAAAATGGTGACGATTCGCGGCGAAGTCCGCTACCCGGGAGAATATGCCCTGATTGACAAAAACGAACAACTGCTGAGTGTGCTGCAACGGGCAGGTGGCCTCACGACGGAGGCCTTTCCGCCGGGGGCGACCCTGTATCGCAGCGAGGGACAGACCGGCTTTGTGGTCCTCCGGCTCGACGCGGTCTTGCGCGATCCCGCCAACCGGCATAATTTTGTACTCAAAGCTGGCGACGTGATCGATATTCCTAAAACCAAGGATCTGGTGGCCATTCGCGGCGCCACTCGCGCCTTCGATTTGTATCCCGATAAGATCATCGGCAACAACGGGGGGATCAACGTAGCCTACCGCCCCGGCAAGCGCGCCGGTTGGTACGTTCGCGAATACGCGGCGGGTTTTGGCGAACGGGCTTTGCGCAGGTCGCTCACCGTCGAGGAAGCCAATGGCCGCCTGCGTAGAACGAAAAACTTCGTGCTGTTCAAAATCTACCCTCCGGTCAGTAAAGGCGCCACCATCAATGTAGCACGCAAGCCCGCTCCTGAACCCAAAACCGGGGTGGAAAAAAAGTCGGTGGACTGGGATGTTGTGTTTGCAGAGACCATTGCAAAAGCGACGAGTGTGCTTACCTTGCTGGTTCTGCTGCAGCGCCTCTAAGCAAAAAGAGGGGCAAAAGGGTTTCAAATTTGGAGTTTCTTTTTCAGGAATGCAATCCTTGCTGGTTTTATAAATAACTGAAAAACAGAGTTTTACAAAAGCATGTCACAAAAATGTTAGTTTAGAAGAACATTTTGACCTGACTCTTAAAGAGGCATATCGTTTCAACGCTACTTTTGCCGAATTATCCAGAATACGCTCCAACCAAGACTACGGTCAGAATTTCTCCCTTGTTCTTGACTAGTCTCCAATCAAATTCGGGCTTCTCCAAAAGCGGGATACCAAACACGTTTTCTCCTAACGTCCCGCTTTGATCCGGTTCTCTCCGGATTAATCCTGGCCCGTCTTAGCACGCCCTAATCTTTTTTTCTTCCTAACACACTCTCGCTTCCGCGGCTTGGCCGTGCCTGTTCCCTTTCCTGCTTTGTGCTTTTTGCGCAGAGCAAGTCCATTTGACGTATGCATCTGCATGTGCAAATTGACTTGTGCGCACTACGCAAGGCCAGTGATTATTATGTCCAAAACGCTGGTATTCAGTTGTTCAATCCAAATTCATTTTGAACTATGAAAAAATTTGTACATCACTTAATCCGCCAATCCCTCCTGCTCTCGGTCGCTTTCAACATTGCTGTACCGACATTTGCACACAACGGCCCGGTTTCGCACGAGCCTTTGAAAACAGGAATGGCGGGGAGCGCTGAATACACGCCCAACTGCACCTGCACCGGCAACCTGGTACAGAACAATAGTTTTGAAAACGGCACCACTAACTGGGAGTGGTTTGGAGGTAACTTCACCACAGGCACCTACGCGGCAGTTTGCGGCACCTATGCGGGCCATTTTCAAATCACCAACAAGAACAGCAACGAATTCTCCCAGACGATTTCCAGTGGGACAATTTCCGCCGGAACGACGCTGGATCTAAGCGTTTACGCGGGTACCCACAACCCTTCCTACAACCACAAGGTGGGTATTCGATACTATAACAGTTCGTGGACGTACATCTCGGCGACGACGGTTGACGTCAACAGCCAGTTGCCGACCATGACGCAATACACCCTCACCAGCACGGTACCTTCGGGCGCCTACTACATCGAGGTGTACGGCACGGGCACGGGCGACTGGTTGAAAACAGGGGCGCCTACTACATCGAGGTGTACGGCACGGGCACGGGCGACTGGTTGAAAACAGACATGTGGTGCGTCACCGTCGTGTGTGACAATGTTACGAGTGGCGGCACTATCGCCGCCGCGCAAAGTGGCTGTAGCCCCTTCGACCCCGCAGCATTTACCAACGTGACTTCGCCTTCCGGCGGCTCGGGCAACCTGGAAATCATCTGGATAAAATCCACTACCAACTGCCCGCCGGCTACTTTTGATGGCGCGCAATGGACCCAAATTTCCGGCGCCACGAGCCTGACTTATGACCCCGGCGCTTTGACGCAAACCACGTGCTTCCGTCGTTGCGCACGTCGGGCCGGCTGTACGGATTATGCCGGAGAATCCAATATCATCACCATCACAGTAAATCCGGCCCTGGTAGTTACCTCCTCTACTACTGCCCCTACCTGTAACGGCGGAACGAATGGCAAAATCACCATCGACGTGACTGCCGGCCAAGCGGCCAACTACAGTTACAACTGGTCAAAAACCGGTGGCGGAACCGGCAGCGGCAGCGGCATTACCACAGAACCATTCAACATAACCGGCCTGGCTGCGGGCACCTACACGGTGACGGTAACCAACGGCAACGGGTGTACGACTTCCACCACTGCCACGATTTCCAACCCGACAGGCATGACCATTTTGGTGACCACCAAAACGAACGTGACCTGCTACGGCGGCAACAACGGCAAACTGGATGTGGATGTGACGGCCGGCGGCGCCAGTCCTTATACCTACACCTGGTCGAAAAGCGGCGGCGGCACCGGATCGGGC
>JBGAJY010000145.1:0-14625 GCA_044224705.1 Saprospiraceae bacterium
ATGCTCTGGATATCCAGATGTTATTGATAATTACTCTCAGGCTTTACCTAATTATCATTTTTATACAGTTAATTTTGAAGTATGTGACGCAAAAGACTTTCCATGCTGTACCCCTGAGTTTGTATTTGAAATTATGGCAAGTAATGCCTCATTAACTGCGCCAGATGCAGGATCCCAGCCTGTTCTAGATTGTGGCTTAATTGATCTTCCATTTTTTGGACCCATAATCACAAAAATAGATGAGCCATTGTCAATTACTAATTATACAAAAAAGGAACATTTATTATATGCTGGTAAAGTGACAAGATATATTGTAAAAGTAGATAGCAAAGTCTTTGTTTATACTGTTGGGGTAGGAAATAACAAACTTAAAATACTGGCTTGGCTTAATGAGTTTCACTTGCCGTATGATATTTTTGCAATGCCAGAACATGTGTGGGGCCCCGTTAATGAGAAATTGAAAGATGAGGTGACTAAGCAATTAAAAATTAAAAAAGATAATAAAGACTGTGATGATCAGGGCAGTATATCACTAATTCTTATGGATGTCTCCGGCAGCATGACCGAAAACAATAAATTCCAGGATGCTAAACTGTCCGCTGCCAATGCTATTGATGCGATAAAACAGCAGGCTACGCAATCCGCCCAATCACCTGAAATCGGCATCATGGTGTTTTCGGGGGAATGTGTGGCTAACCCTACTACAATCGTTCAGCCTTTTTCACCGGATTTGGAAGCCGTCAAAGCCAGCATCAATAAAATTCCATTTCCAAATGGCGGAACGCCATTGCCACAGGCCATTGAAAGTGCAAGGGGCAAGTTGGAATATCAACTCAACCAAACCGGTCAGTCCTGTGGCAGTCTGATCATTCTTGGTGACGGACAGAGCAGTTGCGGGGCGATTCGACCCCCAAATTCCTACGTTGGTAAACGAACGAGAAAAATTTGTGGCCAGCAACAAGGCGGTAAAACGACAGCCAGCGTAACTTTTTTTACCATTGGTTTCGGCATAGCACCAGGCTCAGAAGCCGAAAGGGACTTTCAATATCTCTCCTCTGTTTCCGGTGGTAAATATTTCAATGCGCAGGATCAATACCAATTAACAAGATCCCTTCAGAAAATCAACCAGGTCTACACACCGATCACTGCCCAACAGGCTAAATCGACAACGGCCCTCGCTTCTGATTTTTTTAGCTCAGGGTGTTTTTACACCATCACCCAGCAATACGATACCGCACTAATTCTGTTCAAAAAATACATTGGACTGTACCCGTCAGATTCCTCCGCCCTCTATAACTACGCCCTCATGTGCGAAGCCAACGAGCGTTACAAATCTGCCGCTAAATATTACGAATTGTACCTGCAATCCGCTCCAAACGACCCAAACAGGCAGGCTATTCTGGACAAAATTGTATTGTTGAAAAAGGATTATGACATCTATGTCGCATATACCAAACAGGTCATTCTAAGCGACCTGGCTTACCTGAATCTCCATTTCCAGAAATTACAAACTGCTCCGGACGGCGTACCGCTGGCAGGAGAGTTTGCGGGATTTATTGATGAAAAGCAGACCTTTTATCAAAACCTGCCGGAAACCCTTGAAATGGATGATGCCTGGCTGAAACAATATTCCAAAGAGATCACACAGGCCCTGAAGCAGGCCAACTATTTTCTCTCCAAAAACCCCAAACAATGGGACCTGGATGGAATTGCTATGATTGGCAATGTTTATGAGCCGCTCAGTAGATTGTCCAAAAAGTTGGGGCAATGATTTAATGGATTATCCATAAGATCAGATTCCATGGGAATGCACTTTGATGCATCTGGAATCGGTTCTTTAGGATGTGTCTGAAAAATGCTCGAGCCGCGTAGACCTCGGAGGTTGGCGGCAAAAAGATTAGGAAAAATGCTCTTTTCCACAATGCCGCCAACCTCCGAGGTCTGCTCCTCACGACCCGAAGCAGATTTTTCAGACACACCCTAATATTGCTATCCCGTGAAAAAACTCTTTTACCTCGGCGCCCTCGGACTCATCCTGTTCGAAATCGCCAACGTCTACTTCATCATGCCCATGCCTGGCAGCCAGGAGATGAACAGCATCGACGCGGCCTATGCCCTGCACAGCTGGCGCTGGGTGTTTCGCGGCCTGTTCGGGCTAATGCTGCTGCTCGGTGCCAGGCAGGCGCTGGCCGGTTCCAAATGGCTGAGCATGGCCGCGCTGCTGGCGGTTTCGGCCGTCTTTTACGTCGCGAATTTTCAAATGGCTGCCGACGTCATGTTTTACCAGCCGACGGTTGTGTCGATGAAAAGCGGCGCCGGCAATCAGGTGGAGCCCAAACGGCTGGTGCTGGGCGTGGCCTTCAACGGCGAAGCCAAAGCCTATCCCATCCAGTTCATGGGTTATCACCACCAGGTGCGCGACAGCATCGGCGGCAAGCCGATCATGGTGACGTATTGCACCGTTTGCCGCACGGGGCGGGTTTTTGAACCCCTCGTGAATGGCCAAACGGAAACCTTCCGCCTCGTGGGCATGGATCATTTCAACGCCATGTTTGAGGACAAAACGACCCGCAGCTGGTGGCGACAGGCGACGGGAGAAGCGGTGGCCGGGCCCCTGAAAGGCCAGTCGCTGCCCGAATTCCCTTCCATCCAGACAACCCTGGAAAAATGGACCGAACTCTATCCGAACACCCTTGTGATGCAGCCCGACCGCGTTTTTCAGGAAGAATACGACAGCATGCGGACCTATGAAAAAGGCAGGTTGAAAGGCAGCCTGACCCGCTACGACACGGCCTCCTGGAAGGACAAATCCTGGGTTGTCGGTGTTGAATTGGGCCGGGAAAGCAAGGCTTACGACTGGAACGCCCTCTTGCGGGAGCACATCTTGTACGACGAACTGGGCGGACAGCCGATTGCCATTATCTTATCGCAGGACAGCAGCAGTTTTGTCGCCCTGAAAAGAACGGGGCCGGAGCAGCAGTTCGTGATGGTTAATGACACACTGACAAGTGGAGAAAACCGTTTTAATTTTATCGGACAGTCTCAAAACGCGGCCGTTCCCGACCTGGAAAGAATCAGGGCTTATCAGGAATACTGGCACAGCTGGCGTACTTTTCATCCTGCGACAAAACATTGATAACGTTTCATTTAAGGACTATGAAATTGAAATTTTTTCTCCTCACATTCCTTCTTCTTTTTGTACGCGGCTGCGACTTTTATTCCACGAGCTTGTGGTTTTTTCAGGAAAACGGCATGCAGGGCGAAACCAATCCGCTGACCGTTTTTTTTGGTGTCGGCTGGAACGGATTGATCCTCGTCAACGTCCTGATCGTGTCATTGACGGTAGCGATGTACGCCTATTATTGCTTCCGCTACAAAGCCGCGACATCATTTACATGGCGCCCCGCCAACTATCGGGAATACGCTTCGATCCGCTATTTCGACCGGCCCGACCGGTTTTTTCAGATATTTTACAAGACACCCCGGCATCCCAAGGTTCTTATGGCGCATGCGGGTTATGTTTTGGTTCGGGTCGTGATCATTGGTAGCATACTGGCTACCATCCATAATTTGGGCCAATACTATGAAATCGGGGCATATGGCCGGTTCAGAGAAATGGTGGGCAGGCCTTTGTTCGTGATTTACGGCGCCATATTTGTCGCCATGATGGAGATTTACCGGCGTTTGCTGGTGCGTGAATATGCCGAATATCGGGCCGCGCTAACAGCCTCTTAAATCCTGGCGGCAGCCTCAAACGCCTCAACCTTCGGAAGTGGCCCCCGAACTGCCTGCAAGCGGAGCTCGAATTGCTTTCCGGTTACCACGGCTGACTCAACGACCTCGACCTGGCCATTTTCCGGTAAACAAATACGCGCTGCACAGCCTTGCAGGATGTCGCGTTGCACGTCGATGCCCGGCATCACCCGGCGAAGTTCGAGCCCCCGGGGCGTGAGCGCAAACACGCCGACATTGGTCACGTACCACACTTTTTTACCCGAACGCAGGGCTTCCCGGCCGCTGAATGTGATGTGGCTCACCTGGTCCACAAACTTGCACACCCCCCGCCGTTCAATCAGCAACTGATTGTTTTTCAACGCAAAATGCGCCCCTGCCATCCAGGTGCCGATGAAAATAACCGTGTGGGCCCCATCGGCGATATCGGGGAAACCGCCGGGACCGACCATGTCGGTCAACTTAGGTCCGCGGTGCGAAGCGTTCACGTTGCCCTGGCTGTCGACCTGCAAAAAGCCGAGCACGGCCACGTCCAGTTCCGACTGATAGCGGTGAAACATCCGCGATGAAGGTTCCAGGTGCTGCGGGCCGATGGCGGCGCTGAAAAAGATACCCGGCGCCGGCAATCCGCCGTAAGCTCCGGCCTCTGTGGTGAACAGCAATTGGTCGGCCACGCCGTGCTCCACCAGCTGCCGCGCCACTTCTTCCGGAAAGCCCACGCCGATGTTGACCATGGCGCCTTCATGCACCGATTCGGCAAAAACGCTGGCGCCGAGGCGGGCCAGCACAAATTCCACGGGGCCGCGTACGGGGGTGATTTTCAGGACGTTATTGATAAAACGCAGCTGCCGGCTGGCTGCCGGCGCATCCACGCAAGCGCCCGCCGTGAACATGGGCCAAAAGCGCTGCTGGCGGATACTGGCCGTCTGTTCGTTGTAGGGGTGCACGACGATATGATCCAGCTCTTCGGCACGCAGGCTGATGGCGGTTTCGTTTTTCGGGACGATGCCGCTGACGGTCACGAACACTTTCCCGCCGTTGGCGCGGGCAGCCCGGGCCGAATCGATGTTCTCCGTCCAGGAGGCAGCATTGGTAAAATAAATGTTCCCTTCGGCATCCGCGTAGGGTGCGTTAAACATGGCGATATCGATCCTGGGTAAGGTGTAGAGCAGGTTTTTTCCCTCCAAAGCCACGTAGTTGGTTGCTGCACCCGGAGTGAGTGCCGAGCCTTTCCCGACCCTCGGATCGAGGAATGTGCCGAGACCGACGGGGCTGCACAGGTGGTTCTCGCCGCGGCCCTGGGCTTCGAGCAGCAGCGCCATCACACCCTGTGGCAGGGTGTGCAGTTCGAGTTGGCCGTTTTCAGCCAGTTGCAACTGTGCCTTGCAGGTTTCGAGGTGTCCTGCGATATATTGCCGCATCAGTCCGGGCAGTCCGATTTCTTCCACGGTGCCCGGCACCTTCCCGCGCCCACCCTGGGCGCCGACGTTGATCCAGTTGAGGTCGCGCGGATGACCCGTTTTTTGAAACAATTCGCGCAATGCCCAATAGAACACCGAGCAACGGGCGTTGCCGGCCAGGCCGTTGGAGAACACGACGGCGCCGTCGGGGAACAATTGCGCCGCTTCACGGGCGGTGATGAATTTGGGCGAAACCTTCGTTGAAGGCCGGAAATTCAGGTCTTTTTTCGACCACGTAAGCCGCCATCGGACGATGTGCAGCAGCAGTTTCAAACGTTCCAGCAGATTCATATGGCAGTTGGTTTTGAAAAATACTCGACTGAAAGTGGTTTGCTAGAGATGTGACGCCGGACGCATTGACTATCAATTTATCGCATCCTCAAATCCTCGCATCCTCAAATCCTCGCATCCTCAAATCCTCGAATCCTCAAATCCTCCAAGAATAACTACATCGAAATGCTGCCCTTTCGGAAAGGCGTGGAGCCGATCATGGCATTGATCAGGTACGGCACGCCGCGGTCCATGCTGTCCATGGCGCGTTGTAAGGAGAGGGCAAAAGCTTCCAGGGTTTCCACTTTTTCACCGGCGGCGCCGTAGCCTTCCGCGACGCGGTGGTAGTCGGTGCGCGGCAGGGTGACGGCCGTGTCGGCGCCCAGCATGTGCAGCTGGTCGCGGGCGATCTGTTCCCAGGATCCGTTGTTCCCGACGATGCCGCAAACTTTCAGGCCGTTTTTGGCAAAAGTTTCAAACTCGGCCAGGCTGTACGCTGCGCTGCCGTCGCCGTAAATGATCCAGATGTAGTCGGTCGGAAAACAGATCGCCGCGCCCAGGGCGAACCCGCCGCCTACACCCAGGGTGCCGAACACGCCGGGGTCGAGCCAGCTGAGCGGTTTGCGCGGATGCAGGGTGTAGGCTGCCGTAGCGGCGAAGTCGCCGCCGTCGGCCACGAGCACGGATTGGGTGGGCAGCATCTGGTCGAATTTGCGGAACAGTGCCAGTGGGTTGATGCCCGAAACGGGCTCGGCAGCCATTTGAGCGATTTCCGCTTCGCGGGCGAATTCGCGGGCTTGCAGGATTTGTTTCCACTCGTCCCAAACGGGCAGATTTCCCGCTTCACCGACCAGGTCGATGATGAACTGCCCCGGATCGGTGCAAATCGTGTGATCGGCCCGCAGGTTTTTGCGCAATTCCTCCCGTTTGCGGCTGACGGCGATTTTATGGGCTTTCCGGTTGAGTTGCCGGCCGTAGTCGAGCCGGAAATCGCAGGACACCCCGGCCAGCAGGATGAGGTCGGCTTCGCGCAGGGCTTCTTTGCGGTGGTGCCGCATTTGCACCCGGCTGTGGCGTCCGCTGAGCCCGCGGGCCATGCCGCTGAGGTAGGTGGGGATGCCCAGGCGGGCGACGGCGGCAGCCATTTCCGGCGCCAGCCGGGGCGACAACATGGCTCCGCTGCCGAGCAACAACACCGGGCGTTCGGCGTGTTGCAGGGCTTGCGCCACATCGCGCAGGTCGCCGGTGGAAGGGTGCGAAACAAGGGGCTCTTCTGCTGCGCCGGCAGGACCGCTACTTTTTTCGGCTCCTGCGAAGAGGCGTTCCACGTGGCGGTTGATGTACCACTGCGTCAATTTTTCGATCAGCCCTTTGGCGATTTTGTTCTTCTGGCCGTACCAGTCGCGCACGGTCGCTTCGGGATAGAGCAGATCCACCGGGCATTCGAGGAAAGCGGGACCGGGCACGCCTTCACGGGCGCAACGCAAGGCTTTGCGGAGTTTCGGCGCCAGCTGGCGCAAGGTGTTGGCTTGGCCCAGGTATTTCACGGTGGAGCGCATCAGCGAGAGTTGGTCGATATCCTGCAAGGCGCCGCGTTTGCGGAGCAGGGTGGCCGTGGAGCCGCCGAGCAGGAGCACGGGCGATTGGGCCATTTGCGCGTTTTTGAGGGCGGTGACGCTGTTGGTCACGCCGGGGCCGGCCGTTACGGCGGCTACCCCGGGCACACCGGTGAGTCGCGCCAAAGCATCGGCGGCGAATACCGCTGAGGCTTCGTCGCGCACGTCCCAGACCTGAATACCCCCTTTCGCGGCTTCGACGTAAATCGGTCCGATATGACCACCGCAAAGGGTAAACAGGTGTTGAATGCCGTGTTGCAGAAGAATTTGGGTGATGAGTTGTCCGCCGTTCATAACCAGAGTTTTATGTCGGACAATCTCGGCAGGATGGCGTTTGGGGCAAACGATTTGGGTCAATGGAGGGGGTAATCGTGGTCAGCACCCCGGAGTTTTTTCCTGCTGAATCATACCTGCTCATGATCTGCATCATGCAGGTTTTTGGGGTGGGCGGCTTTCTTTGTTTGAAACAAAAGAAGCCAATGAAACGCCGCAACAATGCTTACCTCACCGGCTTTGCGTTCCGCTGGTACCAGGTAAAAGCCCTGTTCAGGGCCTGGCAAATCGCCAGGCAATCCTACCCCGGCCGGCGCGAGGCCTGGACGGCTTTAAAAGGCCTGATCCGCAACAACCTGAAAAACAACCGCTTCCGCCATTTGACCAAAGCCGTCCGGGTAGAAGGCCGCACGTATTCCATGATCAGCATGCCCGGCCGGCCTTCTCCGGGCATGGACGCTTTGCTGCGCAACGAACTGCACCGCATCGTGCCGATTCCCGGTTTTACCAGGGGACTCATCCTGCTTTTTCTGGCCATGACCAAAAAGTGCTCCATGCGCTGCGAGCACTGCTACGAATGGGAGAACCTGAACCGCAAGGACGTTTTGTCGGTAGACGATCTCCTGCGCATCATCCGGAAGTTTCAGGCGCGGGGCCTGTCCAATGTGGACCTCTGCGGCGGAGAGCCCCTGAACCGTTTCGACGACCTGCTGGAAGTGTTGCGGCGCAGCGACACCCTGCAAAGCGATTTCTGGGTGGTCAGTTCCGGTTACCGGCTCACGGCCGAGCGCGCCCAACTGCTCAAGGCCGCCGGATTGCGCGGCATCGCCATCAGCCTCGACCACTGGGACGCCCTTGAAAATGATCGTTTTCGCGGTCTGAAAGGCGCTTTCGACTGGGCATTGGCGGCTGCCGCAAATGCCAGGGAAGCCGGCCTCGTGGTCGCCCTGAACCTGATGCCCACCCGCGCCTTTTGCACGGCCGACAACCTTTGGCATTACCTCGAACTCGCGAAAACGCTGCGGGTGCATTTCGTGCGCATTTTCGAACCGCGCGCCGTCGGACATTATTCGGAGGCCGGCGATCCGGTGGAACTCGACGAAACGCACTGGGCCATTTTGGAAAAATTTCACCGCACAGCACAAACCGATCCGAAATACCGCGATTACCCGCTGATCGAATACCACGGCACGTTCCAGCGCCAGGTAGGCTGCGGCGGGGCCGGTGAGCGCTACCTGTACATCGATACCGACGGCGATTTTAACGCCTGTCCGCTCTGTCGCCACAAATGCGGCAACGCCTTGAATAACAGCGTGGAAGAAGGACTGGCAGCCTTGCGGCAAGCCAGCGGCTGCCATGCGTACCATTTGGTGTAACCCTATTGTTCACTATAAATCAAAAGCCATGTGTACCAATTTCAGCATGAAGCGTGTTCTCTGCATGGCCGCGCTCGCAGGGATAGTTGCCATTGGAATAACGGCCTGCAGCACTTACAAACGCGTGAATCAAGGCCACATGCAGGCGCTCGATGCCATCCGGTTTTATGTGCTGGATGAAAAATATCCCAAGGATATTGCCTGGAAAATTGATCTTATCACGCTCAGGAAAACCGATCTCAGGGGCAGTATTACCCGCCTTTCCAAACAGGACGCCCTGAAAGTGGTGAATGGGTATCCGAATAGTCTGGAGCCAGTTCGCAAACAGGAAATCGTACTGCTATACGTCAGCGATTCGTATGCTCAAACATTGTTCGATTCGACCAATGTCACCCTTCCGTTTAGCCAGGTCAGTCGCAGCGTGGTCTATAAATATGATCCGAATAACTTTATCGGCCCCTACTTGGCCGGCTTTTTCACACCTATCCTTATTGTTGGCATTTTGGCCAGCACGGGCTCCTGCCCGGTGGTCTATGCGGAAAATCCCGAGGGCTTCACCCTCGAAGGCGAAATCTACGTCGGCGCCACCCACCCGCAACTGGAGCGCCCCGACTGGCTGCCGCTGACTCGCCTCCGGCCCGACAGCGGCTTGTACCGCCTGCGGATCAGGAACGAAGCCCGCGAAATTGAGCACACCGATTGGCTCGAAATGCTGGCAGTGGATCACCCCGCCGGCTCGATGGTTTTATATGACAAATACGGCGTGTTGCACTCCTTGTCCAACTTGGAAAGTCCTGTTTCGGCAACCGATCTCGAAGGCCGCAACGTGCAAAACCTGCTGGCCCGACAGGACGAACAAATCTTTTACGGCAGTCCCGAGAACAACAGCGTCCGTGCAGAAGACGGCGTCATTCTGACGTTCCGGCGCCCGGCCGGCGCACGTGAGGCCAGATTGCTGGTCCGGGCCAAAAACTCGGTCTGGCTCGATCCCGCCCTGGAAATGCTTCAGCAGGAAATGGGCGAGTACGGCCAGCAAGTGCGGCAGATGTTTCTGGAAAAAGATTCTGCCGAGTTGCAAAAATGGGCGCTGGACCAAAACCTGCCGCTGTCCGTCTGGCTCGAAACGGCCCCCGATCAATGGCAACGCGCCGATTTTTTCAACCTCGCTGGCCCGGAAACCTTCAAATCGGACGTTTTGACACTGGATTTGACCAAAATAAAAGGCGACCCGATCCGCGTCAAACTGACCACGGGCTTCATGTTTTGGGAAATCGACTACGTTGCGCTGGATTTTTCGAAGCCGCAATTGCTTCGCACGCAGGTGCTTCCACTGCAGTGGGCCCTTGATCAAAACGGCCAGGATCTGCGTGAAGCGCTCGGGGCCGACGATGGCAATTATTACGTCCAGCCGGCTATCGGCGACGAAGCCCGGTTGCGTTTTGAAGCGCCGGCGACAGGTCCTGCGATGGGCCAGGAACGCAGCCTGTTCCTCCATGCCAAGGGATATTACACGATCCTCCGCGACCCTGTGGAGGGCAGGCCGAGCAAGCGTTACCTGCGCCGGTTCAGGCACGCGGACGCTTTCCCGAAATACTCGCGCGACCGCTGGAACGAATGGACGAGCCGCGATACGCTCTGGACGGCAGGTTCGAATTGACCTGATCTTCCGGAAAATCACCCGGCAACCTGATTCCGGTCATCCGCCTTTTCGCCTTTTTCGGGTTGGTTTGTATGCAACAAACCAACCCGAATTTTTGTGAAATTCCTCGTTGAACACTTCTGCGAACTTCCCCGTCCGGTCCGGCCGCTGTTGTGGCGGGTCTGGCACGGTATAATTCAACACCTTGACCCTGCCTACTCGAAAGTTTTTTTGAACTACGGCTACGCCAGCCCGAACGGCGAATTTGACGGACTGCAGCTGGCTGAGCGCGACGAACCCGACCGTTACGGCATTCAGTTGTACCAGCACGTCACCCATGGCGGTGATTTGCGCGGCCAATCCGTCCTGGAAGTCGGTTGCGGGCGGGGCGGCGGCGCGGCTTTTCTGGCGCGGCATCGGGGTCCGAAGGAATACGTCGGGCTCGACGTTTCTCCGAAACTCGTCGCGTATTGCAACCGGTTTCATCGGGTCCCCGGCCTGTCTTTCGTGGCCGGCACGGCGGAAAGGTTGTCGTTTGAAAATGCTCGTTTCGACACGGTTGTGAACGTCGAATCGGCGCGTTGCTACGGCGATCCCGGCGCGTTTTTCCGCGAAGTGTACCGCGTGCTCCGGCCGGGCGGCCACTTCTATTTTGCCGACATGATCAAAACTGCCGGGCTCGAACGGCTGCGCCGAATGCTCCTGCAAGCGGGTTTCACCCTCCTACGGCAAGCCGATATCCGGAAAAATGTGGTTCTGGCGCTCCGCCGCGATGCAGCCTCGCGCAAAAAAACGATCGACGAGCGCGTACCCGACTGGCTGCGGAAGGCATTTTATGAATTTTCAGGCGTGGAAGGCAGTCGCCGGTTTCGCGATTTTCAGCAAGGGGCCATGCAATACCACAGTTTCATGTTACAAAAACCAAGAGGTTGACAGATGAAACTGGAAGGTGATAGTTTGATTTATGATTGCAGATTATTTGCGGATCAGGAAATAACAGGGTGAAGAAGGCCGACAATGCAATAATTTTTGACAGGATAAACATGATCTACATGATGAAAGTCGGCGGAGTCGACTTTCCCACGCATGACGGCAAAGCCGTCATAAGTTATCCTGTCGATCATGTTTATCCTGTCAAAAATTATTGCATTGTCGGCAACTCTGGTCCAGTTTATCTCTGATTCGTATGTAATCGACAATCTTAACTCAAACAGATTGCCTTCACGTCAAAAAATCTCAACGATGAAAAAAGCCCTTTTTACCACCGTATACAACAAACCCGAAGTAGTGACCGACATGGTCGCCGAGCACGTCAAAACCTTCCCGAGAGCGGGCGCCGTGGTGCGGGTAAGCCCCGGCTTGCGTTTTTTGAAGCAAAACATTCCCGAGATCGAAATCATGGAATACCCCTCCTGGGAGGATTTCTGCTCTAAAGTGGACGAAGGCTGGGACGTTGTAGGGTTCAGCGTGTACTTGTATCAAATCCCCGAAATCCTCGAAATGATCCGCTACGCCCGCTCCAAAGGCGTGAGGGAAATCTGGGCGGGCAACTACGGCGCACCCGTGCCGGACATCGAAAACGCCGTGGACCGGGTCGTCACAGGTTCGGCATTTAATGAAGTGGCGGAATTGTTCGGCTACGCCCTGTCGCCCGACCGCATCGAGCACCCGGTAATGACGGCTACCGTGACGGTCATCTGGAAACTGCGGTTTCTGTCCTTCGGTATTTTGTACACCTCCTTCGGCTGCCCGCACCACTGCAATTTTTGCCAGACGCCGGTTTTTATCAAAGACCGTTTTACCGTCAGCCTCGAAAGCATCGACCGCGTGTTGAATTATTATCACCGAAAAGGCATCCGGTACATCGCCATTTTTGACGAAACCTTTGGCGCCAATGCCGCGCACTACGACGAGATCACCAAACTTTTGGCCAAATATGGCATGATCTGGGCCGCGCAGTCACGGGTAGAGGTCTTTCTGGCCAATTTTGAAAAATGGTATGAACGCGGCCTGCGCCTGCCCGGCATCGGCGTGGAATTTATGGACGAAGAGATTCTGCGCGACGTGAACAAACGCCAAAAGGTGGAAAACATCAAAAAATGGGCGGAGGTCTCGCGGAAACCGGGCATGTTCCGCTACGCTTTTTCCATCATCGGGCATCCGCTGATGGACCGCGAACGCACCATCCAGGATGCCCTGCGGCTCAAAGCCCTGGGATTCGAGATCAACCGCGCGAGCATCCTGACGCCCTTCCCGGGCACTGCCCAATGGGACGCCATCGACCGGGAATTCGGGATCGACGAGACGGATTGGCACTATTTCGATTCGCGCAACCTCGTCTGGAAACATCCGTACATCGGTAAAAAGGAAATGAAGGAGTTGGTGCACACCCTGAAAACGACTTTTAATTCTTCCATGAAATTGTACCGCGAAGGGCTCGGCAGGCTGGTGTACGACGAGGTGAAGCGCGGAAAGTTCCGCTTCTTCCGGAATTACATCCTTCGGAGCATCTTCAGCGCCAATTTCATCAACGATACGGAACAGGTGTATTTCCCCAATATGGCGGGCCACAAAGCGGCTCTGACAGTGGCAGCGGCCGAATGACCAAAATTTGACACAAATTCCGACCTTTCCCGTGCAACCCCGGCAACCGAAAACTGTCACTACATACGATCGAAATTCAGAATGGACGCTACCCAAACGCACCGCGAACTGGTCGACCGCTGCAGAGAAGGCCACCGCGACGCGCAATTTGAACTCTACCGGCTCTATTCGCGGGCGATGTACAACACCGCCCTGCGCATGGTGCAAAACCCGCACGACGCCGAAGACGTGCTGCAAAGCATTTTTGTCGAGGTGTTCACCAAACTGGATTCGTTCCGGCACGAAAGCAGCATCGGCGCCTGGATGAAGCGGATCACGGTCAATAAATGCATTAATTTCCTCAAAAGCCGCCGCCTGGCGTTCTCCGAACTGACCGCCGGCGCCGACCGGACCGACGACCCCGACCCCGAACCTGAAACGCCTTACACCGTGGAACGCATCAACCGCGCCATCAACGACCTGCCCGACGGCTATCGCGTGGTGTTCAGCCTCTACGCCGTGGAAGGATACGACCACGAAGAAATCGCCCAAATCCTCGGCGTCACGGAAGCGACCTCCAAATCGCAGTACAGCCGCGCCAAAGCGAGATTGAGAGAGATGTTGGGTTAGTGGTATTTGATTGACGATAGACGATTACCAGTTATGAAAGATAAATTGCAGGAATTCATCCAGGCCAACCGACATGCTTTCGACCCGGCTACCCCGGGCGAGCAGGTTTGGTCCTCCGTCCGAAGAACGCTGGAACGCCTGCCTTCGGCCGGTGCCGCGGAACGCTTCGTGCTGCTCCACCGGGCCCTGCTCGACACGGCCGAGCCGCCGGAAGGCGTGTGGGCCGACATCGAAAAAAATCTGAGCCCGGCCGACCCGCTGGAATCCTTTATCCGCGGCAACCGCGATGCTTTCGACCTCGAAACCCCCGACCTCCGGGTTTGGGCGGGCGTGGAACAAGCCGTCAAAAAAGCGCCTGAAGAGCGGACGGGCAACCCTCTGAAAATCAGTTGGAACCGTCACCTGCTGCGCGCTGCGGCCGCTATCGCGCTGCTCATCACCGGCGCTGGCCTCGGACTCTGGTACGCCGGCGCGAGCAAGGCGGGTGCGGGAGGAATGACCCTCGCACAGGTGTCGAACGAATACGCCGAACTCGAAGGATTTTACCAGCGCGACATCGCCGTCAAACAGCAAAAACTCGTGGCTTTCACCGGCAACAGCGGCGGCGACGTGCAGGAAGACCTGCATCAACTCGACGCGGTCATGGCCGAACTCCAGCAGGAACTGGCCAACGTGCCGCCCGGCAACCGCGAGCAGGTCGTGCGCGCCATGATTGAAAATTACAAGGCCAAGGCCGCTATTCTCGAGCGCGTACTCGAACGCGTGCAGGGCCAGAATACTTCACCGGAAACGAAAATCAACAGCAATAAACATGAAACGGAATCTATTTGAACTGCCCGCGCTGCAAGGGATGCGGACGGTCCTGCTTCTGGCCCTGTTACTGGCCGGCAGCGTCACCGCCCAAGCTTTTGAAGACGGCCCCGAACGCGAATTCAGTCGAACCATCAACCGTGAATTCGCCATTACGCCCAACGGCCTCACCGCCCTCTACAACCAGTACGGCAAGGTGAACGTGAACACCTGGGCCAACAATTCGGTCAAAATTG
>JBGAJY010000146.1:0-14613 GCA_044224705.1 Saprospiraceae bacterium
TGTTCTAAGGAAAAAGGCTGTTTCATTTTAGTATCACAAAGTTGACTCTATTTTTGATATAATCCCAAAAATAGAATCAAAATTATGAAATTATTTTGCTTAGGCCTTCCCTGTCGATTCACCTTCCTCGACCGCATGAGCGACCAGCGCATCCTCGAAGACAACCGCCGCATCGGGAAAAACGGCAAAAAGATGCGCGGCGCCAGCTGGCGCTTCCGGCACAAGATTTTACAGGACTATTTTGCGAACATGGATTTGGGAAAGCATAAAGCTTCCTAAAAGAACCGGCCACTCTTGATTAGCTCCTGCCGAAGGATAACCCGTTCAGGATCGTTCAGCCGAAGCATTTTTATAGTCACTTCGGCTGCAGCCGTTTGGGGTAACAGTAGCCCGTCGGCCACATCGAAATGTGCCAACCAATCATCGTGACGGGGATGGAAAAAGGGAATGAAAACAGGCGGTTCGCCAAGGTAAGAGCCTACATCGCTGCCTTTAAATCGGTTACAGTCCGGACAGGAAAAAGCGAGGTTGTCTAATTCGGTCTTTCCCTCATGCCTAAGGCTCCTGATATGGTCGATTTGGAAAGGATCATAAAAATCACTTTCCTCCATCCGACAATACTCGCAGCGAAATCCGGCGCGCTCGGCTACGAGCCGTCTAAGTTTGCGGGGGATTTTGAGGCGCTTCATCCAGCAATCGTTTTGCTCTGATTTTGGCCAGACCGATCATACGATTCAGCAGCAACATACGATCCAATTCTGCTGATTCCTTATCGCTCAATTCGCCATTCCGGTTTTTCTCCAGCAAATCCTCCAAACGCCGATGACGAGCAGGTGAGGCCTGCAAGCCCATTACCTTGACCGGATCCATTTGAGCAAGGATCTCAGCCATTTCTTCGTAAACTTCTGATATGGCACTCATGCCCTGATTTTTAAACAAAGGTAATCACAATTCAACTCGACCGCAATAGAAACGGCCCCTTAGACAGACTCTTTCACCCCCCTGTACACCGCCTCAAAATCCTCCGCTCCCCGCACCGCCTTGTACCGCTCGTCGTGGTACTCCGCCAGGTGCTCCAGCGCCCCCAGCAGGATCGTTTTTTCGGGTTCGGACAGATCGGCCACCACCACCTGGGCCACGCGCCCGGCGATGGGGCGGCTTTCGGCGGCCAGGGCACTGCCGGCGCGCGTGAGCCGCACGCGTTTGGAGCGTTTGTCGCGCTCGTCGGGGAATTCTTCCAGCAGGCCCAGGCCCACGAGGCGTTTGATCACATCCACGCCCGAGGGGAATTCCGACAACATGGCGTGGATCAGTTCGCTTTTTGTCGGGGCGCCCATGAACTCGGTCTGCCAGAGGTAGCCCAGGTCCTCGAAATTGTTGAGCGGCAGCCCGGCAAAGGCTTTTTTCGAATAAATGCTCGCGTAACGGCCCAGTTTGCCGATCAGCCGGCCGATGCGCCCGTCGACGGACACGCCCGCCATCACGGCCTCCCTGGCCGCGGGCGTTTGGCGCGCCAGCACCCAGCGGCAAAAAGTATCGAGCTCCGCCGCCGGGTGCGATTCCTCGAATTCGGCCCAGAGATTGACCAGCTCCACGAGTTTGTTTTTCATCGACTGTTGTTGTTGAAGGAAAGCAAATAAACTACGATTTCGTAGTAATTTATGCTTTGGAAAATTTTTATTCAAAAATAAAGGCTATTTTTAAACCTGTTTTTGAAAAATTGGTTTGAAAACATTGTAAAACATTTTTCACCCAACAGTTGCCACGCCTATGATTGCGGAACTGAAAAACGCGGGCAAAGAATACCAGACGGGCGACCAGACCATCGTGGCCCTGCAACCCACCTCGCTGCAATTCAACGAAGGCGAGCTCACGCTCATCATCGGTCCCTCGGGCAGCGGCAAAACCACCCTGCTCTCGCTGCTGGGCTGCGTTATTTACCCGACTTCGGGCGATCTGTGGGTCGACGGACAGCACATCAACCGCATGAAAGAGCGCGCCCTGGCCCGTCTGCGCCTCCAGACCATCGGTTTCGTGTTCCAGAGTTTCAACCTGCTCGCGCCGCTCAGCGCCGAAGACAACGTGGCCATGCCCCTGCGCCTGCAAGGCCATTCGGGCGCCGAGCTGCGCAAGCGCGCCGCCGCTGCACTCGACATGGTGGGCATGACCGACCGCCGCAAAAACCTGCCCCGCCAACTCTCCGGCGGTCAGCAGCAGCGCATCGCCATCGCCCGGGCGCTCGTGACCGACCCCAAACTGGTGCTCTGCGACGAACCCACGGCTTCGCTCGACAAGGACTCGATGGCCATCGTGATGCAGGAACTGCGCGCCCTGGCCGACGAGGGCAAGTCCGTGGCCGTCGTGACCCACGACCCTCGCCTGAAGCCCTACGCCCACCGCATCATCCAGGTCGAAAACGGCATCGCTACGGAAAGCACGGATTTTCAAGTATAAAACCGCTTAGCACCTTCTTTTTCAATCATGTACAAGCCAATTCTTCTCCTGACGCCGCTGCTGTTCCTGTTGTCGTGCGGGAAAAAAGAAAACGCGGGCGCTCCCGCCCCGGCGCTTGCCGACAGTCTGTCGAAGCCCGCCGACATCCGTGAAGTGATGGGCATTGCCGTCATCGAGCCCAATGCGCGCATCGTCACCCTGGCCGCCGAACAAAGCGGCTACATCCGCGAAGTGAAGGCCCAGCCCGGCGACGCGGTCAAAAAAAACCAGGTACTGCTCGTGCTGGCCGGCGAGGTGGAGGCGGCGCAGGTGGCCCAGGCCGACTCGAAAATCGCCACCCAAAACGACGCCGTGGCCGCGGCCCGCGAAAACCTCCGGCTGCTCGAAGTGCAGCGCGCCAAGGCCAAAGCCGACCTCGACCGCGACGAAACCCTGTTCAAGGGCAACGCCATCACCCAGCAGCAGCTGGACAACACCCGCGCCACTCTGACCCAACTGGACCAGCAGATCAAAGCCCAGGAAGCCGCCGTGCGCCAGCAGCAATCGCGGCTCCGCGAACTCGGCGCCGACGTCCAATACTACCGCACGCTGGCGGGCAACAAGATCGTCCGCGCGCCGATGGACGGCACCGTGCTCTCCATCGACGCCAGGGTAGGGCAGTACCTCGACAACAAAACGGGCTTCGGCGAATTTGCCCCGGCAGGCCCCACCATCGCGCTCACAGAGATCGATGAAATGTTCGCCGGACGCATCAAAACGGGCCAGAAAGCCGTCATCAGGCCGCAAGGCAGCAAACAGGTGCTGACCACCGGCACCGTCGTGCTCGCCTCCCCTTACCTGCGCAAAAAATCGCTGTTCGCCGACAAGGTGGGCGACCTCGAAGACCGCCGGGTGCGAGAGGTGCGCGTCCGGCTCGACAACCCCTCGGCCGTGCTGCTCGGCGCGAGGGTCGAATGTGTCATCACCGTGGAATAAGAGCATGTTGGGGATTTTCCCGCTGGGTCAAAAACGGGTCTTTTTTGACCCATTTTCACCTTTTTTCAGTCACGTAGCTCGGGCTATGCTCCTTCAAAAAGTCAAAAATGACTCAAGAAATCCCTCTTTTTTGCCTCCAGCGGAAAATCCCCAACATGCTCTAAACTTGACGCCATGCTCAAAACTGCCATTCAATTTATCCTGTACGACAAACCCAAGTCGATCGGCGTGCTCGCCGGGGTCGTCATCTCGATTTTCCTGGTGGGCCAGCAGGCGGGCATTTTCATCTTCCTGACCAACGCCATGAAGAGCCTCGTAGCCAACAACGCGGGCTACATCTGGGTCGTGGATTCCAAAACCGACAATGCCAACCAGCTGGCCAAACTCGACATGCGCCTCGGGCGCGAAATCGCGAGCCTGCCTGCGGTGGAGCAGGTATATCCGGTAGTGATCGCGGCCGGAGCGGCCCAGTTTGACGACGGCATCAACGCCGGAATGACGATCATCGGCTCCCAGGCGCCCGATTTTGTCGGCGGCCCCTGGGGCATCGATTCCACCCGGAAAGTGGACATGATCCCCGAAGGCGCCATCCTCACCGAAATTTTTGACCAAAAAACTTACGGTGGTTTGGCCATGGGCGAGTACTTCGAGCTCAACGGCAAGAAGGTGTACAACGCCGGGTTCACCAGGGGCGTGCGCGGCTTCGGCGGCGCGCCGTACGTGTTCACCACCATCGAACGGGCGCGGGCGCTGGGCAATTTTTCGACCGACAAGGCCAGCCTTTTTTTGATCAAATGGAAACCCGGGGCGGGCAAAGAACAGGCGATTGCCCAGATCAATGCCACGTTCCCCAGCGTGCGGGCCTGGGATGCGCAGGTTTTCGCCCAATCGACGGTGAATAAAGTGCTCAGTTCCAGCGGCATCGCCCTGTCGGTCGGTTCGCTGATCGTCTTCGCGGTGTTGTCGGGTTTCATCATCATTGGCCTCACTCTGTACTCGGCGGCCATCGACCGCATCAAGGACTACGGCACGCTCAAAGCCATCGGCGCCACCAACGGCTACATCACCAGGCTCATTCTGACCCAGGCTTTCCTGATCTCGCTCGCGGGTTTTCTCATCGGCCGGGGCCTGACGGAGGGCTTTCGCCTCGGCGTGGGCAAGGCGGGCACCATTTTCGAATTTCCGCCGATGCTCGAGGTCGGTTTTTTCCTGCTCACGATGTTTATCGCATTGGGCGGCTGTCTTTTTGCTATCCGAAGGATCACTTCGCTGGAACCCGCGCAGGTGTTTCGGGGGTGAGGATTTGAAGATTTGAAGATTTGAGGATTTGAATACGCAAGCCGGAATACGGCTCGGCAGTATCGCGTATTCGAATCCTCAAATCCTCAAATCCTCAAATCTTCAAATCTTCAAACCACCAATCTTCAAATCCTCATCCACATGCTACGCACTGCCTTTTTTCTATTTTTTTCTATCTGTTTCTATACGATTCAGGCCCAGTCGCTGACCCTGGAAGAAGCCGTTACGCAGGGCTTGCGCAACCGGCCGGAGCTGAAAGCGCAATTGGTCCAGCTGCAAATCGCCGAGGGCGAAAATGCCAAGATCCGCGCTCAGTGGCTGCCCCAGATCAGCGGTAATGCCGACCTGCGCTGGAACACCGAACTCCAGACAAGCGTGCTGCCCATCGGGCAGTTCGGGCTGCCGGGCGTGGCCACGGATGCCACCCGGGAGATACAGATGGGCGTGCCGTTCAACACCTCCCTCGGCGTGCAGGCCGATCAGAAAATTTTTGACGCCAACCGGAAAATCGACAGGAAAATCAATGCCGCGCAACTCGAAACGCAGCAAACCGGCCTCGATCAGCAAACCCGCGATATCCGCTACGCGATCACGGAAGCGTACTACGCCGCGGTGTTCGGCCGTGAAAAACTCGATCTGGCGCGCCAGACGCTGGAACGCGCCGAACTCAGTCTGCGCATTGCCGAAAACCAGTTGCAGGCCGGCGCCGCTTTGAAAAACGACGTGGACCGCCTCGCGCTCGACGTGAGCAACGCGCGCTTTTCCCTCCAAAAAGCCGGGCAGGATTACGCCCTGGCGATTCAGCAACTGCAATATCGCATGGGCACGACGCCCGACGGCCGCGTGCAATTGACGGAAAATATCACGCAATTTCTGGCGGACACGGCGGCCCTGGAAAACCGCATCGAGAGCCGCCCGGAAATTTTGTCGGAAAACCTCGCCCTGCGCATCAACGCGCTGAACCGCGACAAACAACTCGCCCGGCGCCTGCCTACGGTATCGGCTTACGGCAATTTCACGTTTTTGCAGCTCAGTGAGGATTTCAATCCCGTCGCTTCGGGCACCTGGTTTCCGTACAGTTTCATCGGGGTCAAGGCCAGTGTGCCAATTTTCGATGGGCGACAGGCGCGGCTGAATGCCCGCGAATTCGAACTGCGCCAGCAGGTCAACCGTTTGAACCTTGAAAAACTGCGCGCAGACTTCTGGTTCGAAGCCGTCACGCAAGCCAACGCTATGGAGCAGGCCCGCCTGGATGTGCTGGAAGCCCGGAAAAACATCGACCTGGCCCGGCAAATCTTCGAGACCGACCGGTTTCGCTTCGAGCAGGGCGTGATCAAGTCCATTGACCTGAAAAACAGCGAGTATGCCCTGCAGACGGCCGAGCGCAATTACCTGGATGCAGTGTACGCGTTTTTGGTGGCGCGCTTGAAGTATGCGAATGCGGTCGGGCTGTAGCGACACCTGTAGCGCCAACCTCCAGGTTGGCGAGTCCCCGTAGCGCCAACCTCCAGGTTGGCGAGTCGGTTGAAATGCTTAGGCGAATGAGACGTATTGTACCTGACATCCCCAATTCAACCCGCCAACCTGGAGGTTGGCGTTACTGATTCAACCCGCCAACCTGGAGGTTGGCGTTACTTGCTACGCATCCGCACCACCGGGCAAATCATTTCTTCCAGCGAAATCCCGCCGTGCTGGAACGTGTTTTTATAATAATTGTGATAGTGGTTATAGTTGTTCGGATAGAGGAAGAAATAGTCCTCCCGGGCGAAGATGAACGTCGAGCTCACGTTCGGGCGGGGCAGGCCGGCTTGCTTGGGCTCGCGCACCACGAGCACTTCCTTGGGATCGAACTGGAGGTTGCGGCCCACTTTGTAGCGCAGGTTGGTGGTCGTTTCGCGGTCGCCGACGACTTTGGAGGGTGTTTGCACGCGGATGGTGCCGTGGTCGGTGGTGACGAACAATTGCACGTCGCGGCCTTCGAGGCGTTGCAAGGCCGACCAGAGCGGCGAGTGCAGGAACCAGGAACGCGTCAGGGAGCGATAGGCGCGCTCGTCGCCGGCCAGTTCTTTCAGCACCTCCATCTCCGTTCGGGCGTGGGAGAGCATGTCGATGAAGTTGTACACGATGACCGTGACGTCGTTGTTCAGGTAGTTTAAAATGTTGTCGTTCAGTTCCTTGCCGTGGTTCACGTTGGTGACTTTGAAGTAGTCCCATTTGACCGGTTTGCGGAAGGCGCGTTCGATTTGTTTGCCGAAAAAGAAATCTTCCGAGAGATTTTTGCCGCCTTCATCGTTGTCGTTTTTCCACTTGTCCGGAAAACTCGTGGCGATGTCGTCGGGCATCATGCCGGCAAAAATGGCGTTTCGGCTGTACTGCGTCGCGGTGGGCAGGATGCTGTAAAAATAGTCCTCCTGCTCGGTGCGGAACTGGTCGTGCAGGATGGGCTCGATCACTTTCCACTGGTCGTAGCGCAGGTTGTCGAGCAGCACCACGAGGGTCGGCACGCCGTTGCCGATATGCGGAAAGATGCGTTTGCGCATCATGGAGTGCGACATGATCGGGCCCACCTCTTTTTTGCGGTCCACCCAATCGAAGTAATTTTTGACCACGAATTTGCTGAATTCGGTGTTGGCCTGCTCTTTCTGCTGGGCCAGGATGTCGCCCACTTCGGCCTGGTTGGCGTCGAGGCGCAGCTCCCAGCTGACGATGCGACGGTACGCGTCCACCCATTCCTCATGGTTCAGTCCGCCCGTCACCTGCATGTAAATCTGACGGAACTCCTGCTGATAGTCCATCGCCGTTTTTTCGCGCACGAGGCGTTTGTTGTCGATGATCTTTTTGAGCGTGAGGAGGATCTGGTTGGGGTTGACCGGCTTGATCAGGTAGTCGGAAATCTGGGATCCGATGGCCTCTTCCATCACGTGTTCGGCCTCGTTTTTGGTGATCATGACCACCGGCACGTTGGCATTGCGCTCTTTGAGGCGGGGCAGCACTTCGAGACCGGTAAGGCCCGGCATGGATTCGTCGAGGAACACGACGTCGATGTCGCCGGCTTGTTCGTCGTACACTTCGAGCGCGTCGTGGCCGTTGGTGGCGGTGACGACTTCGTAACCTTTGGCTTGCAGGAAGAGGAGGTGGGGCTTGAGCAGATCGATTTCGTCGTCGGCCCAGAGTATTTTGATTTTATCCATCGGGAAAATTTAAGTGTTGTGGTGCAGGCGGTTGATTGAGTTTTTCCGGTGCCGTTTTTTTCACCGCGAAGGCGTGAAGACGCTAAGGAATCGCGAATTTCTTTGCGTCTACGCGCCTTTGCGATGAAAAAAAACGCAGCATCCGGAGCTGAAACGCGAAAGTACCGGCGAAGTTATTGTTTCTGTTAAAAAACCTGAACACGGGCGAACATCTGCCGTTTTGCCGGTCGGGAAGCGCCATTTTGACGCTTCCAACTGCTTGGCACAATTCTCGCCCGATCCCGTCCGACTCACCCGCAACCCGCATTCTTTTTTTCAATTTTCGATTTGTCATGCAACAGTTTCTCGCCAACGAGGGCGCCGCGGGTGAAGCCCGAAACCATCGCCCTTCCAGCCTTTCCACCGACGGCCCCCTGCTCGATGCTTATTCGCAAACCGTTGTCAACGTCGCCGAACGCGTCAGCGCGGCGGTCGTGCATTTAAAAGTACAAAAAAGCCAGGCGGCGGGAGGGCGTAACCCGCAGCAGCCACGCGGCGGCCAGGGCGAAGGCTCGGGCTCGGGCTTTGTCATCAGTTCCGACGGTTTTGTGGTGACCAACAGCCACGTCGTCAACCAGTCTGAGCGCATCGAAGCCACCCTGCCCGACGGCCGCAGTTACACCGCCCGCATCGTGGGCGACGACCCCGCCACCGATATTGCCGTGGTCAAAATCGACGGCAACAACCTCGCCACCGTCGGTTTCGGCCCCAGCGACCGGCTGCGCGTGGGCCAGATCGCTATCGCCATCGGCAATCCGTTCGGGTTCCAGTATTCGGTCACAGCCGGGGTGGTCAGCGCTCTGGGCCGCACCTTGCGCACTCAAACCGGCCGTCTCATCGACGATGTGATCCAGACCGATGCTGCGCTCAATCCGGGCAATTCCGGCGGTCCGCTCGTGGATTCCACGGGACAGGTGATCGGGGTGAATACCGCGGTGATCCTGCCTGCCCAGGGCTTGTGCTTTGCCGTGGCCTCCAACCTCGCCGAATTTGTGGTGGGCAAACTCATCCTCGAAGGCCGCGTGCGCCGCGGTTATCTCGGCATCGGCGCCCAGACGGTGCCCCTGCCGCCCAAATGGCTGAATGCCTTGCAGTTGCACACCGCGGGCGGCATTCAGGTCCAAAGCGTGGAGCCCGACGGCCCTGCGGGCAATTCCGAACTCCGGGCCGGCGACGTGATCGTCCAGTTCGAAGGAAGGCCCATCGATTCGATCGACGCCCTGCACAAGGCGCTGGATGAGACGACCATCGGCCGCCCGCTGCGGATTTGGGTGGTGCGCGACGGGGCTTTGAAAAGCCTCGAAGTGACGCCGGGGGAATTGTAACGCCAACCTCCAGGTTGGCTCATGTAACGCCAACCTCCAGGTTGGCGCATGTAACGCCACCCCCCCGGCTGGCGCATGTAACGCCAACCTCCAGGTTGGCTTTCCGTAATACCAGGTTCCGGGCAGGCTACCTGGCCATGCGGCGAATTAATTGTAATGCCAACTAACGGAATGGCCTTAGCTCGTCCAACTGCGTTACCTTTGGCCTTTGCTGTGAGCTAAACGGACGCTTGGCTTTGCAAAATTAGGCGTGGTCAGGCTCGTGCTTAGCATGAGAATAGCAATGCGCCAACCTGGAGGTTGGCGCTACAGACAACCGGAAGGTTGATTTCGTAAATATTACGCACAGCTAACCTCCAGGTTGGCGATAAAAAACCAATACGCCAACCTGGAGGTTGGCGCTACAGCATGCATACAATCCTGGGTATCAACGGCACCACTGGCCCCGGCCTGGCGGCCGCTTTGCGACAAAAAAACCTTCCTGTGCGCGGCGTGAGCCGCCGGCCGTTTCCGGGCGACTGGGAGCACGTGAGCGCAGATGTCACCAATCTCACCGACGTCATGCGGGTGGTCGATGGCTCCAACGTCGTTTACCTGATCGTCGGACTGGAATATGACATCAACGTCTGGCGGCGCGACTGGCCGGCGATCATGCAGAACGTCATCGAAGCCTGCCTGATGCACAAGGCCAAACTCGTTTTTCTCGACAACGTGTACGCCTACGGTCTCGTGAAAGGCGCCATGACCGAGGGTACGCCCATCCGCCCCAACAGCGCCAAAGGCCGCGTGCGCGAAAAAATTGCCGAGAACCTGCTGAATGCCTTTCGCAACCGCGGCCTGCGCGGCTGCATCGCCCGCGCCGCCGATTTTTACGGCCCGAATTCGGATAAAAGCGTGCTGAATTCCACGCTGTTCGAACGCTTTGCCGCCGGAAAATCGGCGTATGTCATGGGTCGCGCGGACAAAATCCATACCTACACGTACACCGGAGACCTGGGCCCCGCCCTGGCCATGCTCGGCACCGATTCCCGCGCCGACGACGGACAGGTGTGGCACTTGCCGACCTCCGCCGAACCCTGGACGGGCAAGGATTGGGTAAACGCCGCCGCAGCCGGGTTTGGCGTAAAACCCAAGTTTCAAACCACCCCGACCTTCGTGTTGCGCCTCATGGGCCTGGGCAGCCGGCTGTTCCGCGAACTGGTGGAAATGAACTACCAGTACACCCACGACTACGTGTTTTCCTCCGCGAAATTTGAACGCGTTTTCGGTATGAAGCCCACGTCGAATGAAGAGGGTGTGGCTCAGACTGTGGCGTATTACCAGTCGAAAAAGTAGCAGTAGCAGTAGCAGTTGCAGTGTACACGCTGGCCGTATAATTTTGTGATTCACAGATCAAACGGTCATGTATACCTGCAACTGCAACTGCAACTGCAACTTTTTAAAATGACGCCCGCTCAAAATTTCCTCGACAACGCCCGCGCCCTTTTCCGCTACTACCGCGAACTGGGCGAAAAGGCTTTTACACAAATCACCGACGAACACATCCACTGGCACCCTTCGCCGGAGAGCAACAGCGTTGCTATTATCGTCGGACACCTGAGTGGCAATATGTTGAGCCGTTTTACCCACTTCCTCACCGAAGACGGCGAAAAACCCTGGCGCGACCGCGACGCGGAATTTGAAAATGAGTTTGTCGACAAAGCGGAAATGATCGCTGCCTGGAACGCCGGATGGGAATGCTTCTTTGCCGCCGTGGACCCGCTGACGGAGGCCGATCTGGAGCGGATCGTGTACATCCGCAACCAGGGTCACACGGTGCTCGAAGCCCTGAACCGCCAATTGGCCCATTACGCCTACCACATCGGGCAGATCATTTTTTTGTGCAAAATTCTGGCCGGCGGGGACTGGCAGTCGCTCTCGATTCCGAAGGGGGGCTCGCAGGTTTTTAACGACGAAAAATTTAAGCAGGAGAAGACGCGGCGGCTCTGGTAGCCCGGAATTTATTCCAGGCAGGATGCCACGAAAAAAACCACAATATGCCCGGAATAAATTCCGGGCTACCAGAGGGACTACCGCAGGACCTCTATTCGCACACGAATCACCCTCAACGGATGCCCTTGCGCATCGCGTGGCACTGCGGCAATGCGCTGCGCCACTTCCATGCCCTGCACCACCTCGCCAAACACCGTCACTTGTCCCTGCAATTGTGGCAGCCCGCCGTGTTTCTGGTACGCCCGGCGCTCGTTGGGCGTAAATTTACGGTTCAATTTTTTTTCCAGCTCATCGAGCGAAGCTTCGGTTTGGATGTGATCAAGCACGATGAAAAAATCGGTTCCGTCGGAGAATGTGCCGTTTTCTGCGGGTACGGCGGCCAAGGCGCCACCGGTGGGCAGGGCTTTGACCTCAGCAGGTACTGCCAGATCATGTCCCATGGAATCGACCGGCCAAACGCCGAAATGAATGGTAAAGTCGCGCTCCACCCGGTAGAATTCCAGGGAGTCATCCCGCAAAAATTCCGCTGCTGCGACAAAATTGCCGCGGTGTTCGGGCGTGCTGTCGAAGAGCCGCACCCGGATGTCGCCCATACTGGTGTGGAGCACGGCCTGTGTCTGGCGCTCATTGCGGCAGGCAAAAAACAGCGTGAACAAAAGGAACGAAGCCGCTCGGAAATACATGTATCGGGTCACCGGGTTTCAAAGCCGCCGTTCTCCGCTTCGAGTTCTTTGAAGTAGCGCACGGCATTGGTTTTCAGGCTTTTTTCTTGTTCCTGGGTGTTTTGACGGGCCATTTCGAGCACCTGCCGCCAGTGCGGCCACCCGTCGGCGTCGCGGCCCACGAATTCGAAATAGCCGTCGTAACTCAGCAGGCGGCACACGGCGATGTGCATCAGGTCCTGTTTTTCTTCTTTGGAAAATCCTTTTTTCCAGCGGCCGAGTTCCTGAATGCCGATCAGGAACAGCACCATATTGAGGTCGGGCAGTTGCTCCTGACGCATGGCGCCCTGTACGATATGCTGTACGCGCAGCCATTCAAAGTCGAGTTCCCAATCTTCCATTGTTTCGGTTGTTTGCAGCATCAAGTTCGCAAGTGATTTTGATCAGCGGATTTCATCCGGGCCAAGCCTAATTTCGCTGACAATCTTTTTAGAAGCAGGGCAAATATCCAATTGTATCTTCAGAATCGTCACGTTATGAAGCTCCCATTCAACAGTACCGACTTTTTCAATGTATTCGGCTTGTACAATTCGGCGGTGTGGCCGTTGCAGACCTTTGCCTACGTGCTGGCGCTTTTCGTGCTGTTTTTGTACCTCAAACGACATCCGGACGCCGGAAAGGCCACATTTATTTTGTTATCGTTATTGTGGCTCATCAATGGGATCGGGTACCACCTGATCTATTTCAGCGCCATCAATAAGGCCGCTTTCGTCTTCGGCGGGTTGTTTGTTGTGCAGGCCTTGCTGTTTGCCTGGATGGCCTATAAAACCCCGATTGCCCCGCCTGAGATCATGCCGGCGCGTCGGGCTGCTGCCGTTGCCATCATCTTGTATGCCATGGTATTGTATTCGCTGATCGGCCATTTTTCGGGTCATGTATACCCGAACGCGCCTGTATTTGGCGTCGCGCCTTGTCCCACGGTCATTTTCACATTCGGAGTTCTGCTGCTGAGCACCGACCGGCTTCGCTGGGCGCTCAGTCTCATTCCCTTGCTTTGGGCCCTGGTCGGCACTTCGGCCGCATTTGTATTGGGGGTGCGCGAGGATTTCGGGTTGGCGGCTGCGGCTGCCTTGTATGTTTTGCTTTCTTTCAGGTGAGGCTCAAAAGACAAGTACCCGGCTCATTCTTTCATCGACGCAAATCCCTCCGCAATAATTGAGCATTCAGGGCCACCACGATTGTGCTCAGGCTCATCAATACGGCCCCTAATGCCGGGCTGAGCAAAAATTGCGGGTACAGCACGCCCGCCGCGAGTGGAATAGCCACAACGTTGTAACCCGTAGCCCAGAACAGGTTTTGCACCATTTTCCGGTAGGTTATTTTGCCAAAGTTGACCAGGCCGAGCACGTCGGAGGGCTTGCTGTCGGTCAGGATGATGTCGGCCGTTTCGGCGGCTACGTCGGTGCCGCTGCCTACGGCTATGCCCACATCGGCCTGGGCGAGCGCTGGTGCGTCGTTGACGCCGTCGCCGGTCATGGCTACAAACTCGCCTTTGGACTGCAAGTCTTTTACGAGTTCCACTTTTTGATGGGGCAATACTTCGGCGAAAAAACCGTCTAGGCCCAGCTGATCCGCGACGCCCTGCGCCACTTTGGCATTGTCGCCGGTGGCCATGAATACTTTGATGCCCTGATTTTTCAATTGCCGTACCGTTTCGGCAGCATCGGGGCGGATTTGATCGGAAAGCGCGATAAAGCCCGCCAGTTTGTCATTTTCCAATACAAAAACGACTGTTTCGGCGGCCGATCCGATGGCCTCCTCTGGCATCGCGATCTGTTTTTCTTTCAAATACCCCGGACTTCCGACGCTGATTTTTTGGCCGCCGACCTCTCCCGTCACGCCCCGGCCGGTCAGTGAAGCAAAATGGGCAACCTGCGGCAACGCCAGTCCTGCGGCTTTGGCGGCGGCCACTACGCCCTGAGCGATGGGGTGCTGGCTTTCCTGTTCCAGTGCTGCCGCCGTGGAGAGCAGGCTTTTTTCATCAAAATGCGCCACAAGTGGCTGGATGCGCGACACGCCGAATTTCCCTTCGGTCAAGGTCCCGGTTTTGTCGAACACCATTGCCGTGATGCGGCGGGCGTTTTCAAAAGCCGTTCGGTTGCGAATGAGCAGTCCGCGTTGGGCCGTAATGGCCGTCGAAATAGCGACAACGAGCGGGATCGCCACGCCCAGGGCATGCGGACAGGACGTCACCATGACGGTCACCATGCGCTCCAGAGCGAAAGAGAAAGTCTGGCCTTGGACGAGCCAAACGGCCAGGGTCAGAAAACCCGCGCCGAGGGCGATAAACGTCAGCCAGCGCGCGGCGCGGTCGGCCAGGCGCTGGGTCTGGGATTTGGCGGCCTGGGCTTCCTGCACGAGGGCGATGACTTTGTTGAGGTAGGAGTCTTTGCCCGATTTATCGACCCGGATTTTCAGGCTGCCTTCGCCGTTGATGGCCCCGGCAATGACTTTTGTACCGGCCGTTTTTTGGACGGGTACGCTTTCGCCCGTGAGCATGCTTTCGTTCACGCTGCTGTTGCCTTCAGTCACCGTGCCGTCCACGGGGATTTTTTCACCGGGTTTCACAAGCACGAGGTCACCGGGTTTCAACTCGTCCACCCGCATGTCGTGCAG
>JBGAJY010000147.1:0-14597 GCA_044224705.1 Saprospiraceae bacterium
TCGTAAAAAAACTCGCCGTTGGAGTACGCCAGCACACCGAAACCGACCCACGGCGCTTTTTTATCCACCACATATTCCAGCGCGTACGTGTGCCAGGTGCTGTCTTTGACGGGCCGGTCGAACATGTTGTCCATGTAGACCCAGGCCCGCAGACCACCCTTGGGATATTCGTTGCGGATAAAAGCCGCGGCAAAGGCGTCAGGGGCTTTGGGCAGGGCGCGAATGGCCACGGTCAGGCGGTATTTTTTCCCGACGTAGGCACTCATGTCCATACGTTGCGACCAGACGGCAAAGGGCAAGGCCTGCAAGGGCGGTTCCGTATTTTGCGAAAAAAGAGTGGTGGAAAGGGTCGTCAGAAAGACAACCCCAAGGAGGAGAACGGTTGATTTCATGGTTGGTTTTTTGAAAATGAGCGAATAATCAGCCCTTTAGGTCCAACCAAGGTAATCCGATATTAATTGAAAACAGCTTTTTTTACCCGTTCCAAATCCTCGGGACTGGAATACTGCTCATCCACATACAGGTCCTTTTCCGCCATGATCGTTCGCATCGAGCGGCCGTCTGGTGCGGCATAGTGCACGTTTGCCCCTTTTTCAATCAGTTGAACACAGAGGTCAAAACGGCCGTATTCCGCGGCCATCATCAGCGCGGAGGGCTGTTTGTGATCGCCGTCGCTGGGTTTAATGGCATTCGGATCGGCGCCAAATTCCAGCAGTAGCCGGACACAATCCCGGGCGCCATAGGAGGTGACCATGGTTTCGAAAATCATGGGCACAGCGTTGGGCTTGCCGGTGCTGTAGTCAAAATTGCCGGCATTGGGGTCGGCGCCGTGTTCGAGCAGAATGCGCAATACTTCCGCATTGCCGGATGTAGCGGCTGCTATTTGGACGGGCCTGATCTCCGGGTCCGGGTTCGTTATGCTCACGCCCGCTGCCAGCAAGATCCTAATGCACTCAAGGCGCTCCGGCTCCTCCGGGTTGTTGAATTTTAAAGCCGCCTCCACCGCATCCATGAGCAAAGGATTGCCGTATTCAGGTTCGCGGAGCCGGGGCGGCGGGTTTTGCAGGAGTTGCTTCAACTTATCGGCTTTACCGTCGAAGAGTACCCTGGCAATACGCTCGCGTTCCGGGTCCTCATAAAAAGGTTTGGCATTGATGCGGTCTGTGATGCTTCTCTTGAGGCTCCGCACCCCGGGAGCGAGTTGTATCCACAAGAGCGGAATGGCCACCAGCCCGAAAGCGATGTATTTGGGCAAGGCGTACGGGAGAAGATTGAGGATCAGCAGCACGATCAGGGCAATGATCGCCAGGTAATAGATCGCTTTGCCCATGCCGCGGCCTGCGGCGTCGCCGCCCTGGGTGGGGAAAAGGGTTTCGGCAATGACGAGGTATCCGACGATCGCGACGACGATCCAGTTGAGGATGGTGATGATTTTGAGCATACGTATCGCCAACCTCCAGGTTGGCGTTTTTTAATTAATTGTAGCGCCAACCTGGAGGTTGGCGTTTTTTAATTACAAAATATGGCCAGTACAAAACCCGCCAACCTGGAGGTTGGCGTTACTTGCCAACCTGGAGTATGAGTGGTCCTAGTTGTACAAATACATCGACCTGTTCCGCTCCATCTCCCTGAAATACGGATCCCGCAAATCCTTGATAAAGTAAATCGCCTCGCCCGTGCTCTTCATCTCCGGCCCGAGTCGTTTGTCCACGCCGGGGAATTTGTCGAAGGAAAAGACGGGGATTTTGATCGCGTAGCCGGTCATTTTGTTGCCCATGTCGAAGTCGCGCAGTTTGTGGGTGCCGAGCATCACCTTGGTGGCAATGTTGAGGTAGGGCACCTGGTAGGCTTTGGCGATGAACGGCGTGGTACGCGAGGCGCGCGGATTGGCCTCGATCACGTACACCTGGTCATCCTTGATGGCAAACTGGATATTGATCAAACCCTTGATATTCAAGGCTCTGGCGATACGCTCGGCGTATTCGGCCATTTGCTGGATCACGATGGGGCCGAGCGAATATGGCGGCAGCACGGCCGAAGAATCGCCCGAGTGGATGCCGGCTGGTTCGATGTGCTCCATGATGCCCATGATGTGAAAATCGTCGCCGTCGAAAATAGCGTCGATTTCGGCTTCCTTGGCGCGTTCGAGGAACTGGTCGATGAGCACTTTGTTGTCGGGCAGGTGTTTGAAAATAGTGAGTACCTGGCGCTCCAACTCATTGTCGTTGATCACGATGCGCATGCGCTGGCCACCGAGTACGTAAGAGGGGCGCACCAACAGCGGGTACGGGATGGTCTTCGCCACGTCAAGGGCTTCATCCACATCCCGGGCAACGCCGTACTTGGGGTAAGGAATTTCCAGGTCGTGCAGCAGGTCGGAGAACCGGCCACGGTCCTCAGCGATGTCCATGTCGTTGTACGAAGTGCCGATGATGTTCCAGCCGTTTTTGTGGAGGTCTTCGGCGAGTTTGAGGGCCGTCTGGCCGCCGAGCTGGACGATGACGCCGTCGGGCTGTTCGTGTTCGAGAATTTCTTCGAGGTGCTCCCAGAAGACGGGTTCGAAGTACAGCTTATCGGCCAGATCATAGTCGGTCGACACCGTTTCGGGGTTGCAGTTGACCATAATGGCCTCATAGCCGACCTCCCGGATGGCCAGGACGCCGTGCACGCAGCAGTAATCGAATTCGATGCCCTGGCCGATTCGGTTGGGGCCCGAGCCCAGCACCACGATTTTTTTCTTGTCGGTGCGGATGCTTTCGTTTTTGTCGTCGAACGTGGAGTAGAAATAATTCGTCTTCGATTCGAATTCGGCGGCGCAGGTATCCACCATTTTATACACGCGGCGGATGCCGAGTTTTTTGCGCTGGCGGTTCACTTCTTTTTCAGAAATGCGGAGCAGCCAGGCGATCTGGGCATCGGAGTAGCCGTTTTTTTTGAGTTCAATGAAAAACTCGCGCGAGATGTCCTCCGCCACGTTGTAGCGCAGAAGTTGTTCCTCCATTTTCACCAACTTCTTGATTTCCTGGATGAACCACGGGTCGATACCCGTCATTTTCTGCACCGTTTTGGAGGGGATGCCGAGGCGGAGAGCGTCCTTGACCCGGTAGATACGGTCGTCGGACACTTTCTCGAGGCGTTCGAGAATATCCTCCGTTCTCATCCATTCTTTTTTGTCGGCGCCGAGGCCCATGCGGTTGTTTTCCTGGCTCTGACAGGCTTTTTGCAAGGCTTCGTTGAAGGTGCGGCCGATGGCCATCACCTCGCCCACGGATTTCATTTGCAAGCCCAGGCGGTGGTCGGCGCCGTGGAATTTGTCAAAATTCCAGCGCGGCATTTTCACGATCACGTAGTCGAGCGTGGGTTCAAAGTAGGCCGAGGTGGTCTTGGTGATCTGGTTCTTGAGTTCGTCGAGCGTGTAACCGATGGCCAGTTTTGCGGCGATCTTGGCGATGGGGTAGCCGGTGGCCTTGCTGGCCAGGGCCGAGGAACGCGACACGCGGGGATTGACCTCGATGGCGATAAGTTGTTCTGTGGCAGGGTCTTGCGCAAACTGCACGTTGCAACCTCCGGCGAAATTGCCGAGGGCGCGCATGATCAGGATAGCCTGGTTGCGCATGTCCTGATACGCGGTATCGGACAAGGTCATGGCCGGCGCCACAGTGATCGAGTCGCCGGTGTGGATACCCATGGGATCGAGGTTTTCGACCGTGCAGATGATGCACACGTTGTCGATGGCGTCGCGCAGGAGTTCGAGTTCGAACTCTTTCCAGCCGAGCACGGCTTTTTCTACCAGCACTTCGTGGGTCGGCGAGGCGTTGAGACCACGTTTGAGGGCCTCGTCGAAGTCATCTTCTTTCATGCAAAAGCCGCCGCCCGTGCCGCCAAGCGTATAGGAGGGGCGAATGACGAGCGGGAATCCGATTTTTTGCGCGGCTTCTTTGCCTTCGAGGTACGAATTGGCGATGTACGAAGGCGCTACGGACAAGCCCAGATCGACCACCAGTTTTTTGAATGCCTCGCGGTTTTCGGTGGTCTCGATGGCGGCAGTGTCCACTCCGATCATACGAACACCGTATTGTTCCCAGATGCCCTGTTTCTCGCATTCGATGGCGAGGTTAAGCGCCGTTTGGCCGCCCATGGTGGGCAATACGGCATCGATGGCGGGCAGGTCCAGGTTTTCCTGGTGTTCGCGCAGGATTTGCTCGATGCTCTCAGGTGTCAGCGGCCGGAGATAGATATAATCGGCCGTGACCGGGTCGGTCATGATGGTCGCCGGGTTCGAGTTGATGAGGGCGACTTTGATACCTTCTTCGCGCAGCGAGCGGCTGGCCTGGCTGCCGGAATAATCGAATTCGCAGGCCTGACCGATGACGATGGGGCCGGAGCCGATAAGCAGGATGGAGTTGATCGAATGATCGCGTGGCATATCGAAACTGGAAATTGGAAATTAAAAATTGGGCTTCCCGGAAGGCGGCAATGGATTAAAAAAATGCCGGAAAACGGGCGACTGACCCGTTTTCCGGCATTTCCGAAAGTAAATACGTTCGCTTCATTTCGGGATGCAAAGGTAGAACGCCTTGGGGGATTTTTCGGCAAGGAAAAACATTAAGCCTAAAAATCCTGTCCGGCACCGCCGCCGCCGAATTGACCGCCGCCAAAATCCGACCTGGGTTCGGGCGCGGGCGTGGGCTGGTTGGCGATGGTTTGCTCGATGAGCTGTTCTTCCACTTCCTGCAGCAGCGATTTGTCCGAATCGGCTTCATAGGTGTATGCGCCGGCATTTTTCCGCAAATAACGGATGCTCAACCAGGCTCCTGTGAATAAAACGGCACCGATCAGAACCGCCGCCCAGGTCAGCGGAAGCACGTGGTAATAGTACCGGAAGGTGAATACCGCGGCGCCCACACCGGCAATTCCCACGTCCAGCAGCAGCCGCTCCTTGCGGCGCAATCCAATAAAGATGTACAGCACGGGCACTGCAAACGTGAACACCCAGAAAAAGCCGCCCAACGCGGGTTGCGGTATCTGGAAAATATCCTGACCGGCCTGTTGCACCATCCAGTAGTTGCCGCTGGCGTAAAAAGCGAGCAAGGCCAACAATTCCGTGACGCCGAACAACCCATGCCAGTGCCGCCATTCATAGCGCATTTGCCCTTTCGCCGAAAAGAACCACGCCGCCGCCGATAACAGCATTCCCGCGAAAGGCAGCACATATATCGCTATCCCGGGCGCCTTGTTGACCAGTAGCAGCCCAATCCCCATCGAGCAGATAAAAGCAGCCGCGGCCGCAAGCCGGTCGAGATAACGGAGGCTGGCGACAACCAAAAAAGGCCAGGCGACGATATAATACGCCAGTGTGTCGGACCGGTCGGGCAGGAGGACGAAAATTCCTCCGATGAGGGTTGAAAGCCCCACGTACAGCAACATCTCATCGATACCGCTGCCGAAATGCCGGGCCGAAGGGATCGCCCAAAAATCGAGCACGGCCAGCCAGATGGCTCCCCAAAACATGGAGAAGATCGCAAAACCCGTTCCTGAGTCCGGCTCGACCACCATGGCGACCAGGCCCATCGCGGCCAGCAATAATATGAGGCAAAAAATGGCCAGTCCGATCCGGACAAACACATTGGGCGAGTAAAAATTCGAGATAAAACGCTGTTCCACAACAGCCCGTTTTTCAGCGGAAAGCAGCCCTTTCTCGTGCCATTCCCTGGCGGCGGCTTTGGTCAGCAAGGCATCCAGCCATTGGCGGTTGTAAGCGATCATTGGGCGAGCGATTTGAAAAAGCGTTTATGGTTGACCAGAAAAACGATGATACCGACACAGGACGCAACAAAATAAAACAGGTAAAACGTGAAGTCCATGTCGCGCAACAGATTGAACAAGAGGTAGGTAAAGCCGATATAAGCATAGATCACCGCGACCGTCAGGAAGTAAAACGACTGGCGGGTACGGGCATACCACAGGAAAAACCCGACAGCCAAACACAGCAAGGGGAAATAAACCGCCAGCTCGTCCAGCGCGATCATGCCAGCCAGACACGAGATCATACCGATATGCACCCCAAAATTCAGGTAGGTCAGCGAGAAGTGCTTTTTGAACCGGTACCATTCACCGGCAAAGGCCGCGGCCGCGAGCAGTGCGCCGAGGAAAATCCCGGTATTCACCAGTGTTTGGCTGTTAAAATCATTTTGCGTCAGCAAATCCTGCGGCGTGAGGGTCACGCCCAGCCAGGAAGCCAGGGCCGTGATGCCCAGCGACAATACGCCGCGGTTGTCGAGCCAGTAGGCCAGCCCGAAAAACAAGACCATCGGGATAAATGTCGCGAGTCCGTAGCGCTGCCCGAACAGGTTGTACTGGTACTGCCAGTAACCCTCCATGATCAGAAAAGCCAGGCACCCGAGCAGTAAAATGTAGTCGTAATACGGCGTAGGGCTCTCAGTTTCGCCCTTCGAAAAAGGCTGCCGGTGCCGAAATGCGTACCAAAAACAGCCGGCGCTGATGACGCCGATACCGGCGATAATAGCCACATGGCCAATGCTGTCGATGTTCTCATACACGAGGTAACCCAGTCCGATATTCAGCAGCAGGACGCCGAGATAGAGCATCGTTTTGAGCTCCCAATGGAGCGAAAAGGGCTTTTTTGCTTCAAATGCCGCTATTTTTTCGGCCTCGACAGGGGTAATGAGGGCTTGCCCGAGCAAGTCGTCCAGTATTCGTTTGTGCATACGACGGGTATTTTCTGTGCCATTTGGCGCTGGAAAAGTAGGGGAAAAATCGGGCAGGTGAGTAGTTCTTCTGCCACGTCAAATAAGCATACTAAGATACCGTCCCTCCGGGACGGTGAAACGCACGGTATGGCTTATCTACAAAGATGTTGTCCCTACGGGACAAGTTTGGATCATCTCGGATCATCTCAAAAGGATGGGGGCTTCCGTCCCAGCGGGACGGCATCTCGGTAGAAACAAATCACAGAAACATCAACCCCGTCCCAGCGGGACGGCATCTCGGTACCATACATTTTACCAGGCGCTTTCCCGGCCGACAAGGACGTTACTTGCTTCGGCTTCCGCTGAATAATATCGCCCCCTCGGATTATCCTTCAAAAAACTCGAATAAATATTTCGGGTTAAAATCTACTTCAAATCTTCTCAAAAGCGCGAGATATTCTTCTTGAAAGGACTGTTTTCTATGATGCTCCGGCTGGTTCAAAATGTAATTGATCACATGATTCAACTCGCTTCTGGAATGCGAAAACGCTCCAAAACCCTCCTGCCACCGAAACTGGAATGGCATAAATCGCTTTTCTTTGATAAAATTCGTCGTCTCCGTTTTCAATATTTGAACCAGGTCAGAGAGTGAACCTGCGGGGTTTTGGCCAATCAAAACATGAGCATGATCCGGCATGAGATAGATCGCCAACAGTTTATGTTTTCTGTTCTGCAGGAGGCCAGTCATGTACCGTTCTGTTTCTTCGCGAAAGTGAGGCATAATGAGTGCCTGACGGAATTTAACCGCAAAAACCAAATGGATGTAAAGTTGGGTGTAGGTATTCGCCATAATATTGAACCTTTTGTTAGCGTGAATTCAGGTTACTTCGGAGCGCTAAAATTCTGGCTTATGCCCTTTCATAAAAAGACATTGTCCCTTCATAACGATTTTTTATTTCAATCTTTGGGACACCATCTGACTGATACAGAGACAATTAGCACCGCTCAACGCACCATTATCATGAGAAAAACACTGCCCTTCTTTTTAATTGTATTCGTTTCACTCCATCTCAGCGCCCAGGACCTCGTCAGTTCCACCTTCCTCGGCGCCAAAACCCAAGCCCAACTCACCGCCGAATTCAACGTGCCTTTTATTCAGTACGGCGCCAAATTTTACAAAATCACCTACACCACCGCCAACCTGCAAGGCCAGACCGACACGGTTTCGGGCCTCCTGACCGTTCCCGATAATCCCTCGAAAGTGTATCCGCGCCTTGTGTACCAGCACGGCACTTCCGGCTCCAAACAGGACGTGCCCTCGGTCAATGTGCTCAACGGCGGCGAAGGCAGGATCGGCTGGCTGTTTGCCGGACTGGGCTATGTCGCGCTGATGCCCGATTACCTCGGACTGGGCGTCTCGGCCGACGTTTTTCACCCCTACGTTCATGCGGCGAGCGAAGCCTCCGTGGCCCTCGACATGCTGCGCGCCCTGCCTGAATTCGCCAGTCAGACCGGCGTACACGTGAACGACCAGTTGTTCATCACCGGATACTCCCAGGGCGGCCACGCGGCCATGGCCCTGCACCAGGTGATTGAAACAGATCTGTCAGACGAATTCACCGTGACGGCTGCGGCGCCGATGTCGGGGCCGTACAGTATCGGCGACGTTATGCGCGGGCTGATCCTGTCGAACGAAGTATATTATTACCCGGCTTACATCCCCAACACCGCCCTCTCCTACCAAACGGCTTACGGCAACATTTTCGGCCAGTTGACGGATATTTTTAAACCCGTGTATGCCGCGCCGATACAGCAGTTTTACAACGGCGCCATCGACCTGAGCACATTGAACGACCAACTCACCAGCCTGCTGGTCGCCAACGAAGGCGCCTGTATCCCCACAAAAATGATCCAGCCCGCCACGCTGGCCGATGTCCAAAGCAATCCCGACCACCCGATCAATATCGCTCTGCGCGCCAACGACGTGTACCACTGGGCTCCGCAGGCGCCCACCCGCCTGTTCTACTGCATGGCCGACGACCAGGTGCCTTTCGAGAACAGTCTCCTGGCCCGCGATACTATGCTGGCACGCGGCGCCGCCGACCTGGCCATCCAGGATGTGGAGCCCACGGCCAACCACGGCGAATGCGTGGTGCCCGCTCTGACGCAAACCTTGTTCTTTTTCCTGGTGTACCAGCAGGTCGGCACCTTTGTAGGCACTTCGGCGCCCGCGACACAGCCCTTGACGCTCGTACCCAACCCGGCAGCCGATTATTTTTCCCTGGACAACCCTTTTGAAAATGCCGCGCTGCGCGTCACGACTGTCGATGGCCGCCTGGTTTCGGAGCAAATCCTGCCCACCGGAGTGCAGCAAATCGGCGTAATGAACTGGGCCAATGGCGTTTATCAAATTCAGCTGTTTAGCAATGCCGGCATCTATTCGGCCAAACTCATCGTGTGCCATTGATCATGAAAAAAACGCTCATTTTCCTTTTCCTGCTCAGCCTTCTTGCCCCGCTGAGCGCCCAAAAACACGCCTCCGACGTTCAGGCCATTCGAGCCGTGATGCAGACCCAGCAGGACGCCTGGAACCGAGGCGACCTCGAAGCCTTCATGCAAGGCTACTGGAAATCCGACAGCCTGCGCTTCATCGGCTCCCGTGGCCTCACCTATGGCTGGCAGGCAACCCTCGACAATTACAAAAAAGGCTATCCCAACCGCGATGCGATGGGTACGCTGCGCTTCGATATTATTTCAGTGGAAATCCTGTCGCGCCGCAGTGCGTTTGTGATCGGCAAATGGAGCCTTGTGCGAAAAGCGGGCGACCTGAGCGGGCATTACACCCTGTTGTGGCGAAAAATCGGAGGAAAATGGGTGATCGTGGCCGATCATTCGAGTTAAACATTTGCCCAAATTCTTCATTAACCATGAGCTACGAAGAGTTTCAGCGCATGTATGAAATCGAGAGTGAAAAACTCTACGAATATTTTGTCCGCTTTTCAGAAGACGAGATTCTAGACCTGATTGCGCAAAAAAAGTGGGATGCCCAATATCAGATCTGGCGGGCCATCTCGGATAAAGGGAGCGACAAATCCATCCGACCGCTATTTGAAGTGGTCAGCGACCTGAAAATCGAATACCTGGTCCGTTACCATGCCTGCACCGCCTTGTTCCAACTGGCCAACATTTCCGACGATGAGTTCAAAGGCATGGTGCAGTTCGGGCTGGATAAAAACGGGGAAAGGGTGGATCAGGAGCAGGCAATCGAACAACTTCGCAAAATGTTGGCGGAATACCTGAGTTGATTGCGCTGCTTGCTTCAATCCACTATCGACTCCCCGTTCATATCCGTCGTGAGCACCTCGCTCATGTAATCGAAATAGGGACGCATGGCCTCGAAAGTCCGTTTCACCTCGAGCAGAAAACCCTCGCCGGTCACTTCCTGATCCGTAAAACTGCGCTGGACGACGAAGCTTTTTTTACGGATCAGGTCGAGGGCGGGGCTGTCTTTTTCGTAACCCCTCGGGGCTGTTTTCAACTCGTCGCCTTCAATAGAGCCGAAGTATTTTTGAAAAGTCGGGTCGGCCGTGATCCGGCGAATGGGCCGGTCGTCCATGGCAAATTCGTCGCGGATGCGCTTCAAATCCTCCGCATTGGGTTGCCAAAAGCCGCCGCCGACAAACGAGGCGCCCGGTTCGATGTGGAGATAGTAGCCGCCCCGGCGCTGTTTGGTGGCGCGGGTAAAGCCGGTGCCGAAGTGGTTTTTATACGGCGATTTGTCTTTGGAAAAGCGCACGTCGCGGTAAATGCGAAAAAGGTTGGAGCCTTCGAGGTGATCGGTTTCGCCCAGCGCCGATTCGACGGCTTTGACGAACTGCCGCATGTTCTCCAAAGCAGCTTCATACCGCCCTTTGTTGGCCTGAAACCACTCGCGGTGGTTGTTTTCAGACAGGTCGCGGAGAAACTGGAGGGTAGCGTTTTGAATTTTCATGGCAGGTGGCGCGGAAAGATTTTGCACAAAAATAACGGCTAAAATGGTTTTGCCCGGTTCGGGTTAATGGTCGTGCGCGATTTCCAGAATCCGGCGCATCTCTTCCTTCCAGGGCCGCCCCGGTCCCACAAAATTGTTGTTCATAAAACTGAAAATCAGCACTTTGCCACGCCGGGTCACGAGATAACCGCTGATGCATTGCACGCCGCTCATGGAGCCTGTTTTGGCAAAAAGCCAGGGCTTGGCGGGTCGGGGTTGCCACCAGTCGAGGGTCGTTTCGGGCGCTCCGGCGGTGGGAAACAGGGAAAAAATCCGGTCGCGGGGCTGGGTCTGCCAAAGTCCGTGCAACACGCCGGCGAGGTATTGCGGCGTGACGAGGTTGTAGCGAGAGAGGCCCGATCCGTCGACCCAGCGGGGTGGTCGCGAGGCTAAGCCTCGCGCCAGCAACGAGTCTTTGGCCCACTGGATCAGAGGGTCCTGGTCCAAAGTGTCCAATTTCACACCCGCGCACACCAGCAGCATTTGCTCGGCGATGAAGTTGTCGCTTTGATACATCATGCGGCGCAGCACCGTGTCGAGGGGTGTGGAATACAGTGTTTGGTACTTTTCACCGCAGCAGTTTTGCTCAATGGGATCCTGGGAATCCAGCAGACTCATCAATAAAGGCAGGGTCTTTTCCCGGGCATTCCACACGGGCAGGTCGGTTTCAAAGCCCGGCGCGAAGGTTTCGATGTGGTAGTACGGCAGGGAAATGGTATCGGAAAATTCGTCGCGGTGGATATCGCGATCGTTCAGTTTATAGTCGTCGCGCGATTGGAGAAATGGCTTAAAATACCCTGGCTCGACGATCCATTCGTGGTTACATGGGTTGGAATCTCTTTGTAAATGAATGAGATTGCCATGAATGGGCAGCGCCGAGCGCTCCGCAGAAAAATCTTCATTGTAATCGTCCCAGGCCCAGCCGGCGCCCAGGCGGCTCTCCTGAAACCGGCGTTCGTCGTACAACAGGTATCCACCGTTGCGCAACAAGCGTGCCGCCGGTTGCCAGTATTGGAAGTCGGGATGTAAAAAAGTCGGATCGCCCGTGCCCCGAAAACACCAGCCGATCCGCCAGGGATGCTCGTCGTTGGCGTCTTCGAAGATCGGCAGATATTGCAGGCCAGGCACCGAATCGCCGAGTACGGCCAGACAGGTCGCCAGCGTCAGAATTTTCGTATTCGATGCCGGGGTGAAATAATGGTCGCCGTTCACGTCGCAGAGCACCCGCCCGCTGGCCGCGTCCATCAACACAAATCCGGTGAACCCCTTCGCAAAAACGGGTGAGTTTTGAATTTCCCGCCGCAGGTTTTTTCGGTAAAAATGCTCCGCCCGGCGCGACGGCGCGCAGGCGGCAAGCAGACTCAGCAGCACGAAAAGAGGATACAGGAGGCGCACGGTTGAAATAAATTTGGGTAGGAAAAACCTGGTGCATCCCGGATTTTGAGATGGACCGAGGGTTAAGCAGGATACTTGCCGTTGACGGGGTATCTTTTCAGACAGGACAAACAGAATCAGCAGGAAAAGCGTCGGCTTTGCCGACTTGTACCCGCATGACGGCGAAGCCGGCATGATTTGATCCTGTTGATCCCGTTTGTCCTGTCTAAAAAACTTCGTCAGAAGAAAAGCCAACCTTGTCCCCCCCGATTCGCACGGCGCAAGTCCGGCTTGTCCGAATTTTCAATCGCGTTCAGGAAAGCGCTTCCGCCCCCGCAAAAAACGACTCCACAAATGCCCGCTTGTTGAAAATCTGCAACTGATCGATGCGTTCGCCCACGCCGATGTACTTGATCGGAATTTTGAACTGGTCGCTGATGCCGATGGCTACGCCGCCTTTGGCGGTGCCGTCGAGTTTGGTGAGGGCCAGTGCCGTCACGGGCGCCACTTCGGTGAATTGCTTGGCCTGCTCCACGGCATTCTGGCCGGTGCTGGCATCGAGTACGAGCAGCACTTCGTTCGGCGCGCCGGGCAAACGTTTTTCGATGGAGCGGTGGATTTTGCCCAGTTCCTGCATCAGGCTGGTCTTCGTGTGCAGTCGGCCGGCGGTGTCGATAATGGCCACGTCGCAGCCATTTTCGACGGCGTATTGGGTGGTTTCGTAGGCCACCGCGGCCGGGTCGGCGTTCATGCCTTTGCTGAAAAAATCGCAGCCGACGCGCTCCGACCAGATTTTCAACTGGTCCACGGCAGCCGCGCGGAAGGTGTCGCCTGCGCCGAGCACGACTTTGTAGCCCTTTTGCTTGAACTGGTGGGCGAGTTTGCCGATGGTGGTCGTTTTGCCCACGCCGTTCACGCCCACGACCATGATCACGTACGGCTTGCCGGAACCGGCCGGGATGTCGTAGTCTTCGACGTCCTCCGTGTTGTTCTCCGCCAGCAGCTGCACGATCTCGTCGCGCAGGATGGCGTTGAGCTCCTCGGTGTTGACGTATTTGTCGCGGGACACGCGGTCTTCGATCCGGCCGATGATTTTTACCGTGGTATCGAGGCCTACGTCGCTGGAAATCAGGATGGTTTCCAGTTCATCCAGCACCTCTTCGTCCACCGTGCTTTTACCCGCCACGGCGCGGGTGATTTTTCCAAAGAAGCTCTCTTTGGTTTTTTCCAGCCCCTTGTCGAGGTCCTCTTTTTTCTCGCGATTGAAAAATTTATCGAAAAAGCCCATGAATCAGGAGTGATAAGTGATGAGTGATAAGTGATCAGTGATGAGCTTGTGGTGAAGAGATGTTTTTTTCATAAACAATTAAATACGCTTCACTGATCACTCATCACTCATCGCTTTTAAACTTCCCCGTACATCCGCCGTACGCTCTCAATCAAATTCGATTTCTTCCGCCGGCTCACCTCGATGGTCTCACCCGTTTCCAGGATCAGGTACCCGCCTTCGCCTTTGATGTACGTCTTCATGTAGTTCATGTTGACGATGTGCTTTTTGTGCACGCGGACGAAATTGAGGCGCAGGAGCGTGTCCTCGAAGGCTTTGATGGTTTTGCTGGCGGTGATGCGCTCGCCCGAATTGAGCCAGAAATGCGTGTAGTTGTCTTCCGCTTCGAGGCGGATGATTTCGCTGAGGCGGACAAAATGCACGCCGTCGAGGCCCGAAATACCGATCTTTTCGAAGGCATTGGGAGAGACCGGAAATGCCGATCTTTTCGAAGGCATTGGGGCTGTTGGGCGCGTAGTTCTGTTGCAGTACTTCGAGGCGCTGCTTGGTGCTCGGGCTTTTGCGGCCCAGGCGGATGCGGCTCACTGCGCGGCGCAGGTCCTCCGGATCGATGGGTTTCAGCACATAGTCGATGGCTGAAAAATCGAAGGCCGTGAGGGCATAATCGTCGTACGCGGTCACGAAAATGATGTCGAACGGGATGTCTTCGAGTTGCTGCAGGCCTTGAAACACCAGTCCGTCGGGCAGGTTGATGTCGAGGAAAGCCACGTCGAAAGCGCCGTCGCGTTCGTCGCCGGTGAGGCGCAGCAGGTCGGCATTGGATTCGCCGGTGGCGACCACGTCCACGTCCGGGCAGTATTTTTCCAGGAGGTTCAGGAGGTTCCGAAGGCTTTCGGGTTCGTCTTCGATGAGAAGGGCTCGCGTCATGTTGCTCGGTTTTGGATTGAAGGATGAAGGGAGGGAAGGCGGCGGTTGGACAGGCGTTTTTTGTTTTTTTTGACAGGATGGACAGGATTTTCAGGATCAATCGATCATGACAACGCCAATCCTGAAAACCCTGTCCATCCTGTCAAAAAATAAAAAACGCCTGTCGGCGAAGAGCAGCAAAGGTCGTTTTTCTGCTTAAAAAAAATGGAGGTTCGGAGCAGAACTTGCCCCGAACCTCCATTTTTTTTAACAGTCCTGAAAAAATCAG
>JBGAJY010000148.1:0-14476 GCA_044224705.1 Saprospiraceae bacterium
AAAACGGCCCCGACCATGCCCATTTCCGACTGCACCTCGAGGTAATCGTTGTGCGCACGGGTGAACACGATGCTTTTTTCTTCGAGCCGGTAGCCGCCGCGGATGCTTTTGGAGGGAAACCAGATTTTCCAGCTGCCGTTGCCCACGCCCCACCAGTAGTGGTCGCGGTTGAGCACGTCGGTTTTGTACCACACGAAACGGCGCTCGTTGGCCGAAACGCTCTCGAGGTAAGTCAAGGGGTTGAGCCGCTCCGAGAGGGAACTCCCGCGGCCTTTGAAGGCCACCAGCGCGATCAGAAGACTCAGACCCAGCACGGTGGCTGGCAGAATTTTTTTAAAAAAAACGGGCCTGAAACCGGGCTCCGTAGCGGCGCGCAGGGGAAAATACACAAATCCGGCAGCGGCCACAGCGAGGTAAACGGTGCGCGTTTGCAGCAGCAGGATCAGGGTCAGCAACAAGGTGCAGCCGAGCCAGAACCAGGCTTTCCGCCGGATTTCTCCGTAGAACAACACATTGAAAATCAGGAGAAAAAACAGGAAGTCGGAGGCCAGGCCCTTGTTGCCGAACACGCCTGAAGCGTAGTCGTAAAGCGCGTCGTTTTCGAGGCCGTAGCGCATAAAGGCGTAGACCAATTGGCCCAGAATGAGTCCGCCGGCGATGAAAGTGAGCGCCACCGTCGAGTGGGTCATGATCTGCCGCGTGCGGGCTTCGTCCATGAACAGCGATTGGCGCAGCAGCCAGTACGTCAGGAAGAGCAGCAGCACTTTTTGCGAAAAAAACACCCCTTCCGACCAGCTGAACGCCCAGCCGACCGAAGCCGCATTCAGGCCGTACCAACCCAGCAGCAGCAGGTCGAAGCCCTGCAAACGCCAGTCGGCCCGCCCCCGGAAATCGCGGCGCAGCAGCCAGAAACCCGCCAGCAGCACCAGCGACAAAAACAAAAACCTCGGTGCGAGGTAGCGGTCGAGGCATTGCGGGAGGAAAAACAGGGAGTTGGCCAAAAACACCAGCCAGAGCAGCATGCGGTGCTCAGCGGACAAGTTGGAGACGGAAGTTGCAGTGGCAGTAGCACGGGCACTTGCAGGGGCCGGGGCCGTTTTTTTTGCGGGAGGTGTTTTCATGGTGCAGCGTAACTGGCTTGACGCGGCCAAAAGTAAAAAATATGCCGTTTGCCCGTTTGGCCTTCCATTTCGCCGAAGGCGGCTGGCATTCGCAACAAAAGCTTCAAATTTGCGTCCTTATTCGCCAATCCGCCTGTGACAGGCTTTTTTGTTTTTCAGACAGGATCGACAGGATTTGCAGGATGAAATTTTTTTAAAAAATATCCTCCCCATCCTGTCGATCCTGTCTGAAAAACAAAAAGACAACACCTGTCTGATCTACACTTATGCCGCAAATAACTTTTCAATACCCCGCCTGGTTCCTGATCCTGTGTGCCGTACTGGGCCTTGGTTACGCCGCGCTGCTCTACTGGCGCGACGCCACTTTCCGCGAACAAGCGCCCAACCTGCACCGCTGGCTGGCCGTCATGCGCTGGCTCACCGTCACCATCCTGAGCGCTCTGCTGCTGGCGCCCCTGCTCAAAAGCCTCATCACTGAGACCAAAAAACCGGTAGTCGTACTCGCCCAGGACCAGTCCGAAAGCGTCGGTTCCGAACTCCGCGAGCAGTCTTTGGAGCAATACAAACAAAACTGGCAGGCCCTGCGCAACGCCCTGGGCGACAACTACGAAGTGCACGAACTGGCCTTCGGCGACGAGGTGCGCGAAGGCGTGGATTTTAATTTTACCGACAAGGTCACCAACCTCTCACAGCTCCTGCAGGACGTGTACGACCGCTACGGCGCGCAAAACCTGGGCGCCGTGATCCTCGCCTCGGACGGCATTTACAACGAAGGCAGCAACCCCGCGTATTCCAGCGCCCCCATCAGCGCGCCCGTGTACACCGTGGCGCTGGGCGATACGACCCCGAAAAAAGACCTGCTCGTCAAACGGGTGTTCCACAACAAAATCGCCTACCTGGGCGACAAGTTTTCGGTTCAAATCGACGTCGCGGCCTCCAATTGCTCGGGCGCGCAAACCGTGCTCACCGTCAGCAAAGTCGACGGCGACCAAACCCGCCAGCTGCAATCCATCCCGGTTTCCATCGGCAGCAACGACTTTTTTACGACCAAGGAAGTAACCATCGAGGCCGATCAGTCGGGCGTGGCGCAATACCTCGTGTCGCTCGCCAAAGTGCCCGGGGAAGCCTCTACGGCCAACAACGCCCGCGAGATTTTTATCGACGTGCTCGACGCCCGCCAGAAAATCCTGCTCCTGGCCAATGCCCCGCACCCCGACCTCTCGGCCCTGCGCCAGATGCTGGAAGCGAACAAAAATTACACGGTCGCCATCGCCAACGTGGGCGACCCCGGCGTGGACGTGAGCAAGTTCGATTTCGTCATCTTGCACAACCTGCCCTCCACGACCAACGACATCTCGGGCATCCTGCGCACCCTGAACGACCGCAAGATTCCGCGCCTGTTCATCGCCGGCCTGCAAACCGACTACGGCGCGCTGGCGCAGGCGCAGCCCCTCGCCGCCGTGCAGAGCGACCGCAGCCAGACCGACGACGTGCAGGGCGTGGTGTCGCCGCAATTCGCCGCGTTTACGATCAGCCCGGCGGTCAGTGAGGAACTTCCCCGTTTCAATCCCGTGGTGAGCGCCTTCGGCAATTTCAACGCCACGCCGCAGGCACAGGTCGTGCTCTGGAAACGCATCGGCAAAGTGAATACCGATCAGCCACTGCTTGCCATCGGCGAAACGAACGGGGCCCGCACGGGTATTTTTCTCGGTGAAAACCTCTGGAAATGGCGCCTGTTCGACTATATGCAGCACCAGAACCAGGAGATTTTTGACGAAATTTTTGGCAAAACAGTGCAGTACCTGTCGGTCAAAGAGGACAAACGCAAATTCCGCGTCACCCTCGACCAGAACATTTTTAACGAAAACGAAGCCGTTTCCTTCGGCGCCGAACTTTACAACGACAACTACGAACTCACCAACGAGCCCGACGTGAGCATGCTCATCCGCAACCGCGATGGCAAGGAGTTCACCTACAATTTCAACCGCCTCGGCAAAGGCTACACCCTGAACGCCGGCATCCTGCCCGTGGGCAATTACACGTTCCGCGCCAACACGAATTTTAACGGTCAAAATCTCGTTTACGAAGGAAAATTCAGCGTGCGGCCCATCCAGCTCGAACTGTTCGAGACCACGGCCAACCACGGCGTGCTGCGCCAGTTGAGCCAAAAATTCGGCGGCGAAACCGTTTTTCCTGCCGACATGGCGGGCATCGCCGAACGCATCAAAACCATGGAAACCGTGAAGCCGGTGATTTACCACACCAGCAAAACCAACCCGCTGATCAACCTGAAATGGATTTTCGCGCTGCTGGCAGGTTTGCTGGCGGCGGAGTGGTTCCTGCGCCGGTACTTCGGGGCGTATTAACCACTGATTTATTTTTTAACCACATCAGGACACATGAAGGGCACATAAAGGAAAAGGGAAAGCAAGAACGTGGGTAAAGCCATTCCATTTTACCGGGACATCCTACCGCCTTTTCTTTTCCTTTATGTGCCCTTCATGTGTCCTGATGTGGTAAAAAAACACCTTAATAAGGTAATTCAAGATGACTGAAACGACCACCCTCCCCGACCTCCGCGATCTCTCCCTGCCCGAGCTCGAAACCGTGCTCGCCGAATGGGGCGAACCGCGTTTTCGCGCCAAACAGCTCTACGAATGGCTCTGGGCCAAGTCGGTGACGGATCTCGATCTCATGACCAACCTGTCCAAGGACCTCCGTACCCGCCTGCGCGAGCACTATACCCTGCACACCCTCCGCCTCGACAAAGTCCAGCACAGCGACGACGGCACGATCAAATCCCGCTGGCTCACCCACGACGGCCACCGCATCGAAAGCGTGCTGATCCCCGTACCGGACGAAGAGCGCTTCACGGTCTGCGTGAGTACGCAAGTGGGTTGCAGCCTGACCTGCGCCTTTTGCGCCACGGGCCGCATGGGCCGCAAACGCAATCTTTCGGCTGGCGAGATCTACGACCAGGTCGCTCTGGTGAACAAACAATGCATCGATACCTTCGGACGCCCGCTCACCAACGTGGTGTACATGGGCATGGGCGAACCTTTGCTGACCTACGCCAACACGATGGAAAGTATCGCGCGGCTCACTGCCGCGCCGCCGCTCGGGCTCGGCATGAGCGCCCGGCGCATCACCGTGAGCACGGCCGGCATTTCCAAAATGATCCGCAAACTGGCCGACGACGGCTTCCGCTCCAACCTGGCCCTCAGCCTCCACGCGGCCGACGACGCCAAGCGCAACGAGATCATGCCGATCAACGAAAGCAACAATCTGAAGGTGCTCATGGAAGCCCTCGTATACCTGTACCGCACGATGCGCACCCGCATTTCGTACGAATACATCGCTTTTCAGAACTTCAACGACAGCCTGGAAGATGCAGCCCGGCTCGTGCAGCTGTGCCGCCGGAAGTTTCCTGTTCGGGTCAACATCATCGAATACAACCCGATCGACGGCCTTACTTTTGAAAAATCAGATGAAAACCGCCTGAACGAGTTCGTAGCCTACCTCGTCAAAGAGGAGGTGACAGTGACGGTGCGCCGCAGCCGGGGCAAAGATATCGATGCGGCCTGCGGTCAGCTGGCGAATAAGGATTAGGCAAACTGCCGCCCGGCTTACAGCAATACCACTTTCAGGACGGTCCGGAGCGACAAGCCCTTCACTTCCAGGTAATACACGCCCGCCGGCAGTATTTCGGGGAAATCCAGCAGATCCTCGCACCTGCCTGCCTGCAGCGTCAGCTGCCGGGGCAACTGAACCGTCCGGCCTTCGGCATCCAGTAAGCGAAGTTCAAATACGCCGGGTTCTTCGATCTCGCATTGCAGTACAGCATGGCGCGTGGAAATAGGATTGGGGGTCACCTGAAACCGGACCGGCTGGTGCGCAGGCACAATGGTTTGCACAAAAAGACCGTCGTAATTGTAAGAGGCCATGAAAGAATGGTAGGCATCCAGACCGTCGCCCGCTGCATAAAGAATACCTCCTGCCGAGCAGGTTATGGCCGTGTATCGGGCTGCTGAAAATGTTTCCGACACCAGGCCTTCGGGCGCCCAGTCGGTGTCCAGCGAGCCGTCCGCGTTAAGGCGCCGGATCGAGGGCCAGGGTTGGGCATTGGCAGGGGAAATAATCACCAGTTTGTTCCCGCCCAGCAAAATTTTATCATCCGGCTCGATGGCTATAAAGTAGTTGTGCACCACAGGCGTGCCGTCATTCACTGCCACCCCTCCGGCGCCGAACGAGGCATCCGGGCTTCCATCGGGCATAAACCGGCGTATTCTGAGCAAGTAATCGCTCTCCTGTGTGCCTCCCATCACAATCCGGTGCTGATGGTCCGTAGCGAAGGCGCTGAACGACCCGGCCTCGATAAATGACGCACCAAAATCCTCGTCCAGGGAGCCGTCGGCATGCAGACGGTAAAAAAAACAGCTGTCGGGCGCGGAACTTTGTTCGAGATAAATGAGCCAGCCGCCATCGGCGCCCGGAAAGATCTTTTGTACAACGGGGTAATTGCTTTGCCGCAAGGTCAGCACTCCATTGGCACCGAAGCTGAGGTCGGGTTCGCCATCGGGAGTATACCGCCACACCTTGCCCTCCGAACCGGCTGCCAGGATGCGCTCCTGCGGATCGATGGCTATCGAAGTAGCCGTTTTCAACACAACCCCGTCGGTAGTGACCGAACCGCCGTTGCCAAAACCCGGGTCGGGGCTGCCGTCGTTGAGCAGGCGTACCAGCCGGGTTTGGGCGCTTTGGCCCATGCGGAGCATCACGAGCAGCCGGTTGCCGTCCGGGTATTGCACCATGTCCAAATAGGGTGCAAAACCGGGGGCCAGGGTATCCAGTGCCAGAAAACCGCCGTTTGCAAAGCCAGTGTCATACGACCCGTCGGGCAACACGCGGGAGACGAAAGCCCGGTAAGTCTGCGCATTTTGAACCGAACCGAAACTCAGGACTTTCCCGCCGGGTTCGACTATGAGTTTCTGTTGAAACCAGCCAATGCCCATGACAGCGAACCCGTCTTCGTCAAATGCGGGATTTCTTGGAAAAGGTTGGGCGGAGCCCGATACAGGAGCCCCCAAAACGGCCGGAAGGGCTAAAAGGAGGAGAAAAGCAGATTTTTTCATGAACAGGAATTTTATAAACGAACAAAATTTAGCGCATTTGCCGAAACCTTCTTCGAAGTTGAGCCATCAGTATTCTGGCATCCGGCCAGACAAATTTTTTTTCAGCGGCGCCGTTCCCAGAGGTTAAAAAATGTATTGCCGCATGAACGGTTTCCAGCCAGAAGCAGGTTTCGGGACCGTCGCCGGAAGGCTTGGAGGCTGCTTGAGTCAGGATTGACGGATTACAGGAGTGTCTGAAAAATCTGATAAAGGGTACGAAGTGCAGACCTCGGAGGTTGGCGGCGCTGGAAAATAGTGCGTTATTCGACAGTTTTTGCCGCCAACCTCCGAGGTCTACTCAGACAAGCCCTGAAAATCCAGCTATAATGTCTGGAAACGACAAAAAATGCTCCGTCGCTCAGGGTCTTACCCCGTCTGTATCCCGCAGGTTTTCCAAAAAAAACTTCTCCACCTTCTCGTACAGATGCACCCGGTCCTTGCCCATCACGTTGTGCAGGTGCTCGGGGTACACGAAATAGTCGATCTGCTTGCCTTTGCGCACGCATTCGCGGATGTAGCGCAGCGAGTGCTGCCAGAGCACCACGTCGTCGGAGGAGCCGTGGATCATGAGCAGGCGGCCGTTCAGGTTGTCGATGTAATTGAACAGGCTGGCCTTTTCGTAGCCTTCGGGGTTTTCCTGCGGACTGTCCATGTAGCGTTCGGTGTACATGATCTCGTACATCCGCCAGTCGATCACCGGGCCGCCGGCCACACCGCAACGGAACACGCCTTTGGCTTCGGGGCGGGTCATGAGCGAGGTGGCCATGAAGCCGCCGTAGCTCCATCCGAACACGCCGAGGCGCGTGGAGTCGATAAACGGCTGGCTTTTCAGGTAATTGGCGCCCACGAGCTGGTCGGCTACCTCCGCGTCGCCGCAGTGCCGGAAAATGGCCGATTCGAAAGCGAATCCCCGGTTTTCGGAGCCGCGTCCGTCGAGTACGAACACGGCCACGCCGAGCTCGGCCATGCGGTGCATCCAGAGTTCGCCGCCGTTGAGCCAGGAGTTGGTAACCATTTGCACATGCGGGCCATTGTAGACGTACACCAGCGCCGGGTATTTTTTGTTCGGGTCAAAATTGGTCGGCAGGATGAGCCGTGCATTGAGCGGCACGCCGCCGGGAGAATTCAGCGCCACGAGGCGGGTTTCGCCCATTTGGATGTCTTTGACCGGGTTGGGCGCGGAGAAAATGACGCGGCGTTTCTCCGGCTTTTTCACCGGGAGTACAGAAATCTCGCGCGGCGTGGTCGCGCTGCTGTACAAGTCCAGCGCCCATTCGCCCGTGGAATTGATCAGCGCGTTGTGGATGCCCGCTTCTGTGTACAGGCGGGTCATGCCGTTTTGCGGATACACTTCGGCCGTGTAGCAGTAGCGTTCGAGGCCGTTGTTGTCGGCCATTTGGAAAAAACAGCGCTTGCCGTTGTCTGAAAAGCCAAGGAAATTGGTCACCGGGGCGTTGCCGAAACTGACCTGGCGCAGCATTTTCCCCGACAAATTGTAGAGGTACAGGTGGTTGAAACCGTCCCGTTCGCTCTGCCAGATGAAGTCGGTATTGGAACCCGGCACGAATTCGGCGGGGTGCTCCGGTTCCACCCATTTCTCGTTCGTTTCTTCAAAAATCGTTTTGACAAAAGCCCCCGATTCGGCGTCGAACTGTTTGAGCCACAGGTGGTTCTGTCCGCGGTTGAGTACGGCCACGAGCAGGAATTTTTCGTCGGGCGACCAGGCGATATTCGTCAGGTACTGCTCGGCGGGCTCGCCCGTTTCGAGGTACACCGTCTCGTTGGTTTTGTCGTTGAAAATACCGACCGTTACGTGGTGGCTTTTCGAGCCCGCGAAGGGATAGCGGAACTCCTTCACCTGGGCGGGCATGGAATCGAGCAGGTAGACCGGATATTTCGTCACCATGCTTTCGTCCATGCGGTAAAAAGCCAGCCGCTGCCCCGAAGGGCTCCAGTACGTGCCTTTGTGGATGCCGAATTCGTCGCGGTGCACGCTGGTGCCGTACACGATGCCTTCCGCTTCGCTTTTGGCGATGAGTTTGTTGCTGTCGCCGCCGGTGATGTGCAGCTCGCCGTCGAGGGTATAGGCTGCTGCCAGGGTTTTGGGATGAATGTCGACGTTGCCGGCGCCGGCCGGCAGCGTGGTTTTCTTTTCCAGTCCGCCTTTTTGCGACCAGATGAAGATGTCGTCGCCATTCTGGAACCAGAGCCGTTCGGCATCGAGCCAGGTGAAAGGCGGCAGGGTGGCGGGCGGCGTTTTGCCCTGGGCGGTGAGCGCAGCGCTGATCAGCGGTTGCCAGTCGAGGGTGTCGGCCGTGGTTTTATTGGCGTCCATCCGGACGATTTTGCCGCCCACGATGTGGCTGAACTGGGCGGTTCCGGGAATCCATTGCAGTTGTTTCAGATTGGCCGGCGACAGAGCGGTACGGCCTTTCAGGATGGCGTCGGCCATCGTGATCTGCTGCTGGGAAAAAAGCAGGACGGGGAAAAAGAGAAGTAGAAATGCGAACTTTTTCATCTAAAAATGTGGTTGTAACAAGGGCGACAAAAGTAGGAACAATCCCGGAGGGTACACGGGAGGCGCCACACGGAGGCTGGGCCGTTGAGCCGTTAAATATTCGGCCTGGTCGAAAATCGTACTGCCGCTACCCTGCGCGGCCCCTCAAAACTGACCATCTTTGCAGTGAAATGCGCAAGTTTAAATTTCGTGAAATAATCCGCATGCCGCGCCTGATGCTCTGGGCGATGGTGATGGAAGGCGTGGAGACGACCCGGATGGTGCGCACCTTCGCGCGCCACGGCAGGGATAAACTCAAACTCTCGGCGCCGCACCGCAAGCCGACCGAAGAGGAACTTCGCGCGGCGGTGGAGCAATTGAAAGATATTCCGCGGTTTTTGCCGTTTTTCGTGATCATCGTAGTGCCGGTGCCGGGCGTCACCGAGGGCTATGCGCTCGTGGCGGTGACCCTGGAAAAATGGCTGGGCGGTCGTTTCAAGTTTCTGCCGAGCCAGTTTCGCGATGTTTTGCACGGTAAAAAAGAAGCAAAGGACAAACCCGAGGAAACCCCTCCGGGTCTGTAAAAACGGTTTTTCAGACATTTCTTTTGGTCGTTGGTCTGTGGGCGGCAGGCAAGGCGGAGGCGGGCGTTAAGTTTGCGGGGTAAAAACTGACCTGCTCATGCGCCTTTTCGTTGTTTTGTTTTGCCTCGCCCTTTGGAGTGTTGCCTGCCGGCAAAATCCGCCGAAACCCGCGGCGTCCGCCGTTCCGTTCAACACTTTTCTGGAAAATTATTACCACGAATGGCTGGGATTTTACCCCCTCGAAGCCACTATCCAGGGCGTGGAAGGCTATAACGACCAATTACCCATCAACGTCAGCGACGAGTACCGCCGCCGGTTGGCCGATTTTTACAGCCGCACCAAAACCGCGCTGGCCCAGTACGACCCGGCGGGTTTTGACCAGAACGACCGCATCAGCTACGACATCCTGAAATGGGAGTGCGACATCAACCTCGAAGGCCTGAAATTCCCGGACAACTACCTGCCGATCAACCAGTTCTGGAGTGTGCCGCTCACGCTCGGCCAGTACGGCTCGGGCAGCGGCGCGCAGCCGTTCAAAACCGTGAAGGACTACGACAACTGGCTCAAACGCATCGCCGTGTTTCCCGCCTGGTGCGATTCGGCCATCGTTTACATGCGCAAAGGCATGGACCAGGGCTACGTGCTGCCCAGAACCTTGGTCGTCAAGATCATCCCCCAGTTCAGCGATCTGGTGACCGACGACCCCACCAAAAGCCTCTACTACGGCCCCATCCAGAACCTGCCCGCCGATTTTCCCGCAGCCGAAAAAACACGGCTGACGGCGGCCTACACGGCTGCCATCCGCGAGCAGCTCGTGCCCTCTTTCCGCAAAATGGCCGATTTTTTTGAAAAGGAATACCTGCCCAAAGCCCGCGCCACCACCGGCATTTCCGACATCCCCGGCGGCCGCGAGCGCTACAACTACCTCATCAAATACTGGACGACGACGAATATGAGCGCCGACGAGATTTTCGATCTCGGTCAGCGCGAGGTGGCCCGCATCCGCGCCGAAATGGAAAAGGTGAAAGAACAGGTCGGTTTTAAAGGCGACCTGCGGGCGTTTTTCGATTACGTGCGCACCGACAAGCAGTTCATGCCTTTCAAAAAGCCCGAAGAGGTCGTCGCCTGGTACGCAGCCATCGAGCCGCGCATGAAGCCGCAACTGAGCCGCATGTTCGATCTCGTGCCAAAATCGCCCTTCGAGGTGCGGCGCACGGAGGCTTTCCGCGAGGCTTCGGCCAGCGCCGAATACATCCAGGGCACGCCCGACGGCAGCCGGCCGGGCATTTTTTACGTGCCCGTGCCCGATGCCACAAAAGCCAATATCTCTCAGGGCGAGTCGCTTTTCCTGCACGAAGCGATTCCGGGTCACCATTATCAGATCTCCATCCAGCAGGAAAGCACGGGGCTGCCCTCGTTCCGGCGCTTCCTATGGTACGGCGCCTACGGCGAGGGCTGGGCTTTGTACACCGAGAGCCTGGGCAAGGAACTCGGCTTGTACACCGATCCGTACCAGTATTTCGGCAGCCTCAGCGGCGAAATGCACCGCGCCATCCGCCTTGTGGTCGACGTGGGCATGCACACCAAAGGCTGGACGCGCGAACAGGCCATCGAATATTCCATGCAAAACGAAGCGGAACCGGAGGAGAGCATCGTCGCCGAGATAGAGCGCTATATGGCCATTCCCGGGCAGGCTTTGTCGTACAAGATCGGGCAGTTGAAAATACTGGAACTGCGGCACAAGGCCGAGCAGGCGCTGGGCCCGAAATTCGACATCCGGCAGTTTCACAACCAGGTGCTGGACGCGGGGTGCTTGCCAATTGCGGTGCTGGAGGAGAAGGTGGGGAGGTGGATCGCGGAGAAGAAAGGGAAGTGAGGATGTTGGCTTTTCGAAAAAAATCAGGCAGTGGCTTTTGAAATTCGCTTGCCTGCATTCAGAATGGTCAGGCCGACTACCTCGTCTTTTTCGTAGCGTATAATGATGTCATCGTCCGTTAATTCGCTGTCGTCAGCATGGTTGGGCTTTTTGAAATGCAGGTAAAGCACGTCGGCTTCGCGGTCGTAGTGGGCCCAGATATTTTCATAGCGAACAAGCCAGGGGATGAGGCTATCGAGGTGGAGCAATGCATCTAAGGCTGCCATGCGATGGGTCGTTTTTGTAATGAGTTCATTCTTGAAGTAGAATAGGCTGTAATAATAAAACCGTCAAGCAAGATTCCGGTTTGGTCGGCCAATTCTTTGTAGGCTACAACCAAGAATTTATTGGATTCGTTCACAATCTTCCTAATGGCGAGCAATTCGCCTTCGTTTCCAATATAGACGATTTCGGGGTCTTCAACAGTTTCCAGTACCTCAAAAAAGTAATCTGCCAATTCCGGGTGGCCGATGGTAATGTGCATCCATCGTTCATTGGTCAGGCGGATTGAGATGCCGTTTTTTGAAGTGACGGTGTGGGTCATTTACTTGTTTTGTTAATACCCTTTTGGATATTTTAATGCAAAAATCAGTTTGAAGTTATTGTTTCATCTCCATTATTTCAAGACGTCCATTTCCGTCGTAACGGTATTCCAGTTTCGTTACCTCTTCTGGTTTGCCTGACCGTTTGGTATTTTCAACAAGCTCCAAATTCAGCAGGTCCCTCTGAAAAAACCGGTACGTAACTGACCTTGTCCAGTTGGTAGGACAATTTTGCCAGGACTCATTTTTGAGGAGATCCCAGGATTGACCGCCTTTTTTAAACATCCAAAAGGAGGCAACCTGGTCACATGCATTGCTTTCCAGTAAAATGGAGCAAAGGGTGTCGTTTTTGAAAACACTTTTGACTTTGGAGTCCCAATTGTCCACCAGCCCTGCGATGGTGTCGTTTGTGGTGTTATCCAGGATAAGCAGCACGAACCGCCCGGGCAGAGAGTCCTTGCGAACGGAAATGTTCAACGAATCGTTGCTGAACCTCAGTCGTTGGTTTTGTGCAAACGCGCAAAAAGGCGCAAGGCAAAGCAAGCAGGTGAATAAGTTTTTCATAAAACAGGAATTTTTGATTTCAGGATACGCAGCGTTACATATTTCCTCTCCATTGAGAATCTTCTCCTACCGTTCTACCAATTTCACCCCTTCCAACCGTCCAAAATGCTTCAAATTCAGCGTTGCCACAGGTAATTCGTGTAGCAACGCCGTAGCACCGATGAGCAAGTCCGAAATACCGATCTGCTGGTTGGTTTTCAGCAGTTTTTGTTGAATCACACCTGCCATTTCCGCCTCCTGGTCTCCAAAAGGCAGAGTAATAAGCGAACTGAACAATGCGCGCCAAAAGTCGGTCTGGTCAGGATTGTTCCCTACCCAAATTTCGAATTTGCTGATGGCTGAAATGTAGATTTGAGGATGCTGTCCCGCAAGTTGGTACAGGAAAGTTTTGGTCTTATCCTGTTTGCGGAAATACTCGATCAGCACGGAGGTATCAACGAGCACCATGTTGTCCAAGTTGATCGAGTTGGGCCTTCGTTTTCATCACGTTTTCATATTCCTCATCTGTCCATACGGGCCCTCTCAACAGCAACTGCTGCAGATTGTTGGGACCCGGAACGGGCCCCTCTTCTTTTGTCTCCTGTTGCAATTCCGTTACCAGTTGCTTTTTCTGTTTCGGCGTGAGTTGCCGTATCAAAGCCAGGAGTTGTTCATAGCCGATTTCAAGGGAAACATTCATATTTTGATTGCTGGATTTGCCCATACGGCACAAATTTAACGAAAACAGACCGTATAGGCAAGCCTCACATATTCCTCCGATACTGCCCTCCCACCTCATACAAAGCCCGAGTAATCTGCCCCAGCGAACACACTTTCACCGCCTCCATCAGCTCTCCGAACAGGTTGCCATTCTCCACGGCGACCTTTTGCAGGCGTTTCAAAGCCGCTTTTGCCTCCGGTTCATTCGCGGCGTGCAGATTTTGCAGGGTGTGGATTTGCCCCTCCTTTTCCTCTTCCGTGGCACGAATCACCTCTTTCGGCAAAATGGTCGGCGAGCCGTCTTTCGAGAGGAAGGTATTGACGCCGATGAGCGGCAGTTCGCCCGTATGTTTCAAAGTTTCGTAGTACAGGCTTTCCTCCTGGATTTTGCCGCGCTGGTACATGGTTTCCATCGCGCCCAGCACGCCGCCGCGCTCGGTGATGCGGTCGAATTCGCGGAGCACGGCGTCTTCCACCAGGTCGGTCAGTTCTTCGATGATGAAGGAGCCCTGCATGGGGTTCTCGTTTTTGGCGAGCCCAAGCTCGTGGTTGATGATGAGTTGGATGGCCATGGCGCGGCGCACCGATTCCTCGGTGGGCGTGGTGATGGCTTCGTCGTAGGCGTTGGTGTGCAGCGAGTTGCAGTTGTCGTAGATGGCGTAGAGGGCCTGCAGCGTGGTGCGGATGTCGTTGAACGCGATTTCCTGGGCATGCAGCGAGCGGCCGGAGGTCTGTATGTGGTATTTGAGCATCTGGCTGCGCTGGTTGGCGCCGTATTTCCAGCGCATGGCCTTGGCCCAGATGCGCCGCGCCACGCGGCCGATGACGGCATACTCGGCGTCTACGCCATTGGAGAAAAAGAAGGACAGGTTGGGCGCGAAATCGTCCACTTTCATGCCTCGGGAGGCGTAGTATTCCACGAAGGTGAAGCCATTGGCGAGGGTAAACGCCAGTTGCGAGATCGGATTGGCGCCGGCTTCGGCGATGTGGTAGCCGGAAATGGAGACCGAGTAGAAGTTGCGGACCTTGTTTTTGATAAAATAATCCTGCACGTCGCCCATCACCCGGAGGCTGAATTCGGTGCTGAAAATGCAGGTGTTCTGCGCCTGGTCTTCTTTCAGGATGTCGGCCTGGACGGTGCCGCGCACGGCTTGCAAGGCTTTGTTTTTCAATTGATTGTACACATCCGCCGGGAGCACCTCGTCGCCCGTGACGCCGAGGAGGAGCAGGCCGAGGCCGGAGTGGCCGGGGGGCAACCCCAACCCCTCCCCAAAGGGGAGGGGTGATGTGACGTCACCTGCCGTGCCACTGGTGGTTTGTTTGTTCGCAATGGCACCAGACCCAAGCGACTTATCATCGCCTGTCGTGTCACCCCTCCCCTTT